>DAOTYS010000001.1:0-6025 GCA_034434575.1 Thermoflexales bacterium
TGCGTTTCCACAGTTTTCAGGCTGATGTTGAGAATCCGCGCGATGTCTTGCATGGTGTGTCCCTCGGCAATCAACTGCAAAATCTCGCGCTGGCGAGGGGTCAGCCGGTCGAAGGGATTGTTGTCGTTGCCGCCGCCGGCTTGTCCGCCGCTGACCCGGCGCATGTATTCGTCGATGACATGTTTTGAGATAGCCGGGCTGAGGTAGGTCTCGCCCCGGGCGACAGCCGCTACGGCGATCTCCAGTTCGGCAGTGCCGGCGTCTTTGAGCAGGTATCCAGAGGCGCCGGCGCGCAACGCTTGCAACACATATTCCTCATTGGCATGCATGGACAGGATGATCACGCGCACATCCGGAAAATCGCGCGCAATCCGGGTGGTGGCTTCCAGACCGTTCATCCCGGACATCGCAATGTCCATGAACACAATGTCCGGGCGGTGCGCTTCCGCCAGTCGAAGCGCCTCGCGCCCATCGCTGGCCTCGGCCACCACTTCCACGCCGGGCAGGCTTTGCAGCAGCGCGCGAATGCCGGCGCGCACCAGCTTGTGATCTTCGGCTAACAAAATCCGCACGGGTCCAATGGTCATGCTGATCCTTCGGTGTATGGAAACGAGACGCGGACTTCGGCGCCGTGTCCGGGCGCTGACTCAATCTCGATCCGGCCGCCGGCGAGCAACACCCGCTCCTCCATGCTGAGGATACCCAGGCTGCCTCCTTCGATGGCCCGGCGTCGCGCCGCATCAACATCGAAGCCGATCCCGTTGTCCCGGATGGTGAGATACACCTCACCTTCCCGGATGCCCAGGCGGATCAGCACACGATCGGCGCGCGCGTGTTTCACGGTATTGGTCAGCGCTGCCTGAGTGATGCGGAAACAGGTGGTCTCGATCTCCGGCGGGAGCCGCGCGTCGCCCAGGTGACTGGAGAATTCTGCCTGGAAGCCGGCCCGTTGCGCCGTGCGCCCGATATACCAGCGCAGCGCGGGAACCAGGCCGAGGTCGTCCAACATGGATGGCCGCAGCTCCAATGAGAGATTGCGCACCTGTTGCAGCGCCCGCTCCACGATGGCGACACTTTCCTCCACATATGGCAAGGCAGTTTCGGCCAGCCGCTGCACGGCCTGCAGGTTGATTTTCACGGCGGTCAGGTCCTGACCGATGTCGTCATGCAGTTCGCGGGCGATCGCGCGACGCTCGTTCTCCTGAACATCGAGCATGCGGCGAGATAACATCTGAAGCTGTTCGCGGCCGGCGCGCACTTGCGCGAGCAGCCGCTCCCGTTCCTGCTCAGCGCGCTTTCGCTCTGTGATATCGTGAATGACAATTGCCGCAAAACTGCCCGATCCGTTCAGTTCGTCTTGCCGCGCATGGTTGAGCGGGCTGGCCTGCACGTGCAGATAGCGCATGGAGTGCGGGTCGTCGACTTCTGACTCTGCAGACTGGCCGGCAGCGACCATGCCCCAGGCGGCGCACCAGAATGAGTTGAATGCGCACTCGGGATCGCGGCATCCCGGGTGCACCAGTTGATGCAATTCCCGGCCTTTCACATCCTGAACGCGCCCATAGCCCCATCGTTCCACCGCGCGATTGGCGCGCAGAACGTAACCGCCTCGATTCAGCAGACACACCACTTGCGGCAATGCGTCTACCGTCGTCTCCCATTCGAGCTTGGCTTGCCGAATTTGCGCCAGCAGTTGTTCGAGATCCGCGCTTGTGGTTGCGTTCATCACATGGGCTTGCTCCGCCGCCCGGTCTGGCCATCGGACATCTGTGCTCGGTTGATATCAGAACCGAGTATAACTGGAACGCCCGATACGCGACCTGCAAGCATTCAGTCACCCGAACGGGCTATACAGCGGACGGGGGTGCAGGGTCGGCCGATGCGCGAACCAGGTCCACAACGGCTGCTTCGAGCAAGCCAAATCCTCTCTGATCTGTCTCGCCAAACGCCAGAATGCTGGCGGCGGCCTCGAAATACCAGCGCGCTGCGCTGACCAGATGATGTTGCCGTATCCCGTAGCGAGCCAGCAGGCGCCTGGACCAGCGGTACTCCCAGTCCATCGAACGCAGTGACTGCGCGCGCAGCACGATTTGCATCTGGCGGTGAAAGCGGGCCGGCGTCTGGCTGAAGGCCAGCGCCTGAAACTGAACAGCATCCGGCCTGGAGACGTCCAGACAGAGAGAGGGGAACTCTACAAACAAGCGTGTGGCGACCCGCGCGCAAATGGATTCGCGATGCTGCTCCAGCGATTGCGCGATCTCCTGTCCGCGCGCTGTCAGCCAGCGTTTCAGGTCGCTGTCTATTTCTGCCATCCCACATGCTCCTGGAGGCCGGGTGTTCGTCAGTCGTCGTTGAAGAACTGTCGGATCGCCCGGCCCGCCGTCGGATGATCGCCCAGGCAACACGGGACGCGCAACGCTACATGCGGCTGATCAGCAGCCGGTGAACGTATTCAACCGGGATCAGCGCGGCACCGCGCTGAGGGTCCCGCGCAAAGTGAACACCGATCACATGGCCGTTCTGGTTGATGACAGGCGCGCCAGCATACCCCACGCGCGTGGCGATGTCGGCCAGAATGACCGGAATTTTGTAGTCGCGCAGCACGGCGCCGGTGGCCGTGACGCGGCCGGCGCTGTTGAGCCAGGCGCGCGTGTCGTAACCCATCAGATAGATCACGTCGCCCGGGTTGACCGGGTCGATGACACTGAGCTGAATGGCCGGGAAAAGCTGACCCGGCGAGCCGGCCAGCCTCAGCAGCGCCACCATGGCATCCGGGTCGGATGCGACCCACTGCCCGGCGTAGTCCTGTCCGTTCCAGGTAATGGTGATCTTCGCCGCGTTGCGATACTGGCCGAAGTCGAACGCTACGACGTAGCCGCGCGGCTCGACCACAAAACCGCAGCAACTTGTCTGTTGTGGTTCGACGGTGATCCACACAACGGCTGCCTTGAGGAAACGCAGGTTGAACTCGGCCTGCCAGTCCTGATCCAGGCTGCGTTGGGAGACCGCCTGCCCGGGCGGCGCAGCCGTTGAATACGCAGCCGGCGCATCGACTGCGCTCCAGTTGTAGCCGGGGCGATCGGCGCGGCAATATGCCAGCAGCTTCTCCAACTGGCCGCGCCGATTGAGGTAGTCGATCAATTCACGCGACTTGGAGACTTTGTCCTCGCCCGGCAGCACATCGAAATCCACATCGATGTCTGCGCACAGTGTTTCGAGTTCGCTCAGACTGTAGCACTGGACGAGACCCTCTCGCAGTCTGGTTCGGTTGATGGTCATGCGCGCCTGCCTTATCGATCTGCCCACTGGCCGGCCTGAACGTTCCAGCGCCGGCATGATACCATTCGCGCTGCGTCAACCCGTTGTCCGTCTGCCGGCTTGCCGGCGCAGAACGCGTCATACGCGCGCTGGCCGATTCACCTATGTCCATTGTCATAGCCGAGATCGACACTGCCGACCGCGCTCAGGTCAGGCCGTTCCTTGCCCTGCCGTTTCGTCTCTATCGCGACGTCCCGCAATGGACGCCGCCGCTGGCGATGGACGCTCGCCGGCCGCTCGATCGGCGCAAACATCCCTTCTATCGTCATTCGGACGCGGCGTTCTTCCTCGCCCGGCGCGACGGCGCTGTGGTGGGCCGGCTGGCCGTGATCGACAACCGCCGTTACAACGAGTTCAACCACGAACGCACAGCCTTCTTCAACCTGTTCGAGTGCGAGAACGACATGGAAGCGTCGCGCGCGCTGTTCGACGCGGCTTTTGGCTGGGCGGCGGCGCGCGGGCTGAACAAGATCGTCGGGCCGAAAGGCTTCACCGCGCTGGATGGCATCGGCCTGCTGGTCAAAGGCTTTGAGCACCGCCCGGCTTTTGGCATTGCCTACAACCTGCCGCACTATCCGGCGCTGGTCGAGGCCAGCGGTTTCGACGTGGATGGGGAGCTGGTCTCCGGCTATCTCAGCCCGCGCGCGCCGTGGCCGGAAAAGGTCGATCAGATCGCCGAGCGAGTCAGACAGAAGCGCGGGTTCCAGGTTGCGCGCTTTACGACGCGCCGCGAGTTGATGGCGTTCGCGCCGCGCCTGCGCGAGCTATACAACGCGGCGCTGCCGGGCACCACCGGCAACACGCCGCTGACCGACGACGAGGTTGCCATGATGGCCGGCCAGCTCAAGTGGTTTGCCGACCCGCGCCTGATCAAGATCGTGACCAAAGGCGAGGAACTGGTCGGTTTTCTGTTTGCCTACCCCGATGTGAGCGCCGCGCTACAACGCTCCAAAGGCCGGCTGCTGCCGTTTGGCTGGCTCGACCTGCTGCTGGAACTCAGACGCACGAAATGGGTCAACATCAACGGCGCGGCGATAGTCGAGAAGCATCGCGGACTGGGAGGCACGGCGCTCCTGTTCAGCGAAATGCGCAAGAGCATCATCGAGGGCGGTTTCGAGCACGCTGAAATCGTGCAGATCGGCGTGGAGAACGAGCAGATGCAGCGCGAAATGCGCGACCTGGGCATCGATTTCTACAAGACGCACCGCTTGTATCGCCGGCTGTTGTGAGAGATAGCCGGCGATGGCCGCCCGAATCATCACGGGCAGATGCGGGTGTATTCATCGAGCAACTTCAGATACACGCGGTACTGCTCGAGCGACACGCCCGGCGGCGTCTGGTGATCGACGCTGGGGATATAGCCGCCCGACTTCATCAACGGCACAAGGCGCTCGAACTCGGCGCGCATGGTCTCTTCGCCCTCGGTCATCGTCATCTTGTTGAAGTGGCCGACCATGCGCAGGGTGGGGAACTGTCCGCGCATCTTCACGGCATCCACGCCGGCCTGTCGTTCCAGGGGCAACACGCCGTCCACGCCGACCGATTGCAGCCACGGCGCCAGCAGCGTCACATCGCCGTCAGTGTCGGTGATGACCAACATGCCCATCTCCCTGGCGCGTTCGAGCGTGGCGCGGTAATAGGGCGATAGAAACTCCTCGCACAGCTTGCGCGAGATCATCGGGCCGTGGTTGTACGACATGTCTTCGGCCATGGTCATGAAGGTGGGCCGGCCGGCCTGGGCCACCAGTTCCAGCAAGCGCAGATTGAATGCCAGCAGATCCTGATTCATCTGATGCACGAGCTCGGGCTGATCGATAAAGGCGTACATCAGGTCTGTGAAACCCATCAGCGTGCGCGGGAACCAGAAGTAGCCTTCCAGGGTGATCCAGACCACCACATCGCCGCGCTTCTGGCGCTCGAACCAGGGCGTCATGCGTCCGATCGACCTGGCATGATCGGGAAAGAGCATGGGCCGGAGGCGCAGGTAATCGTCCATACTGTGCACGATGCCTTCGACGTGGTGCTGGGTCGCTTCGATGGTCGGATCGGTGGTGCTGAACCAGAACTGGATGTAGGGGTCGAGACCGAAATACTCGTGAATGTCGAACACGCTGGTCAGGCGGGATGGCAGGCCCTCACTGCGCCAACGGTCGATGGTCTTGTCCCACCACATGGCCCATTCCCACCTGGGCAGGCGATCGACCGGCTGAAAGTTCATCAGGGCGCGGAATCGTTCGACATGATTCATGTTGGCCTCTTTCATTCAAGGATGGTTTGTTGCCGGCAATTATGAGTGCTTCCGCTAAAGCGCGGGATCGTCTGGCTTTCCCCACTTCTGCTGGAAGCGCTCGCGCGCTTTCCCCACGATGGCCGGTCCATGGCTGAAGCAGGCGACTTTGAAATTCAGGCTGCTCACGCGCGCCAGGCTGCGCAGTGCTGTGGCGTAGTCCTCATACAGGATGCTTGGCCCCAGCCGGCCCATGTTGCTGGCCATGTCGCCGGCGAACAGCACGCCGCCCTCGCGCGGCCACAGGAACGCCACGTGCCCTTGCGTGTGGCCGGGGGTATGGACCACCTGCAAGTCTCCGGCAAACGGCAACACCTGTCCGTCCTGCAATTCGTCCTCGACGGTCGTAGCTTCGACGCGGGCTGGAACCACGCGCGAGCTTGACAGCCTGACCAGCAGCCAGCGCACGATGCCCGGCCC
>DAOTYS010000002.1:0-8449 GCA_034434575.1 Thermoflexales bacterium
ATTTGTTCAAGACCCGGCCCGGCGCAGGCCGGCTGCCGTTGTACGAAGGCAAGATGATCCACCAGTTCGACGCGCACTTTGCCGGGCCGCGCTACTGGGTGGACGAGAAGCAGGGGCGCCGGGCGCTGTTGGGCAAAGCGCCGGATACGGGGCAGACGCTGGACTATCAGGGCTATCGGCTGGGATTTCGGGATGTTGCGGCAAGCACGAATGAGCGGACAATGATAGCTGCTATTCTGCCCCGTGGTGTTTTCTGCCCGCACACGATGAGTTTGGAGGACAGGGCGCAATCTTCACTGGACGATCTTGAACGGGTTTTCGTGTGCGCTGTCTTCAACTCGTTTGTGTTTGATTCATTTGTCAGGCATCGAGTCACTGCTCACTTGTCTTTCTTCTTTGTCTACAACGTTCCCGTGCCCCGGCTGACCGCGCAGGACGCGGCATTCCGGCCGATTGTGGAGCGGGCGGCCAGGCTGATCTGCGTCACGCCGCAGTTCGACGACCTGGCGAAAGCGGTGGGGATTGAACCTCCGCGCCGGCCGCTCTCCGACGCGGAGCGGGGGCGTTGCGCGCCGGGCTGGACGGCCTGATTGCGCGCCTGTACGGGCTGACGGAAGCGGAGTTCGCCCACGTGCTGAGCGGGTTTCCGCTGGTGGCGCAGGAAGTGAAGGACGCGGCGCTGGCGGCGTATCGAGGCGCCACAGGTATCGGACTCGTGTGAGGAGTCCGACACCTTCGCTTTTCACGCCTCTGGCGCGGCTGGAAACGCGATCATGCCCACCGTGCCCGGCCCCAGGTGCGCGGCCACCGAGATCGACAGGTTGGTCATGATCAGATCTTTGCAGTTGAGCGCGGCCTGCACTTTCTCCTTCAGCATCTGCCCGACCTCCGGCGCGCGCGCGTGCACCACAGCGACGTTCACCCGTTGCTCGCCCAGGCGCTGGCGCATGGCGTCCACGATGTAGGCAAGCGCCCGTTGTTGGGTGCGCACGCGATCGGCCAGTTCCATCGCCCCCTCGCGCACGTTGATGATCGGCTTGATGTTCAACAGCGACACCACCGCCGCCTGCAGCGCCTTCACGCGCCCGCTGAGCCGGGCGTACTCCAGCGTGTCGAGCATGAACATGATGTTGGTGTTGCGGCGGATAAAGTCCAGCCGGTCGAGGATGCCCTGCAACGGCGTGCCCAGCCGTTCCAGGATGCGCGCTTCGCGGCACATGTAGGCCAGGCCGGCGGAGCCGGACCACGAGTCGAAGGCGACCACGGGAATCTCGCCTTCCAAAGCCTGCGCGGCGATGCGCGCCGAGGCGAATGTGCCCGACAGCTTGCTCGACAAGTTGATGGAGAGGATCGTGTCGCCGGCCTTTGCGATGCGGCGGAACACCTCGATGAACTGCTCCGGCGAAGGCGTGGCCGTTTTGGGAATGACCCTGTTCTCGTCAACGTAGCGATAGAAATCCTCGTCAGACAGGTTGACGCCCTGCAGGAAAGTCTGCTCGCCGATGTGGATCACGATCGGCACGACCTGAAGGTCATAGGCGCTTGCCCATTCCGGCGGCATGTCGCCAGACCCGTCCATCACGATGTGCAGCATGTCATTTCTCCAGTCGCAATGCGCGTTTTTTGTAGGGACGCGCGGCAGCGCGTCTCTACAAATTTTCAAAGAATATAACCCACGCGAGGCCGGCTGGGTGCGCTTTTGCCGGGGCGGATCGTAGTGTCGGGTTCACAAAGCCGCCCAGCTGGCGCCGTTGGACGCCACGCACGGATAGATGTTCGGCGCGCGGCCGGTTCGGCGGGGGTATTCTGCGGCGATGCGGGCGCTGACGGCGGCCACCGCGTCGTGATCGACCAGCGCAATGGCGCAGCCGCCGAAGCCGGCGCCGGTCATGCGCGCGCCATGCACGCCCGGCGCGCCGCGCGCAATGTCCACCACCGCGTCCAGTTCTGCGCTGCTCACCTCGTAGAGGTCGCGCAGGCTGTCGTGCGACTGGTTCATCAGCGCGCCGAAGGCGGGCAGGTCGTTGCGCCGCAGGGCGGCCACGGCGTCGAGCGCGCGCTGATTTTCGTGAATGACGTGCGCGCAGCGTCGGGCAATCAGATCGGGCAGCGTGTCGCGCCGGCGCTCGAAGTCCTGCGCGCTCACATCGCGCAGGCTGCGCGCGCCCAACAGACGGGCGCCTTCTTCGCACTCGCGCCGGCGCTGGTTGTAGGCGCTGCCGGCCAGCGTGCGCGGCGCGGTCGTGTCCACCACCAGCACGGTCACGCCGGCGGGCAGCGGGGCCAGCTCATAGTCCAGGGAGCGGCAGTCGATCAACAGCGCGTGGCCGGCTTTGCCCAGCGCCGAAATGAACTGATCCATGATCCCGCAGTTGACGCCGACAAACTGGTTTTCGGCGCGCTGAGCGAGTTGAGCGGCCCGCACGCCATCGATCGATTGGCCCGACGCTGCACAGAAGGCCATCACAGTCGCCATCTCGGTCGCGGCGGAAGAGGACAGGCCGCTGGCGATCGGCACATCCCCGCTCACCACGCCGTCGAACCCGCGCAGCGCCAGCCCGTCGTTTTGAAGCATCAGCGCGACGCCGCGCATGTAGTTGCTCCACGGTGTGGCCGGGTCCGGCGCAATGGCATCCAGCGAAAACGTGGCGGTCTGGTCGAAGTCAGCGGAGCACAGCCGCACCATGCGGTCCTGCCGGGGGGCGCCGACAATCGTCACATCGCGGTCAATCGCCATCGGCAGGACAAACCCTTCGTTGTAGTCGGTGTGCTCGCCAATCAGATTCACACGGCCCGGCGCGCGGGCCAGAAATGCCGCAGCGCAGGCGTAGCGCGAGTGAAACAGGGTAATCAGGTCGGATTGGTTCATGGGTCAAGGAAGAAGGATGAAGGAACAAGGAAGAAGGTCAACCGCGCAGCAGGCCCAGTGACAGGTAGGCGACGATCATGCCGATCACGACCATGCCAAACCCATAGAGGCGATAGACCCGCCGGGTGAATGCCTCGCCGCGCTTTTCGACCAGCAGCTTGCCGACCGGGTCATACCGCACCAGCGCATCCAGGGGACGCCGGAGGGCCGCAAAGCCGTTGACCAGCAGAAATACTGCGAAAACCAGACCGACAATGCCGCCAATCATCATGGTTCAGATCACCGCCCGCCGAACGTCTGAGCGAGCATAAGATGGGTGGCCACAAGGCGACCACAAAGCAGATTATAGGCTCAACCTCGAGATGCGCAAATCCAGACGACAGGCTAAGATTTATGTCTGGCGATTTGCGTTGCAGCCAATTATGGAGTAGTATGCGGAAAATTGGCTCTTCACATTCATCTCTATGCACTGGGAAAGGCTTTCTGAAGACGTCTACGTTTTTACCAGCGATCGTTATGCCCAGGTGACGGCCAGCCTGATTGTGTCCGGCACAGTCGGCGTCATGATCGATACGCTGCCCTTCCCCGAAGAGACAGCCCAGATCGCCCTGTTCGCCCGCCGCCGCTGCCCAGATGGCGTGCGTTATGTAATCTATACCCAGCACCAGGCGGATCACACCTATGGGGCTTTTCTGTTTCCCAGGGCGGAAGTGATTGCGCACGCCGCCTGCCGCGATATTCTCATCGAAAGGGGGTTCAGGGCGCTCGAAGCGGCTCGCCAACAAAGCCGTGAGCTGGCGATTGTGAAACTGCGCTTGCCGACCATCACGTTCACCAGCGGCGTGTTTGCCCTGAAGTTGCCCGGCAAGACATTGGAGATTTTCCCTTCGCCCGGCCACACGGTCGATTCCGTGTCGGTCATTCTGCAGGAAGAGAAAATCCTGTTCGCCGGCGACACGATCATGGCCATCCCAACCATCGGCGAGGGTGACATCGATCAGTTGCGCGCGTCCATCGAGGCGGTGGCCGCCATGCCGCTGGAAAGCATCGTTCAGGGGCACGGCGAGATCATCCTGCGCGGCGAGATCAAGGACAACCTCCGGCGCAGCCTGAACTACCTGGAAAACTTGCAGACCAAAGTGCGGCAACTGGTTGAAGCCGGCGGGACGCGCGAAGAGGCCCGTCGTATCACGCTCGAATCGTGCGGCCTGCAACGCGTGTTGTTGAGCGGCGTGGTCACTCAGTTGCACCAGGCCAATGTGATGGCGTTGTACAACCGTCTGACGGCGGCGCTTGCTCCGGCTGCCGAGCCGCCGGCGCCGGAAAGTGCGGCGCCCGGGACAGACCCGCGCGCAAAAGCCGGCCCCAAAACCACCCGATCGAGCAAAGCAACCGGCAAAAGCGCGTCCAAGAAGACTGCTCAGCCGGCAAAGTCAGGGTCGGTTCGACCGGCGGTTCGACAGGCTCACCGACCGGCGGTTCGACAGGCTCCGCTTCGACAAGCTCAGCGACCGGCTGCGCCGAAAAAGCCGCGCGCCAAAGCCGCGACACAGGCAAAGCCCAACAAGGCTGCGCCGAAGCAGAAGGACCGCTCTGACGCATGAGCGTTTTCCAGGCGGCGCTGATCGCGTTGTTTTATGCCTTCTCCCAGTCTGCCTTTAACGCCGGCCTGGGAGGCTACATCCTCTCGCAACCGCTCGTCGCGGGAACGATTGTCGGCCTGTTGCTAGGCGATCCGCTGGCCGGCGCTGCGCTGGGCGGCGTGTTGAATCTGAGCGCGCTCGCCCTGAGTCAGTTGCGCTTGCGCTTCGGGCCGGACCTTGCGCTGGCCGGCTACGTGGGCATCCCCATCTTGTTGTTGAACGGCGTCACCGTCGACAACCCGCAGGCGCTGGCCATCTTTGGCGCGCTGGCCGTGTTCAGCGCGCTGCTGGTGTTCATGCGCGGCGTCTTCAACAGCGTGCTGGCCCACTGGGCAGACTATTTCGCCGAGCGCGGCGACGCGACGCTGGTTGCTTTCATCAACGTGGGCCCCTCTCAGGTGTGGCTGTTCGTTGTCACGTTCATACCGGCTTTTGTCCTGCTGCGGTTCGACGCGCAGACCCTGGTCAACGTTGCAGGCGCGCTGCCGCTGTGGGTGCAAACTGCCCTGCGTTTGAGCCAGTATCTGCTCGCGGCGCTGGGCATTGCCATGAGCGCGCGCGCGCTCGCGCAGGGGAGCAGCGCCGCCTATTTCCTGCTGGGCTGGCTTGCATCCCATGCCTTCGGGCCGGCACCGCTCACCTTGCTGGGCGCCAGCATTGCCACCATTCACGCCTTTGTCGCGCGCAAACGCATGGAGCCGGCCCAGGACACGCTGGTGGCCGACGCGCTGCCGTCGGATCAGATCGAACCCGACGCCGCTCGCGGCCCCTCGCCGCTCACTGCCGGCGATTTGCGCGTGTCGCTGATCCTGTGGGTGTTCTTCCACAACGCCGCGCTGAACTTCGAGCGTTTTCAAAACATCGGCTTTGCCACAGCCCTGGCGCCCATCGCGCGCAAGCTGTATGTCACGGCTGAGGAGCGCGCAGCGTGCCTGCGCCGCCACCTCTCGCTGTTCAGCGCCGAGTTCTCGCTTGGCGCAGCGGCTGTCGGCGCCTCGGTCGCGCTCGAAGAGCGGCGGGCGATGGGCGACACGATCAACGAAGCCGAGTTTGTGGGCGCCAGGACCGGCGCGATGGCGGCCCTGGGTGTCACCGGCGACGCCCTGGTGCAAGGCGCCCTGACCGCTTTTGCGGTTGCCGTCGGTGCCAGCCTGGCCCGGCAGGGCAATCTGCTTGGACCGTTCCTGTTCGTCGTGTTCGAGGCGGCGGTTGTGCTGTCCATCGCTTACGCCAGCTTCCAGTTTGGGTATACCCAGCTCCGGCGTGTGGCAGCCTGGGCGCGCGCGAATGACTGGCTGCGCGCCGGTTTGTTTGGCGCGGTGCGTCTGGGCGCGTTCGTGCTGGGCGGGCTGCTGCTGACCTATGCGCCGCTGCAATTGCCCGCCGGGGCGATCATCCAGATCGACGGCGCTCAGATTGCCCTGCAGCAGGCGGTGCTGGACCGGATCATGCCGAACATGATCCCGCTGCTTGTCGTCCTGGGTCTGTGGTGGCTGTTGCGGTATCGCAACACCGGCCCCATGGTGCTGCTGGGCGCGCTGATCGCGCTGGCCTTTGCCGTGTGCGGCGCGCTCAGTGTGGCGGGCTGGTTATGACCCGCGCATCGACCCGGCGACACGCCGGCCAGGACTACCGCACCACCTACACCGATCTGCTTGAGGCGCTCCGTCAGCCCGACTGTGCGGTGTGCCGGCTGGTCAACCAGGCCGTGCGCCAGCACGTGGACGTGTTCCTCTACGAGCAACTTCTGGTCGTCGCGCGGCGCGATGAAATCCGCGCCGCGCGCGGATTCTGCTCCATTCACGGGGCCATGCTGGTCGGCGGACACGGGCGGATGCTTGGCGCGGCGACGCTGCATCAGGACATCATCAACGACGTGGCGCGGCAGATCGACCGGGCCATGAACGCCCCGCTGTCCGCGCTGAAGCGCGCCTTTCCAATTGGGCTGCGCGCTGTGCTGCGCAATGTCATGCGGGCTGTGCGGCCCCGCCGGATGTGTCCGTTGTGCGAGTACGAGCGGCGACAGGAGGGTGTGGTTCTGCGCGCGCTCGTCAACGACATCAACGATCCGGCGCTGCGCGGCGCATTCGAGCGGTCGGCCGGCCTGTGCCTGCCGCACTTTCAGATGGCGCTCGATTTGCAGGATGCGCCGGCTGGCAATCAGGCCCGGCTGGTGGAGCTGGAACGCGCCATTCTCGCCAGCCTGAAAGCGGAGCTGGACGAGTACCTGACCAAACGCAACGCGTCGTATGAAACAGAGCGAATGGGAGAGGAGGCCGACGCGCCCTTGCGAGCCGTCCGGCTCGTGTCGGGGCGCGTCGTGCATTCAGATGGGCGGATGTGAGTGGGCATCGGGGGCGGGCGCCTGTGAGCGGGTGGCCGGCGGCGCGTCACTCGTTGTGCTTTGGCAGCCCTGTCAGGCGGCGCACATCTTTCATCGTGGCGCGGGCAATGGCGCGGGCCTTCTCGGCGCCTTCGCGCATCCACCGCTTGACCTGCTCGCGGTCGGCGGCGATGGCCTCGCGGCGCTGCCGCATGCCGCCGGTCAGTTCCACAAGCGCCTCGGCGACGGCCTCTTTCAACGGGGCATAGCGGCGCGCGCCGCCGGCGTATTCGCGCTCGAACGCCTGGGCGGTGTCGAGCTTGCCGCAGGCGCGCAACAGGCCGATCAGATTGAGCGCGCCGGCGCCCATCTCTGTGCCGGCCTCGCCCGTGTCGGTCACTGCCGAGCGCACTTTCGCCCGCACCGACTTCTCGTCCTCGAACAACCCCACATAGTGCCTGGGGCCGAGACTCTTGCTCATCTTCTTTGACGGGTCGGCCAGCGAGAGCAGTTTGGGCGTCTCGGTCGAGAGCACCGCCGGCTCCGGGAAGTATTCGCCGAACTGGTTGTTGAAGCGGCGCGCAATGTCGCGCGACAGTTCCAGGTGCTGCTCCTGGTCCTTGCCGACCGGCACGAAGCCGGCGCGGTAGAGCAGAATGTCGGCCGCCTGCAACACGGGATACGTGAACAGGCCGGCGGAGATGAAGGCGTCCTGTTTGCCTTCGAGTTGTTCGGACTTGTCCTTGAACTGCGTCTGCCGGGTCAGGTCGCCGTAGGCGCACACGCAGCCAAGCACCCACGCCAGTTCGGTGTGTTCCGGCGCCATGGACTGCACAAACACAATTGACTTGTCCGGGTCCAGGCCGGCTGCCAGCAGGTCGATGAACATGTTCTCGGTGTTCTTGCGCAGCGCCTGGGGGTCGTAGGGCATGGTCATGGCATGCAGATCGACGACGCAATAGATGGCCTGGTACAGCCCGCTGTCCTGGATGCGCACCCAGTTGGCAACGGCGCCGAAGTAGTTGCCCAGATGCAGTTCGCCGGTGGGTTGGATGCCGGAAAAGACTGTGTTGTTGCTCATGCTGTGTCTCCAGAAAAGTAAACTCGCCCGTCCCTGGCAACGAAATCATTTCGCTGCCGAGGACGGGCGGTGATTGCGCCGCTCGCGGTGCCACCTCGGTTGGGCGCGGTCAAAGCGCGCCCCGCTCTATCGCGCCAGAGTCTGCCCTCGCCGGTTCCACTTCGCCCGCCACACCGGCATCGGCTTGCACCGGCCGCCGACTCGCTGTCGCCTGCGCATGGCGTCTACTCGCTTCGGGTCATCGGGGATGCCCTGGCGGTCAGATTATAGCCGGGATCGCCATCCCGTCTCCCGCTGCAATCTCTCGCTCTCTCGCTCTCCCCCGCTCCCCCCCTCCGCTCCCTTCTCACGACTTGCTCAGTTTTGACAGATAAAATGATTCATCTTGATTTCGACCGCGCGGCCCGGCGGGCGAAGAGCGCGGCGTTTGTGCGAGTGTGTAAGCGCAGACGAAGGCCGGGCGCGTATTGTTGACAGAGCGCAGGTGAGGTGAGTATGGCGACTGTGTCAGGTTCACGCCGGCTGCCCGGCCC
>DAOTYS010000003.1:0-27284 GCA_034434575.1 Thermoflexales bacterium
GCGACTATGATGAAGGCGCCGATGCCAATGCGCTGCTCAGTCAGGGCCGATCGCGGATGGCCGATCGCGCGGCCGCGCTGGAGGTGATGAGCCGGGCCGGTGTTGCCGCGCTGCGCGGCGCTCCGGTTTGGATCGGCTGGGTGCGCGAGGGCAGCCCGGAATTTCAGCATTGGGCGCGCTCGGTGTTGTTGATGGCAGGCGCGCCGGGTGAGAAGGGTCCGCTGGGGCCGGTCGCTGAAGAGCGCGCCCGGGTGGACGCTCGCATCGCCGGCCTGCCCACCGGCCAGTTCCCGAAAAGCTTTGATGACTTTCCACTGTTGCGAGGCGCCGGCGAAAACGAACTGGGGCGCATGGCCGACACCTGGATAGAGCTTTCCGGGCGCGATGAGCCGCTCAGCGATGACGAAATCCGCGCCATGGGCGATCAATATGAGATTGCGGGCGAAATGGCCGCTCGAATTGTCCAGAGCGCCGGCATCCTGGATATGCTCGCCGAGGAGTCGGACGAAGACGATGACTCAACTGAGTACGACGAGATAGAGGCGGCTGCTGAGACGCTGGGCCTGGCGGTGGATGTCGTGGGCATTTTGCGCTTTGCGAAGCCTGGCGTCATTACCGCCCTCATCGGCCTGGTCGTCGCTGAAGACCTGGAGGTTGCACCGTGGGATTTGCTGGAGCGCGCCCTGACCGCCCTCCAACGCATCGGCGCGCCGGCGCTGGAACAGTGCTTCGATTTCGTCCGCTATTCGGAAGATGAGGATGCGCGCAGGGATATGTTGCGCGTTTTGGGCGTGGTCGGCCGGGGCAAGGAAGAAGTCTATCAATATCTGGTCAACCAGTTTGAGCGTGTTTCCTGGGCGCAGGGCAAATCCGACTATGCGCTGTCCCTGGCCCTGCTGCACGATCCGCGTGTGACACCGCTGATTGTGGCGGGCTTGCGCGACCCGGCGATCGATGACGATGACGCCTGGGATCTGCTGGACGCGTTGCAGGAGTTAGGCGTCACGTTCTACATCAACAGAGACCTGCGCGCGGTGAATATTCCAGACTACGGCGTCATCGAAGGCGTCCTGCCCGACGACTGGCAATCGCGCGAAGAGCTGCGGGCGCTCGAAGAGGAATTTAACAATCTCGACCTCGATGACGTGGACGACGAGGAAGATGAAGACGACGACGATGTTTACGATGATGTCGTCTACGATGCGGACGGCACGCCGCGCTGCCCGGATTGCGGCCAGGAGATGTATTACGTGAACGGCCGCTGGGTGCATCAGTTGCCGCCGGTGAAGCCCAGGCGCCCGAAATCGAAATCGCGCTACTAGCGTCTGGATGAAGCCTGGGGGCGGATTGGAGCGGCGCGGTAGCCCGACGCCGGCGCAAAGGCCGGCGCCGGGCATTTCAGAGTACGGCTTCAGATTTTGCCGGTGGCGATGGCCTGCTTCACCTCGCCGATGGCTTTGGTCACTTCGATCCCGCGCGGGCACGCCTCGGTGCAGTTGAACACCGTGCGACAGCGCCACACGCCGTTTGCATCGCTGAGCACTTCCAGGCGCTCGGCCGCGCCCTGATCGCGCGAGTCGAAGATGAACCGGTGGGCCTGCACGATAGCCGCCGGCCCGACATACTCCCCGCGCGCCCAGAAAGACGGGCAACTCGTGGTGCACGCCGCGCACAGGATGCACTTGGTGGTGTCGTCGAAACGCGCCCGATCTTCCGGCGATTGCAGCCGCTCGCGCGGGCCGGGATCGGTGTCATTGATCAGGTACGGCATGATCGACCGGTAGTGCGCGAAGAACGGCTCCATGTCCACGATCAGGTCTTTGATCACGCGCAGGCCCAGCAGCGGCTCAATGGTGATCTGGCCGTTCTGGATCTCATCGCGGATCAGCCGGTGGCAGGCCAGCCGGTTCCGGCCGTTGATGCGCATGGCGTCGCTGCCGCACACGCCATGCGCGCAACTGCGCCGCAGCGCCAGTGAACCGTCGATGTTCCATTTCACTTCATGAAGCGCGTCGAGCACGCGATCGGTCGGCTCGACTTCGACGTCATACTCGCCCCACCAGGGCTTTTGGTCCTTCTCAGGATTGAAGCGCTTGATTTTCAAATGAACTTTCATCATGATTTCCCTGTTTGTGTCTTGCCGTAGAACTACAACCCAAATGCGTCCACTGCGCGCCCGATGGCGTCTGGCGGGAGGAGGGCCGGCAACCTCGCAATCAGCTTGTTGATGACGCCGGGAACGCAAACGACTTCGCGTCCCAGCGCGCGCAACGAACACGTCACGACTTGTTCCGGCGTCATCCACAGCAGCGCCGGCGTCTGCGGCAGGCGGTTGCCGCCTGACCGGAAATGTTCGGTCGCGTGGAACCCGGTGTGTGTGAATCCCGGGCACAGCGCCTGCGCCGTCACACCCTGCCCGGCCAGCTCTACGCCAAGCGCCTGGCTGAATGTGACCAGAAAGCGCTTGGTGGCGCAGTAGGTGGCGTTGCCGGGCAGGGCGAAGAACGCCGCCGTTGACGACACGTTGATGATCGCGCCTTGTTTGCGCGCAAGCATGGCAGGCAGCGCGGCGCGCGTCAATCGCGCCGGCGCCTCGGTGTGCAGGCGGATCATGTCGGTCTGGCTGGTTGCTGACAGGCTGGCGAATGCGCCCACCGTGCCAAAGCCGGCGTTGTTCACCAGCAGCGCCAGGCGGTCGAGTTCACTGACTCGTTGCGCCGCGCCCGCGATGTCTGCGTCGCGGGCAAGGTCGGCGGGCAGTGTCTCGACCCGGACGCTGTGTTGCCGGCTCAACTCGGCGCCAAGTTGTTCCAGCCGTTCGCGCCGGCGCGCGATCAGCAGCAAGTGATACTGATCGCCGGCCAGTCGTCGGGCAAAGGCTGCGCCGATGCCGGATGACGCGCCGGTGATCACAGCCCACCTCGCGCCGTCGCCGGGGCGATAGGCGCTGGGCGCGCGGCTGCGCCGGAACCACAGGGCGGACACAAGGCCCGCGCCAATGGCTGCCCCGGCGCCGATCGCCCATCGCTGCGTCTGTCTGCGCATTTTCCTGCGACTAATACTTGCGTTCGGTCGGGGCGTAGCGCCCCAGACGCACCGGCTTGTATGCCACGCGCAGGCCGCCGTTCTTCCACACGACGGAGTGTTTCAGAAAGTTCTGGTCGTCCCGGTTGGGGAAGTCTTCGCGGTAGTGAGCGCCGCGAGATTCCGTGCGCGACAGCGCCGAAAATGCAGTCACCTCCGCCAGGTCAAGCAGGCAGCCCAGCTCCCATGCTTCCATGAGATCAGTGTTGAACTTGAACCCTTTATCGTCGATGCGCACATGCTTGTATCGCTCTTGCAGCGCCTGGATGCGGTCGATGGCATCCTCCAGGCCGGCAGCGGTGCGAAACACGCCCACGTCCTGGTCCATCAGCGTTTGCAGTTCTTTGCGCAGGCTGTAGGGGCGTTCCTTGCCGGGGTTCTCGCGGAGGGCGCTCAATTCGGCTTCGCCCATCTTGTGGGCGTCCTGTCTGGCCGGCCGCAGCGCGGCTTGCTTGGCATATTCAGCCATTTTGATGCCGCCGCGCTTGCCGTAGACCACCAGGTCGACCAGTGAATTAGTGCCGAGTCGGTTGGCGCCGTGCACACTGACGCAGGCCACTTCGCCGGCGGCGTACAACCCTTCCACCACTGCGCCCTTCTCGTCCGCCAACACGCGCGTGTCCAGATCGGTGGGGATGCCGCCCATCGCGTAATGGGCGGTGGGCTGAATGGGCACCGGCTGGGTGATGGGGTCGATGCCCATGTACACCCGCACAAAGTCGATGATGTCGGGCAGGCGCTTTTCCATATATGCCGCGTCGACGCGCTTGGGGTTGCCATCGGCCTGGAAGTAGCGGTTGACCACTTCAGGCCGGAACTCCAGATGCACGTAGTCCTTGCCGTCGATGCCGTTGCCGGCCCGAATCTCCTGATAGATGCTGCGGCTGCACACATCGCGCGAAGCCAGATCCTTCATCGTAGGCGCGTAGCGTTCCATGAATCGCTCGCCCTTGTTGTTGATGAACACTGCGCCTTCGCCGCGAGCGGCCTCACTCAACAGAATGCCCATCTTGTAGATGCCGGTGGGATGGAACTGGTAGAACTCCATGTCCTGCAGCGGCAATCCGCGCCGCAACAGGGCCGCCGGCAAGTCGCCGGTCAGCGAGTGCGCGTTGGACGTGATGCGCCACATTTTGCCGAAGCCGCCGGTGGCCAGCATAGTGGCTTTGGCCTGGAAGACGTGCGTCTCGCCGGTGGCCAGGCATACGGCGACTACCCCGTTGCACACGTTGTTCTCCACCAGCACATCGATCACCTGGAACTCGTCGAAGAACTTCACGCCATTCTTGATGCATTGCTGATAGAGCGTTTGCAGGATCATGTGGCCGGTGCGGTCGGCGGCGTGGCAGGCGCGCATGACCGGCTTTTTCGTCTCGTTATTGGTGTGCCCGCCGAACCGGCGCTGCGAGATCTTGCCGTCCGGTGTGCGATCAAATGGCAGCCCCATGTGCTCCAGGTCAATGACGGCGTCGATCGCTTCGCGGCACAGGATGTCTACTGCGTCCTGATCGCACAGGAAGTCGCCGCCCTTCACGGTGTCGTAGGCGTGCCATTCCCACTTATCCGGCTCCAGGTTGCCCAGCGCGGCGCTGATGCCGCCCTGGGCCGCGCCGGTGTGCGAGCGGGTGGGGTAGAGCTTGCTGATAACGGCGGTGTTGACAGACCGGCTTGCGTAGAGCGCGGCCATCAGGCCGGCCCCGCCGGCGCCGACCACGATTGCGTCAAATTGATGATACTGAGCCATTTTGGCGATCCTTTACGGTTCACGCTGTGTTTAGCGCGCTATAGCTTCCACCGCGCCGCTGGCGTTCACGCCCACGATGAGGGCGATCACGCCCAGCGCTGTCACCGCCAGAATGAGCGCGGCGGCGGCGGCCATGAAGGCGTTGTACACAGTCTTGTTTTTCAGATAGTCGTAAGCAACCTGCCGCAGACCGTTCAGGCCGTGCAGCATGGCCAGCAGCACCATCACGCCGTAGTACAAGCGCCAAAACAACTGCGAAACGGTGATAGATTCGCCGGCCAGCCCCCAGCGCACAATCGTATCTTCGCTGCTAAGCTGGTGTGTGCCCACAATAATGTGCTGAAATCCGAAATGGCTCAGCGCCAGGAACAACAATGCCAGCCCGCTGAAGCGCATAAACAGCCACATGGCGCGCTCAAAGCGATTGCGGCCCTGGGGGATGGGACGCGCGACGCGGCGCGGGGAAGCGGGAGCGGATGGATTCAGTGTGCTCATGTCGTTTTGTTCTCCTGCTCACTCGCCGGCGCCAAAGAACGCCTGGATGGACTTGGCCGCCATGATGAGGATGGTTGGCGCAGCGACCAGCGCAACAATCAGGATGGACAGGCGCGTCGCCAGTTGCTGCTTTTGCCACAACTCCGGCTTCAGTTCCAGAATGGCGATGCGCGTGCCGTTGATGGCGTGGAAAATCAGCCCGAACGCCAGCGCCAGCTCTCCGATGGCGAAAGGGGGTGTTTTGTACAGTTCCAGCAATCGGTCATGGATCTCGAGCGAAATGAACGCTGATGACATGCCGGCCACGTGCAGGACGAGGAACAATAGCACGCCCAGCCCGCTGACCCGGTGCAACATCCACAACCAGTGCCCTTCGCGCCCGCGATAACTCAGGCTGGCGCGAACCGTCGATATCAACGCACTCATACAAATATGCCTCCACAAAAAACACAATCGAATTGCCGGCCTGGATGAGGCGGCATCCCGCGCTCGCCAGGTCGCGCAAAGCTTCACAAGTATAAAGCGATTCGCAACGCGTTCGCTGGCTGCATGGCCGGTCTTTCGGTTGGCATGACACCCGATTAGCGCGCCATGAGGTTGCCCAGCAACACGTGATCGGCTGTGATTTCCCACGCAGCGCCGGCCCGGTCTGCCGCGCCGGCGGCAACGGGCAACCGCTCGCCCGTTGCCGCATCATAGAAGCCTAGCGCGATGCGATACGCGCCGGGCGCAAGCGCCTGCGGCAGTTGAAAAACGTGTTGATCTGTGAACTGCGTTGCAGATTGCCAACGAGTTGTGGGGAACTGCCCGTCGAGCGGCTGCTTGTCGTGCTGAGCGACCGCCTGACCGGCCTCGTTGATAAGGTGCGCAAAGAGCGTCAGGTCCCGATCAGCCTGTCCCAGCGTGATCCATTTCAGGGTGAGAGTGAGTGGCCGGCCGGCGGCGATCTCGTCGCTGGAAATGTCGAAGCGGCTCAGCAGCGCCAGGTTGCCGAAGCGGGCGATTGTTTCGGCGGAGGATGATGTTGCGCGATCGCGCGGCAGGAGTGTTGTTCCATCGTACAGCGGCGCGCCCGGCCGGCCCGATGCGTCCACGCTTTCCTGGATGTCGCCGGAGCCGGCGTTGTACAACTCGAACTGGGCGCGCAACACGGTTGGCGCGGTTGCTGTGAGCGGCACGGTCAATTCCACCTCGTCCAGGAAGATGTCGCCGGGGCGCCACAACATGCTCGGCCACAGCCCCTTGCCGGTGAACGTGTCAAAGCGGGCGAGCAGCGCCGCATCGCGCCCGTAGAGCTTGACCACCAGCGAATAGTTGTCGCGTTCGGCGCGCAGCGCGCGCAGCGCCACTGTCACGCGCACTGTGTCGCCGGGCCGCGCGTCATTCGGTTGCATGCGATAGCCCAGCACTTCAGCCAGGTTGCCCATGCGCTGCTGAACAGGGATCAGATCGGCCGGCATCTCGCTGACAAGAGGCGGCTCGTAAGCGGGCCAGATGTAGCGGAACGGCGCGATGCCGGCGACAATCAGCAAGGGGATGATGACGAACACTCCCGTGACAGAAACGCCCAATGGCAGACGCGCCAGTCTCATGCGCGTCAGTCGCGCCGCCAGCGCGCCGATCTGTGTCACGCCAATCGCCATCAGCGTTGACACGGCGGCGATGCCGGGGAAGATCAGCCGGCCATGTGAGGCCGGCGTCATCATCGTCCAGCGCAGCACGCTCACCAGCAACAGGAGGACGTGCAGCGCAAGCAGCCCAACGCCGAGCATTGGCAGGCGTTGCGCGCCATCCTGCGGCGCGCCGGCCAATCGCCTTGATTGCCAGATGGTTTGCCCCAGACAGATCAGCAGGCCGATGCCGCTCGCAATCAGCAGCGCGTCGAAGCCGGCGTACACAATGTCGTCGGCCGGCGCGGCGAATTGCCCGAACATGGCGATGTACGACATCTTGAAGCCCTGCCATTCCGATAGCGCCTCGGCCAGTGTCAAATCGCGCGGCGTCATCATACGCGCCATGATGGACGTTCCAGTGAAGTCGCCGTAGAGTTGCAGATTGCGCAGGTACCACCAGCCGGCAATCAGCGCCCACAGGCCCAGCACGCCCATGCCCTGGGCGAAGACTGCCGCCGCGCGCCGGCCAAACGGCATCCGCTCCGGCTGCATCAGCGCGCGGCCCAGAATCCCTGCTGCCGCGATCGGCAGCAACAACAGCCCGCTTACCTTCGACAGGCTGGCCAGTCCGATCAGGACGCCGATGACAGCAATGCGCGCCGGCGAGAAACCGTTCTCATTTGTGTCCGCCGTCACAGCGCCCAGGATGACGTGCAGCGACAGGGTGGACAGCGCGATCACCAGTCCATCGTTGCCGAGCGCCGTCATGACCTGCAAGAACATAGGATTGAAGGCTGTCAGGCCCATAGCCAGCAGCGCCACCCGTTTGTCGCGCGTCACGGTCTGGGCGATCGGGTAGACGAACCAGATGGTCAACAGGCCGGGGATGATGCCGAGCAGCCTGAGCGCGACAGTTGCAAGGGTGGTCTTCTCGTAGTTGAAGGCGCGCTTTTGCGGCGTGATGAGCAACAGGTTCTTGTTGCTCGGCGCGTAGGGGCTGAACGATGGCGACTGATTGGGTTGTTGTTGAATCCAGAAGTCGCTGAGGTCGAAGCGGCCCATGACAGCGGCAGCTATCCAGTAGTACAGCGGCGGCTGGCTGCCTTCGCGTTGCAGGGGCGACTCGGGCAGGCCGGGGACCTGCACCGGCAGATCTCCGCCATTGGCAAGATGCCAGGCAAACCAGGCGTGACTTTCTTCGTCGTTCTTCTCAAAGATGGGCGTGGCAAACGAGTAGATGACGCCGAGCGCGACGAAGGCGACGGCGATGATAAGGCGTGCGAGGCGCGAATTCACGGCGCTATTCTATCCAGTCTGAGCGGGGTCATCGCACGTCAGCGCACGGTGATGTTGCCCAACGCGATCACGTCGTCCGGCCGGCCTGTGGAGAAGCGGGTGAAGTCGCCAGGCGTGTAGAAGCCGGTGACGGCGCGGAGCGTGCCGCTGAATGTGGCCGGCACGCGGAGCGCGAATGACTCTCGCGCGCACTCGCCGCGCTGCCAGAGGTCGGTGGGATATCCCCCGCCCAGCGGCGGATGGTCATCCTGCGCCACCAGTTGCCCGGCCTCGTTCAACACATGCACAAAAGCCACCCCGTCTGGATTGCCGGCCCGCCACGTCTCGTAGGTGAGATCAAAGTGAATCATGTCGCCGGGCGCGGCGTTGTTCGGCATCTCTGCGCGAACCAGCGCAATGCCGGCCAGCATGCCCAGCGGTGGCTGTTGAACCACCGGCACTCTGACCGCCGGCGCTTCGATGCGGAATCGTCCGATGATCGGCGTCACAACGTTGCCGGCGGCGTCGTATGCGGCAAGCGAGCGGGTCAGGCTGATGGCCGCGCCGTTGTCGGCCAGATCGTACTCGAACAGGGTGACGCTCACCCGGCCCATGGCTGGCAGTTGCGGGCATGGGCGTTCCAGCAGCACCAGGCGCTCGTCCTGGAAGGTGTCACCAGCGTTCCAGTTGCTGGTGGGAAAGTTGCCGCCGGCGGGGTGCGCGTTGGTTGTGCCCAGCACTTCTGCGTCGCGCCCCAGCACGCTCACGCCAACAGCCAGGGCGTCGGGCGTCTGCTTCAACGCGCGCCAGGTCAATTTCACACGGATGTATTGGCGCAACCCTTCGCGGTCTGGCCGATACACCACCTCTGCATCCACAGCCAGCACTTCTGCCACGTCACCCAGGCGCAACAGGGGAGGCTGGTCAGATGCAGATGTCTGACTGACCGGTGGAGGCGCATAGGCCGGCGCGATCACGGTGAATGGCACGGCCAGCGCCCACAGGCCGGCAGCCATGCACAACCCAAGTGTCAAGCCGTCGGCGGCGCGTGATGTTGCCGCATCGGGCGGCGCAGAAAGGCGGCGCTCGATCCATGCGCCGATCCGCTCGCACCAATGCGCAATCCCAAAGCCCAACAACGCCGCATAGGCGGTGAGCGCCGGCATGAGGTAGCGGCCGGGGAGCAGGTCGGGATTCTGATAGAAGATGGCGCGATAGCCCGGCAACACCAGCATGGCCAGGCCCATCCCAACCATGAGCAACAGCCCGCGCCGGGTCTGCGCGCTGCTATGGCGCGCGCCGGCTGCGCAGCCGGCCAATCCCGCCGCGCACAGCGCAAGCATCACGGTGTAGGCGAAATCGGGCATCTGCACGTTGCCCCATCCGAACTTGCCCCAGAAGGTGCGGAACGCGTTGACGAACATCTGCGGCAGCCAGCCATCGCGTATGGACACCAGCAACCCCTCGCCGATCAGGCCGGTGGGGGCCTGGGTGATGGGTTCCGATGGGTCGCGGTTGACGAGGATCTGCCCGTAGTTCAGATAGTTGCTGGCGTACCAGGGCGCGGCCAGAATGATCAGCGGAATAGCGACGAGCAGCCCGTTGCGCAGAAGCTGTCCCCATGACCAGCGTTGTTGCCGGGCGATGTACACCAGCGCCATCGCAGTGAATGGAACGAAGATCAGCGCGCTGTTCTTCGACAACAGGCTCAACCCCAACACCACGCCGAGGGCGATCATGTGTCGGCGCGCGCGCACTGGCGCTGTCACACCAACCGTGATCAGCAGGCAGGCCAGCGTTGCTCCCATCAGGCTGACTATGATGTCGTTGTTCACCATGCCGGCCATGAACAAAACCGTCGCGTTGGGGAGGGCGCGTTGCAGGACAAGGTGATTGACGTAGGCGAAGTGGCCGGTTTCGTCGTGCGCCTCCCAGGGCGGCACGATGACGCTGAACAGTGCGGCCAGCGCGATGTGCGCAGCGACGATGATGCGCTGGTAGCGCGCAAGATTGCGCGCCAGGTGTGAAGCCGTCATGCTGCGATGGATTGTACTGTCAGGCGCGCGCGCCGCGCTCATGTGGCGATAGGGCGCGCCGGGTCGGTGATCCACTCGCTCCACGAGCCGGCGTACAGGCGCGGCTCGCCGAGGCCGGCCACCTGCATGGCGAGGATGGTTTGCGCTGCCGAGACGCCGGAGCCGCAGTACACAGCGGTCTTTTCGGGCGGCGTGTCGCCCAGCAGGGTTTGATAGCGGGCGCGCAGTTCTGCCGGCGAACGAAACATGCCCTGCGCGTTCAAGTTGTCGGCATAGGGCGCGGAGATGGCGCCGGGGATGTGGCCGGCGACCGGGTCGATGGTCTCTTCGCGCCCATGAAAGCGCGGCGCGGCGCGCGCGTCGAGCACGCGGCAGGATGGGTCCATGCGCATGGCGTCAATCTCCCCGGCGCTCGCCACGCGGTTGGGGCGAGGATGCGCGACGAACGTGGCGGCCGGCCTGGTTTCGATGCCGGCTCGCGTTGGGTAGTTGCCGGCCAGCCATGCCTGCCACCCGCCATCCAGCACGGCGACGGCGTCATGCCCGAGCCAGCGCAACATCCACCACAGCCGGGCCGCGCCCAGCGCCCCGCCCATGTCGTCGTAGGCGACGACGTTCAGGCCGTTGTGAATGCCCAGCCGGCCAAATGCCTGGGCGGCTGTTTCGGGATCAGGCAGGGGATGTCGCCCTGTGACGCCGGGGATGATGGGGCCAGAGAGATCATCGTTCAGGTGCGCGTAGATCGCGCCGGGGATGTGGTTGTGTTGGTAACGCGCGCGGCCGGCTGAGGGATCGGCCAGCGAGAAACGGCAATCGACCACCAGCCACGCGCTGTCGTCGAGATGGCGCGCAAGGTCGCCTGCTGAGATGATCAGGTGAGGTTGCATGTGTTGAGCCATTGATCCGATTGTAGTGTGGAGGAAGCCGGCCAGTACAATAGCGCGCATGACATTCCTCGACAAACTCGCGCGCGCTCAACAGGCCAATCGCTCTTTTCTGTGCATCGGGCTGGATATTGTCGTCGCCAACACGCCATTGCCGCTGCAACTCGAAGATGAGCCGATGCTGCCCTTCGCGCGCGCCATCATTGAAGCGACGCAGGATTTGGTCTGCGCTTACAAACCCAATCTGGGCTTCTATCTGGCGGAAGGAGCGGCCGGTATGGTGGCGCTGGAACGCATCGTCCGGCTGATACCCGATCACATTCCGATCATTCTGGACGGCAAGTTCGGCGATATTGGCAACACCGCCGAAGCGTATGCGCGCGGCGCCTTTGAGCAGTTTCGCGCCGATGCGGTGACGCTGTCGCCTTACATGGGCGGCGACGCGATCGGGCCGTTTCTGAAATACGCTGATCGCGGCGTCTTTGTGCTCGCGCGCACCAGCAACCCCAATGCCGGCGAATTTCAGAATCTTAAAATCAGATCGGCGGCGGAGGAGCGGCTGCTGCATGAGGAAGTGGCTATAGCGGCGAGTCGATGGCGCGCGCAAGGGCCGGCGGCATGCGGGCTGGTGGTCGGCGCCACGGCGCCGGCGGAGTTGCGGCGCATCCGCGAGATCGCGCCCGACCTGCCGTTCCTGATTCCCGGCGTCGGCGCTCAGGGCGGCGATCTGGAAGCGGCTGTCCGATATGGTCACACGCGCGAGGGGGTAGGGCCGGTCATCAACGTGTCGCGCGCGGTGATTTACGCCTCGCGCACGGCTGCGTTCGCCGAGGATGCGCGCCGGGCCGCGCAGGCGCTGGTTGATACAATGCGGGCAATCAGCCCGATGCGCTGAGCTGGAGGTGGACGTGGCGACAGTCCTGATCAAACCTGAGTTGCAAGCCGGCGCGGCGACGCAGCAACCGCATCCGTCGATTCCGCCGGAGCATCTGCCCAACTACGACGCTTTCGTGACGGAGGATGACCAGCCCGTGGACAACATGATTTCAGAGCGGCAAATGCGGCTGCTGGCGGATGCGTTGTACGCCTCGTGGCAGCGGCCTGGAGAAGACAAACGGTTTGTGGCGTTTGCGAATGTTGGTTTGTTTTACTCGGTGTACAGCCCACCGTTAGTGCCGGACTTTCTGCTGAGTCTGGATGTTGATCCGCCGACCGGCAATCTGATGGAGAAGCGGAAGCGGTCGTACTTCATCTGGGAGTATGGCAAGCCGCCGGACGTGGTGATCGAGATCGTGTCGAACCGGGAGGGGGGCGAAGACACGACGAAGCTGGGGGCGTATGCGCGCATCGGGGTGACGTACTACGTGATCTTCGATCCGGAGGAGGCGTTGCAGGCCGGCGTCTTGCGGGCCTATGAGTTGTCGTCGCGGCGGCGATATGAGATGCTTACAGAGCCGTGGTTGTCAGCGGTGGGGCTGGGGCTGACGCTGTGGGAGGGGGTGTATCAGGATGTGTCGGCGCGGTGGTTGCGCTGGTGTGATCGGCAGGGCAATTTGTTGTTGACCGGTGCAGAGCGCGCCGAGCGGGCGGAGGCGCGCATTCAACGTCTGACGGCGCAACTGCGCGCCGCCGGCATCGAACCCGCCAATGGTGAACCTCATGACTGACAGTCACGCTGAACTGGCCGTTGCTCTGTTCGATATTGGCTGCGTCCGCTTTGGCCAGTTCAAGCTCAAGTCCGGCCTGATCTCCCCGATTTACATTGACCTGCGATTGCTGGTGTCCCATCCGGCGGTGTTGCGCGCAGCGGCGCGCCAGATGGCTGCTTTGATCGACGCGCGCGGCATTGCCTTTGACCGTCTGGCTGCCATTCCCTACGCCGGCCTGCCGATTGGCGTAGCGGTTGCGTTGGAGACGGGGCGTCCACTCATCTACCCGCGCAAAGAGGCTAAAGACTATGGCACCGCAAAGCTGATCGAAGGAGAACACAAACCGGGCGAAGCGGCGCTGCTTGTCGATGACCTGATTACCAAAGGCACGTCGAAGTTCGAGGCCCTGGCGCCGTTGCTCGACGCCGGTTTGAGCGTGCGGGACGTGTTGGTGTTGATTGACCGCGAGCAGGGTGGAGCGGCTGAACTGGCGGCGCGCGGCGTCGCGTTGCACGCCGTGTTGACGTTGTCCGCCATGCTGGCTGATCTGGTGTCTGCCAGCCGGCTGAGCGCGGCCCGGCGTGACGAGGCGCTGGCGTGGGTGCGAGCCAATTGACTGCCGAGCAGCGCCGGCTGATGCGCCGTGCCCTGATCGATATGGCGCGGCGCCGGCAACAGCCGGGCGCGGGCAGCGCGCGCGTTGCTCGAACAGCGCACCGCCTATCAACCCTGGCCTGACCTGACCCCGGCTGGAGGATCTGGAAAGCCTGATCGCGCTCGGCAAACTGGAGATGCAATGAAGGCGCGCCGGCGCGCCGTGTGTTGATTCATCCGCTCCTATGTCTACTCGCATTGACTCTGACACAGCCCAGGCGAGTCGCTCGCTCGCCTCGACGCTGGCCACCGATAGCGCGCCCGGCCCTGCCGAACCGCGCGCACAGGCTGCCGTGTCGCTCGATGTGACGTTGTGCGGCGTGCGCTTCCGCAATCCGATTGTGCTGGCGTCCGGCATCCTCGGCCTCAGCGAAGAAGTGTTTGTCCGGCTGGCGCGCGCCGGTATCGGCGGCATCACCACAAAGTCGTGCAGCTTGCAACCGCGCGTCGGCTGGCACAATCCCACCATCCTTAACTGGGGACACGGCCTGATTAATGCTGTGGGCCTGAGCAATCCCGGCGTGGAAGTGATGGTCGAGGAAATTCGCGCCGCCAAACGCCAGCTTCAACCGTTGGGTGTGCCCATCATCGCCAGCATCTTTGCCACCACAATATACGACTTTGGCGTGCTGGCGCGCTACATCAGCGAGGCGGAGCCGGATTTGATCGAAGTGAACATCTCCTGCCCGAATCTTGACGCGCAGCACGAAGAGATGTTCTCGTCGAACGCCTATGTGTCCGGCCAGGTAACGCGCGCGGTGAAACGCAATGCGCGCTGCCCCGTGGTGGTCAAGCTGTCGCCCAACGTGGACAGCATTGTGGCCATCGCCCGCGAGGTCGCCAACAACGGCGCGGACGCCATCTGCGCGATCAACTCGCTGGGGCCGGGTATGGTGTTGGATATCGAGTCAGCGAGGCCAGTGCTGTCGAATCGCACCGGCGGCGTGAGCGGGCCGGCCATTCGCCCGATCGCCGTGCGCTGCGTGTACGACATCTGCCGGGCGTTGCGCGGCGCGGGCGTGCAGGTCATCGGCACTGGCGGGGTGACTGACGCGCGCGATGCCATCGAGATGATCCTGGCCGGCGCCACCTGTGTCGGCGTGGGCAGCGCCGTCTCAACGCGCGGCCTTGGCGTGTTTGCTGAGATCACAGCCGGCATCGCGGACTACATGCGGCGGCACGGGTACGCAAGCATCGAGGCGTTTCGAGGCCGGGCGCTATGACGCGCTTTGCACTATAATGCGCGCCATGTTTGCGGCAGTTGCCCTTCGCTCCCGTCGTCCGCGCCGGCTGGACAGTGTGTCCGGTCAGAGCGCGCTGCCGTGTGTGTGAGCAACGCCTGCGGCGTCGTTTGAATCTGAAACTGGCCCCCGACACACTGGGCGTGTTGGGGGCTTTTTTATGGGAAATCCACGATGATCAAAGTTGGCATCTATGGCGCAACGGGGTATACCGGCGTTGAACTGGCGCGCGTGCTCAGCCGGCATTCCAAAGCGATGATCGGCTTCGCGGCGTCGGAGACTTACGCCGGCCAACGCCTGTCTGACGCGCTGCCGTGCCCGTTCGACATACCGCTGGTGAAAACCGAGGATGCCCCGCTCGACAAGGTGGATGTGGTGTTCTCGTGTTTGCCGCACGGCCCGTCGGCGGAACTATGCCGTCAGGCGCTGGCGATGGGAAAGCGCGTGATCGATCTATCCGCAGACTTCCGATTGCGCGATCCGTCTGTGTACGCGCGCGCCTATCAGCATGAGCATCCGTGCCCGGACTTGCTGGCGCAGGCGGTGTACGGCCTGCCGGAGGTGTACCGGTCGCTCATTCCCGACGCCGATCTGGTTGCCAATCCCGGCTGCTATCCCACCAGCGTCATCCTCGGCGCGCTGCCTGTGTTGGAACTGGGCGCTCTGGAGGGCAACGTCATCATCGCCGACAGCAAGTCAGGTGTGAGCGGGGCCGGGCGCAAGCCCACCCTGACCACGCATTTTGTCGAAGTCAATGAGAGCCTCGCGCCGTACAACATTGGCCGCGCGCACCGGCATGTGCCGGAGATGGAGCAGGAGCTGAATGCGATTATCAGGAGTCAGGAGGCAGGAGACAGGAGTCAGATTGCGGTGCTGTTCACGCCGCACCTGTTGCCCATCTCGCGCGGCATGTTGAGCGCGCTGTATCTGCGCCTGACGCCGCAGGCCGCGCAGGCGGACTGGCACGCCATCTACACGCGCCGATTCGACGGCGAGCCGTTCGTGCGCGTGCTGCCAAAAGGACAGGTCGCGACGATCGCGCATGCCAATCACACCAACTATGCGGTTATTTCGGTGGGGCCGGTGGTGGGCGCGGAGCAGGGCAGTCCGACGCTGGTGGTCGTGTCGTGCATCGACAATCTGTTGAAGGGCGCGTCGGGGCAGGCGGCGCAGAACATGAACCTGATGTTCGGGTTTGATGAGCGGGAAGGACTGGTGTAGGGATTTTGGATTTTGGATTTTAGATTTTGGATTGATGATTGACGATTGAACGGCAAAGAAGCGCAGATAGCGAGGATCAGGATGATGGAGGGTTTGAGGATTACGCCAGCGGATTCGGCGGCGCAGGTCATGGAAGCGCGCGCGCTGTTTGTTGAGTACGCGCAGTCGCTGGGCTTCAGCCTGTGCTTTCAGGGCTTCGATGATGAGCTGGCCGGCCTGCCCGGCAAGTACGCGCCACCGCAGGGCCGGTTGTTGCTGGCGCGCGTGGCGGGCCATTTAGCCGGTTGTGTGGCGCTGCAGCCGATCGACGCCCGCGCGTGCGAGATGAAACGGCTCTACGTGCGGCCTGAATATCGGGGCAAGGGTGTGGGGCGCGCCTTGACGCAGGCCATTGTTCAGGCCGGGCGCGAGATCGGGTATCGAACCATGCGGCTCGACACGCTGACCTCGATGCCGGAGGCGATTGCGCTGTACCGCTCGCTGGGATTTGTGGATATCGCGCCGTATCGCTTCAACCCGATCGACGGCGCGGTGTACATGGCGCTGCCGCTAGCGCAGGTTGAAGTGTGCAAGGTCAGCGGCAGCGATCTGGACGACCCGTCTTTCAGCCGGCGCTTTGCCCGCTGCATCGCCGATGTGGTTCACGCCGGCGTGAAGCCCATTGTCGTGCATGGCGGCGGCAAGGAGTTGACGGCGCTGCTCGGCGCGCTGCAAATCGAGTCGCGCTTTGTGAATGGCTTGCGCGTGACCGACGCCAAAGCGCGAGATGCGGCCTTGATGGTGCTGGCCGGGCTGGCCAACAAACGGCTGGTCGCGTCATTGCTGGCTGAAGGCGTCGATGCCATGGGCGTGTGCGGCGTGGATCGCGGGCTTGTGCGCGTGCGCCCGCTCGATCCCGAATTGCAGTATGTGGGCAAACCAACGGCGGTGCGCAGCGAGCCGCTGGACGAGTGGCTGCGCCAGAATGTTGTGCCGGTCATCGCGCCGATGTCTGCCGGCGAAGATGGCGGTATCTACAATGTCAACGCCGATCACGTGGCGGCGGCTGTCGCATCGGCCATCGACGCCGACCGGCTGACTTTCGTCACGAACGTGCCGGCGGTGTTGGGCGGCGGCGGGGCGCCAATCTCGAATTTGTCCGTCGAGCAGGCCGAGGCGTTGATCGAGGCCGGCGTCATCTTCGGCGGCATGATTCCAAAGGTGCGCTCGGCGCTGGAGACGCTGGCCAGTGGCGTGAGCCGGGTGCGCATCACCGACCTCGATGGCGTTGTGAGTGGGGCCGGCACGACATTCGTGAACCAGGCTTGCGCGGAGGTCAGGGGTCAGGAGTTCAGGAGTCAGGGGTCAGGAGTCAGAACACAGCACTCAGCACTCGTCACTCAGCACTCTGAACACCCAATACGAAACGCGATAGACACGTCAGGAGCAACAGCATGGGACGCATCATTCAATCACTACCCAAAGGACAAAAGATCGGAATTGCCTACTCCGGCGGCCTGGACACCAGCGCAGCCGTGACATGGATCCGCGAGAAAGGCGGCATTCCGTTCGCCTATACGGCAAACCTGGGACAGGCCGACGAGACCGACTACGAGGATATTCCCAAGCGCGCCATCCGGCACGGCGCGGAGAAGGCGCGGGTCATCGACTGTCGCAAGCAGTTGGCGCAGGAAGGTCTGTCGGCGCTGATGTGCGGCGCGTTTCATATCGGCACAGCCGGACGCAAATACTTCAACACCACGCCGTTGGGACGCGCCGTCACCGGCACCATGCTGGTCAATGCAATGAAGGAAGATGGCGTCAACATCTGGGGCGATGGCTCGACTTACAAAGGCAATGACATCGAGCGGTTTTACCGCTACGGTTTGCTGGTGAACCCCGATCTGCACATTTACAAGCCGTGGCTCGATCCCGATTTCGTCAGTGAGCTGGGCGGGCGCAAGGAGATGAGCGAGTTTCTCGCCGCGCGCGGTTTCCAATACCGCATGAGCGCCGAGAAAGCGTATTCAACCGACGCCAACCTGTGGGGCGCGACGCATGAAGCCAAGCATTTGGAGCAGTTGGAAACCAGCATGTACATCGTGCAGCCGATCATGGGGGTGCGGTTCTGGGACCCCGCTGTGCGAATCGATCCTGAGATCGTGACGGTCACCTTTTTCGAGGGTTTGCCGGTCGAGATCAACGGCCGGCAGTACACTGATCAGGTGGCGCTGGTCATGGAGGCGAATCGCATTGGCGGCAATCATGGCCTGGGCATGTCCGATCAGATCGAAAATCGGGTGATCGAGGCGAAAAGTCGCGGCGTTTACGAGGCGCCCGGCATGGCGCTGCTCCATATCGCGTATGAGCGCTTGGTGACGGCCATTCACAACGAAGGCACGCTGGACAACTACTACACGCTGGGTCGCCGGCTGGGCCGGCTGTTGTATGAAGGCCGCTGGTTCGACCCGCAAGCCTTGATGTTGCGGGAAAGTCTGCAACGCTGGGTGGGCAAAGCGGTGACCGGCGCGGTGACACTGGAGCTGCGGCGCGGCGACGATTACACCATTCTTGACACAACCGGTCCCAATCTCACGTACAAGCCGGAGCGCCTGACGATGGAAAGCGGCCAGGGCGAATTCGGGCCGCTGGATCGCATCGGCCAGCTCACCATGCGCAACCTGGACATCGCCGACTCGCGCGACAAGCTGGCCGTGTATGCCAGGTCCGGCGTCCTGCAAATCGAGAACAGCGCCGACTTCGGGCTGATCGAAGCGCCAAAGCCGGCGACTGCAGAGCCGGAGCAGCCCAGGCCGGCTGCCGGCGAATTGCTGATGGATCTGGAAGGGTAGAGCGCCTTGGAGATTCAGGTTCGCCCGGCCACGCCGGATGACGCGCCGTCGATCGCGCTGCTGGTGGCTGCCAACGCCCGCAAGGGCGGCCTGCTGCCGCGCAGCGAGACCAACATTCGCGCCACTCTCAAAAATTTCGTCGTCGCCGTGGCGCCTGGCGAGGGGGCGCTTGCCAACGACGCGGGCAAGCCGGTCATCGTTGGCTGTGGTTCGCTGGCCCCGATGAACTCGACGCTGGTCGAGTTGCGCTCGCTGGCTGTGGACGAGCGTGTGCGCGGCCTCGGCGTCGGTCAGCTCATTGTCGCCCGGCTGGTCGAACTGGCGCGTCAACGCAAGTTTGGCACGATGTTTGCGTTGACGCGCGCCATGCGCTTCTTTGAGAAGTGCGGATTTGCGCTGGCGCCAAAAGAGTTCTTTCCAGAAAAGGTCTGGCGCGACTGCGTGGCATGCCCGATGCTGGCGAACTGTGACGAAATGGCGATGGTGCTGCCCCTCTCCTCGGAAGACGAGGGTGTGCGAAGCAGTCTGGCCGGCGCCCACGCGCCCGATCCGGCCCGTGAGAAAGCAATTCCCTTGCAAGTCGTCAGCAAGATGCAGTCTGCGAAGGAGACGACTGAAATGAGCATTCGTGAACCCGTCAACCGGGTGGTGTTGGCCTACAGCGGCGGCCTTGACACCGCCTGCGCCGTGCCCTGGCTGCGCGAAAACTACGGTTGCGAGGTGGTGTGCTTCGTGGCCGATGTGGGCCAGGGCGGCGATTTTGACGCCATCAGGCGTCGGGCCATCGCCTCCGGGGCCAGCGACTGCATCATCGAGGATGTGCGCGAGGAGTTCGCCAATGAATATCTATTCCCCCTGATTCAGAGCGGCGCAATCTACGAAGGCAAATATCTGCTGGGGGCCAGCATCGTGCGTCCCCTGATTGCCAAACATCAGGTCGATCTGGCGGCGCGGCTTGGCGCAGACGCCGTTGCGCACGCGGCGACCGGCAAAGGCAACGATCAGGTGCGCTTTGAGCTGAGCTACATGGCCCTCAACCCCCGCCTGAAAGTGATCGCGCCCTGGCGCGAGTGGCACATTCGCGGGCGCGACGACGCCATTGCCTATGCGCGCGAGCACAACATCCCGATCAGCCAGTCGCTGGAGCGCATCTACTCTGGAGATCGCAGTTTGTGGCACAAGAGCACCGAGGGCGGCAGTCTGGAAGACCCCTGGCGCGAGCCGGACCCTGGCCTGTACAGCATGACTGTTGCGCCCGAGCAGGCGCCGGACGAGCCGGAGTATGTAGAGATCGAGTTTCTGTGCGGCCTGCCGAAGAAAGTCAATGGCAGGAGTATGGGCGGGGCGGAGTTGATCGCGACGCTGAATGAGATGGGCGCCCGGCATGGCGTGGGCCGGGTTGACCTGGTGGAGAACCGGCTGGTGGGCATGAAGTCGCGCGGCGTGTATGAAACGCCGGGCGGCGTCATCCTGCGCGAGGCGCATCAGGGTTTGGAGGAGCTGACGCTTGACCGCGAGACGTTGCACTTCAAACAAATGGTGGCGCTGCGGTTCGCCGAACTGATCTACAACGGCCAGTGGTTCACTCCCCTGCGTGACGCCATCCAGGCGTTTGTGATGGTGACCCAGCGCGATGTGACGGGCACAGCCAGAATCAAGCTGTTCAAGGGCAGCGCCGCGTTGGTCGGGCGAAAAGCGGCGTACTCGCTCTATCGGGAAGATCTGGCGACCTTCCTGCGCGACGATGTGTACAACCACCAGGACGCCGAAGGGTTCATCCGCTTGTATGGTTTGCCGTTGCGGGTCAAGGCCCAGGTTGATCTCAGTCGCGCGGCGCGTGTCGCCCAGCTCGACATGCCGGGCGGCGAAGGGCGGGACTGAACGGTGGCAGGTGTCGGACTCCTTTGAGGAGTGCGACACCTTGTGCGACGTTTAGCGCCGGCGTCGCGGAGCGCTGCCGCGCCCCCGGCGCGTCGGCCGCTGATAGGGCTTCTCCGGCGGCGCATCGGGCGCTGCTGCGGCCTCCAGCGCCGGTTCGTCGCCGGCGATGGATTCGCCCATCCGTCGAACCTTTTCCCATTCCGGCGTTTTGTCATCAATGTCGTTGAGCATCTGGCGCAACTCGAATATCTGGTCGCGCAACATGGCGGCTTTCTCGAACTCGAGTTCCCTGGCGGCGGTCTTCATCTGCTTCTCCAGGTCGGCCAGCAGCCGGTGCGCCTCGTGTTTGGGCAGATCGCGCAAGGAGAGTTGCTTGCTATTGCCCGACTCGGCCTGGCCATAGCTGGCCTTTGCCTCGGCAACGACCTTCACCCGGTCGGTCAGGTCGCGGATGGCCTTGTAAATCTGCTGAGGCTCGATGCCGTGAGCCTGGTTGTAGGCGATCTGCTTCGCCCGGCGCCGGTTGGTCTCATCGATCGCTTTTTGCATTGAGTCGGTGACATGGTCGGCGTACATGATGACCTTGCCATGCACACTGCGGGCCGCGCGACCGATCGTCTGGATGAGCGACGTGGCGCTGCGCAGGAATCCCTCTTTGTCGGCGTCGAGGATGGCGACCAGCGACACCTCCGGCAAGTCGAGACCTTCGCGCAGCAGGTTGATGCCAACCACGACATCGTATTGCCCCAATCGCAGGTCGCGCAGGATTTCCACGCGCTCGACGGTCTGCACTTCACTGTGCAGATATTGCACCTTGATGCCCAGTTCAAGCAGATAGTCGGTCAGGTCTTCGGCCATGCGCTTGGTGAGCGTGGTCACCAGGACGCGCTCGCCGCGCCCCACGCGCTCGCGTATTTGGGCAATCAGATCGTCGACCTGGCCCTGCACCGGTCGAACCTCGACTTCGGGATCGACGATGCCCGTGGGGCGGATGATCTGTTCGGCCACGACCTGGCTGTGCTGCAATTCGTAGGGGCCGGGGGTGGCGCTGACAAAGATGGCCTGGCGAAATCGCCGCTCGAATTCATCGAAGCGCAGCGGGCGGTTGTCCAGCGCGCTGGGCAGGCGAAAGCCGTAATCGACCAGCACTTGCTTGCGGGCGCGGTCGCCGTTGTACATGCCGTTCAACTGCGGAATGGTCATGTGGCTCTCGTCGATGACCAGCAGGAAGTCGTCTGGGAAGTAGTCGAGCAGGGAGAAGGGCGGCGTTCCTGGCGGCCGGCCGTCCAGGGGGCGCGAGTAGTTCTCGATGCCGCTGGTGTACCCCACTTCCCGCAGCATCTCCAGGTCATATCGCACGCGCTGCTCGATGCGCTGCGCTTCGAGCAATTTGTCGTTGTCCTTGAAGAATTTGATGCGCTCTTCCAGTTCTGACTCGATGGCGTCGATTGCGGTCTTCAGCTTTTCCTGGGGGGTGATGAAGTGCTTGGCCGGGTAAATCTCGACCTCGTTCATCTCCTGCAGCACCTCGCCGGTGAGGGTGTCGATCTCGGTCAGGCGCTCGACTTCGTCGCCGAAGAACTCGACGCGGTAGGCGGTGTCGGTGTAAGCCGGCTGCACCTCCAGCGTGTCGCCGCGCACGCGGAACTTGCCGCGTGAGAGCGCCTGGTCGTTGCGCTCGTACAGGATGGCGACCAGCATGCGCAGCACGATCTCGCGCCGGCGCACTTCGCCTTTCTGCAGCTTGACGACAAACCGCCCATAGTCCTCCGGGTTGCCGATGCCGTAGATGCAGGACACTGACGCGACGATGATGACATCGCGCCGGCTCATCAGCGCGCTGGTTGCGGCCAGGCGCAGCCGGTCCAGTTCCTCGTTGATCGAGGCGTCCTTCTCGATGAATAGATCGTAGCGCGGGACGTACGCTTCGGGCTGATAGTAGTCGTAGTACGAGACGAAGTATTCAACCGCGTTGTTGGGGAAGAAGTCCTTGAATTCGGCGTACAACTGCGCGGCCAGGGTTTTGTTGTGCGCGATGACTAGCGCCGGGCGCTGCACGCGCTCGATCACTTTGGCGATGGTGTAGGTCTTGCCTGTGCCGGTGGCCCCCAGGAGCGTGGTGTAGCGATGGCCGGCGTTCAGGCTGTTGACGATCGTGTTGATCGCCTCCGGCTGGTCGCCGGTGGGTTGAAAGGGCGAGTGGACGGTAAGCTCTGGCATAGACGCATTATAGAACAGACGTTCAGCCGCGCCTCATGAGAAGGCGCTTAGACTGGCGCGGGGGCAAAAATAGCGTCTTGAGGCGTCTTGACATCGATTCCGGCAACTGTGCTAGAATCCCATAACGGCAAGGGAAGCCGGATGAGTTAAGTCAGGTGATAACTTCGTTCCCGATGCGTCGAGCAACGTATCGCCCTCTTTGGACATCTGTGAGGGTGTCCGTTGATGTCAGCAGCGCACTGGCGCGCTGTTGATCGCTGCTTGTGGAACCCCCGTTTTCACCCGCCTACCTTGAGGAGGAGATGATCAATCGGCCGCAGAACATCTTTCACACCGCGTTCAGCATCACTTGATTCAGATTCGTTGTTCGTAGCTCACAGGTTCGGTTCGTATGCTCCACGTCGAGCGTTAGCATTAGTTTACGGAGATAGATAGAATCATGCCAAGCAGGCTGTATGTTGGCAACTTGTCGTATACAACGACAGACGAGTCATTGCGCGCGTTCTTTGCTGCTGCCGGAGAGGTCAAAGAGACGGAGGTCGTGATGGACCGCCAGATGGGCCGCTCCAAGGGATTCGGATTCGTCGAGATGATGACCGATGAGGAGGCGCAGAAAGCAAAGGACATGCTGGATGGGAAGATGCTGGATTCGCGTCCGTTGCGGATCGACTTCGCCAAGCCCAAGGAGTCTCGCGCGCGCGTCGGCGCTGGTGTGGGCGCTGCCTCCTCGATGGGCGGAGATCGACCTCGCCGGTTCAATCGTGGCAGCCGGGACGACTTTCGTGACTGAAACTGTCCGGCTCTGAGAGGGAGACACGCAGGCCTTTCCGGCCTCGATCAACGAATCGCCCCGCACTGGCGGGGCGATTTTTGTTGTCAAGCTCACGGTTCAAAGGCAGAGTTCATTCCTCGCGCAGCACGTATCCTACGCCTCTGACTGTGTGAATGAGCCGGGACTCGCCGTTGGCTTCCGTTTTCTGGCGCAGGTAACGGATGTACACTTCGAGAACGTTGCTCTCGCCCCCAAAGTCGTAGCCCCAGACCCGATCCAGGATTTGTTCTCGAGTGAGAACCTGGCGCGGGTTGCGCATGAGATACTCCAGAAGGTCGTATTCCTTGGCCGTCAGCTCAAAAGTTCGCTCGGCGCGCTTGGCGAGACGGGTGCCCGTGTCCAGAACCAGGTCAGAATAACGCAGGATTTCAGGTTTGGAACTGGGCGCGGCGCGCCGTAGCAGCGCATGCACGCGCGCGAGCAACTCGGGGAAAGCAAACGGTTTGACCAGATAATCGTCGGCGCCGGCCTCCAGGCCCATCACGCGATCTGGCACCGAGTCCTTCGCTGTGAGCATCAGGATGGGCGTGTTGCCGGCTGAGCGCAGCCGTCGGCAGACCTCAAGCCCGTCGAGTCCTGGCATCATCCAGTCGAGGATGACCAGATCGGGCGGATTGTCGCGCGCAGCAGCCAGTCCCCCGGCGCCGTCTGCGGCGACGGTCACCTTGTAGTTTTCGTAGGCCAGCCCTCGGCGCAGCAAGTCGCGTATCGCGGGATCGTCCTCGATCACCAGAATGTGTTCCATCGTAGACATTTCGATCTCCCTATGCCGTGTGGGATAGTGGGCTTTGGGTTGAGTGTCGTCTTGTCGCCCGCTCCGTCCCAGTGTCCGTCTATTATCCGATATTACGACTCAGGGTCGCCAGCGCCAAACGCAATCTGCGCGGGGCTGATGGGCTTGACGAATCTCAGCAGATAAGCAAGCCCATTGCCTGTCCGGCCGGTGAGCTTGAAGCCGGCGTCTTCCAGCCACCTGCGCAGCGTTGCCGGTCGCGCATACACAGGCGCGAACACATCTTCACCGGCGACCAGCGCGCCGCCCGGCTTGAGCACCCGCCGCGCCTCGGCAAGCGCCTCCTGCCGCCGGTTGATTTCCGGCAGCACGGAAATCATCATCACGCAGTCCACGCAGTTGGCCGGGAGCGGGATGCGATAGAGCGGCGCCAGAAGCGGGACGACATTCGAAGCATGTTGTGACTCAACCCGGCGCGCGACAGTGTTGATCATGTTGGCTTGCATGTCCAGCGCATACACGCGACCATTCGGACCGACCCGCGTGGCGGCTTCCAGCGCGTGCGCGCCGGTTCCGCAGCCGGCATCCAAAAGGTGCGCATTGCGATGGACACCTGCGAAATCCACCGTGCGAACAGGGTCGCGGTACATCCGCCGGAACGGGTTGTCCAGCAGCAGGAAAGATAGCTGTGGCGGTGTCGGCGCGTGGGCTGCCTGCAAAGCCAATCGCGCGCCGAAATGAGCGCCAATCATCGCTCCCAGGCTGAAAACGAATGACTGAGTGATCCGTCTGAGCATGGGCCCATTCTAAACCGGGCTTTCGCATCTGGCGTCAACAGCAGGGCTGTCTGCGCGGGGCAGATCGTTGGGAAGGCCGACGTTGTGCTGGTCTGCCGGGATGATATGAAAAACCGGGTCTGCTGGCGCGAGAGCAGACCCGGTTCCGGGAAGGGAGAGCGCAAATCGCCGCGCTTCGATGACAGTTCAGGGCCGGCTCGACGAGATAGACTCGCACTCGATCTGATAGTCACGGGCGAGCAGGGTGTAGTTGAGCCTGTCGTCCTCGCACCGCGCGTTGTCGGCGGCAATCTGGTATTGGACCGCGGCAGCGCAAAAATCGTTGATCTGGTTCTGCACCACCGCGGTCTTGGCAGCGATCAGCGACTTTGTCTCGGCGTCTTGCGCGAGTTTGGCGGCAGATAGCAGATTGAACAGGGCGGCCTCGTAGTTCTCGCGCGCCAGGTGGATGTTGCCCATCATGAGGTATGCGTATGCGGCCAGCGACGGCGCTGAGGGGCTTCGTATCTTGCCGGCTCGATAGTCGTCCAGAAGCTCGGTGATGGCGGCCTCAGCCCTGTCCAGCAGCGCCGCGCTCTCGGCCTGGTTGCTGGTGAACTCGCGCCGGATGATGTGCGCCTGCGCCTGACCGTAGCGAACCTTGTTGTCCAGGATCACTGCCGAGGGCTTGACGCCGGCCGACAGCGCGCTGGCGAAGAACGCTTCGGCCATATCCAGATAACGATGGGCGGCTTGGGCGTTCGCTCCTGACTCGTAGAAGGCGCGCAGATTCATCACGTTTCCGAGGCCGAGATATGCCAGCGCCGCCTGCGGTTCGAAGGACAAGGCGGCCTGGTAGTGGCCGGCGGCTTGTTCGAGAAGGTCGCTGTTCAGGCTGTTGCTGCAATCCCCCGTCGCCGCTTGCAGACTTGCGTTGCCGGCAAATATATGGGCCACGGCCAGGGTCTGATTGTCCGGCGGCGGGTTCAGCAGGGCGATCTGGCCAAAGGCTGCGCTGGCATCGAGGTAGCTGGCATAGGTCTGTCGAGCGAGATGCGCGAGTCCTTGCACCAGCATGGCCAGGGATGCGGCCCGGTTGGCCAACTCACGCCGGATCACGGTGCTTGCGACCGTGTCGTTGGGCTGCATGATGTCGCTTGAGAACGCGCCGAGGTCATAGGTGCCCTGGTATTCTGGCGCGTCCCGCAAGTAGGTTGGCGCAAGATCGAACCGGGGAACTACGGTCAACTGCGCGTCGTTGCAGAACACGGTCGCGTACAGGACGATATCGGCGCCCTGATTGGCGACAAGGTGTTTGGCCTGCGCCGCATAAGCGGCGTCGGTGGTTTCGGCCTGGATGCCGGTTTGACCGGGCGACCACACTTTGACGCTTGATGTTGCGCCTTCGCCTGACGCGTTGCTTTCGAACTGTCTCTGAATGGATGCTGTCAGTTCGACAGGCAATTCGGCGGCCAGCGCGCGGCAGGCGGGATCGTTTGGCGCTGCTGCGCGGAAGGGCATCACCACCATATCGAGCACGTACGGACTGCCGGCGCTAAAGCGCGGCGCGGCGGAGGTTGGATTCACGCTCTGGATGACCGCAATGGAGCCGGCGATCACGGCAATGGCGAACACTACTGCCAGCGGGATGACCGCCGCCGGCGCCTGCAGGTAGATGTTTCTCGCAGCCACCAGGATGCTGTGGTTGGCCGAGTTTTTCACCACCAGGTTTACATCCCCGTCGCTGTCCGCGCCGGCCGGCTTGCGCTGTCCGCTGATCCGTCCAAACCTGGGGAAGCTGGCCTCCAGCCGGCTCCACCAGCGCGACAGTCTGGTCTTCAGCTTCGACTTCCTGCGCCGCGTTCGACGCTGGGGCTTGCGCGCGTCTGCCATGTTAAATTGCCTTAAATCAATGTAAAAAGATCAGCCTGTATTCTTAAATCCTGATTCTAAGCGATTGCTAATTATTCCGCAAGTGATCTCTGCGTGGCGCGCAGGGTAGAACGTTTGTTCCGAATTGGCGGGGTGACGGACGCAGCCTCGAATTGGGCGATGGCGCATCCCAGGCGCCGACGCGCGCGATGCGGGAAGCGGCGGGCTGCTCTCTACGGATTG
>DAOTYS010000004.1:0-1569 GCA_034434575.1 Thermoflexales bacterium
AGCAGCTCCGCGTCGTCGGGATAGTCGCCGGCATGCTTGCTGTAGTAGGCAAACGTCACCCGCCCATCGCCGCCGATGACAAAGACCCCTGGCATCTGGAACGGGTCACCTACCGGCCTGCCCACCGGCAGCCCCTCAAACTTGCCCCCCAGGGTTGCCTGCGCCCCCTTCAACCACACCGCCGGCCCGAACAACTGCTCGGTCGAGCCGCGGGTGAGTCCGTAGGCGCGGTATGAAGTCGCCTCCGGATCGCAGAAGCACTGCAAGCCCGGCGCGCGCTCGCCACAGAATTGCCCGGTCTCCGCTGGCTTGCCCATCGTCACCACCACGACCTGAGCGCCTCTGGCCTCGATTTGGGGATTGAGCTTGGCCAGCCTGGCCAATTCCGAGCGACAGAACACTCAGCCAAAGTGACGAAGGAAGACCAGCAGGATGCGCCCCTGGCGCAACAGATCTACCAGCGTGACGCATTCCCCTGTGGTCCTGGTCAGGGTCACGTTAGGGGCCACGTCCCCTACCTGCAGTTTTGGTGAATGGCCGGGTCGGTCAACTCGTCCGACTGATCCCATCTCTCTTTCACCCGATGCATCTGGCGCCGCGCTTCAGCGCCGGCGCGTCCAAGCCTCGTTATCATACTTCGAGTTTCGCAGCTCGTCCGCCTCACGCAACTCGTCTGCCGATAAATCCGCCGGGACGAACCGAATGCCGAGCACATCTGCAAAGGCTCGCTGCCAGGCATCGGCGGCCTCGTGCCAGGAGGGCGCATGCCCCAGGACATCTTGCAGCGTGGCGGCATGTGCGCGCACGCGCTCCGGCGCCGGGGCGTCAACCAGATAGGCGCAGATGCGCGCAATATCCCCATGGAGCGGCAGGCTGCCATGTTGCAACACACCGTCCACTCGCCGCCACTGCGCGCTGCCCACCAGCTTCTTGCCGGCGCCCACCACTTCGTAATCGCTCGGCGCCTCGAAGCACACTGGCCCCCTGGCTTTGTCCTCTGGCGCAATGCGATTGGCGGCGACGCCGGGCACGCCCAGCAAGCGCAGCGCGCACATGATCGCCTCTGCGATTCGGCGGTACGACGTCATCACGTCGCCTTCGGCGATGGGGTGATTGATCGGCAAAGCGATGCTGTAGGTCAGCTCGTCGGCATGCAGGATGGCCAGGCCGCCGGTTGGCCGACGCACGAGGCCCACGCCATCGGCGCGGCAGCGCGGCTCATCCACCGAAGCGATGCGTTGCGACTGGCCCAGGCTGATCGCCGGCGGCTGCCAGCCATACAGCCGGAGTGTCGGTGGTTGGCGGCCGGCGCTCACCGCCCGCGAGATGGCTTCGTCGCGGGCCATGTTGGTCGCCCCGTCATGCGCATAGTCATAGATCAAACGGAAATCGAAACTCATCCCCACAGCCCTTATCTGCCGCCCCACGTGGCCTGCGCCAGCGCCACAAGCGCGCGCACGCCATACCCCATCGCACCTTTCACCAGGTAGCCTCTGTTGTCGTTGCTGAAGGTCATGCCGGCCATATCCACGTGTGCCCAGGGATATTCCCCCGCGCCCTCGACGAAGC
>DAOTYS010000005.1:0-5549 GCA_034434575.1 Thermoflexales bacterium
TAGCCGCTCAGGGCCGGGATGCCGCTCAGGCTGTGCGAGAGCGCCGTCTATTTGGTTGGCGCGGCCAAAGAGCGGAGCGCGATCGGCGGGAGCGTAAGAGGCAGCGCGAAGCACACTTGAGAGTTCATCGGTTTTGCGAAGGCCTCAAGGCGCTCCCTTGACCGGCTAGAAGTTGATTTTACATGAAAACCTTCAGAGTCCTTGGCGCCAGATGCAACGGCCCGGGCAGGACACTCAAAAAGCCCGGCGTGGCCGGCGTTGGTGAATGTGTTGAATGGATCATGGCAGCGTCTGTTATGGGCTGACAGCGATGAGCGCCGACGCAATCAAGAGCGCAACATTCACCGGCGCCCACACCATCCGCTCGCGCCTGCTTGGCGTAGCCAGATTGGCGATTGACCCCAGCGCAAAGAAGCCGGCCACCAGCCAGATCGCTATCCGACTGACATCATAGGCTCCCTGAAGGACCAGGCCTGATCGCGCCAGCGCAATCACAGCGAACACGCACAAGACAGCCATTTGCGCCAGGGCAGCCAGCCGCATCTTCTGCGGCAACGCGCCGGGAAAGCGGCCGCCGAGCGCATACTCCCCCCAGGGAGCGCCCAACGCCAGCGCCAGTTGAAACAAAGCAGCGATCGTGATCAGTGCGAGAAAGACAAGCAGTGCAATTGTCATGTCAGCCTATCCCTCTGCGCGCGCACCTCTGCGCGCGATCTGTGACCGATGTAGAAGCGCGTCCGGGACGTGATACCCTCGCCATAAGCGCGGGTGTCCACATTGCCTTCAGCGTCCACCCGCACAAAGGTCAGTCCCGGCGCGCGCTGGCTTACGACCTCAGGGTGAAGGCACTCGTCCAGCGCATCCCTGGCCGGCAGCGCAATCGCCGCCAGGAGCGCAACAAGCGCCGCAATGCGCGTTAGCGCGAGCAAATGGTTCATATCAGCCTCGCCTTGCTTGATTCATCTGCGCGCCGGCAGTCAAGGCTTTGCCTCGCACCGCGCGCCGCACAATCAGGATGACCCACGCGATCACCACCCCGCTGATGATTGCGCTGCCTGTGCCCTCCGCGACCGGCGAGGCGGTCACAAAGTCGAACAGGCCATGCCACAGCGCCACCAGCAGAATGCTGTGCCCGCTGCCGCGATAGATCCACGACAGCAGGATTGACCCCATCGTGATGCTGATGATGTAGCCGGCAAAGCCGCCCACGCCCAGCGCGATGAAGTTCTCCTTGTAGAAGAAGTATGGCAGATGCCATAGCCCCCAGAGCACGCCAATAAGCGCCGCCGCTTGCAGCCACCCGCCGGACGCCATGCGGTGGAAGGCGAAGCCGCGCCAGCCAATCTCCTCGCCAAAGCCATAGGTGGCGATCCACAGCGCCAGCGCCGCCGGCACGCCGATGTCCCCCAGATAATCAACGGTGCCGAAGAGTCCCAGTTCCGGCAGCGCGCCGTTGCTCAGCGCATAGACAACGACCGCCACAAGTCCCAATGCCAGTGGAACGCCCAGCCCAATCAGCCACCAGCGCCCGCCGACATCCGCGCGGACAATGCGCCGCAACAGGTCAGCCAGGCCGGCCCGCCCGCCGACCACGGCAGTCACGATGAGAGCGGCGATCGCAGGGCCAAACGCGCTGATGTAATGCAGACCCTGCGGCACGCTGAGCGCGCCTTGGCGATCCGCAACCAGTAATCCACCAATCGTCCACGAGAAGGCATAAGCGATGACGAAGAACGCCGGGATAGGGTAGCGGCCGATGAGATTGCCCCGATGGGCTTCAATCGGCGCGGGCGTCATTTCGCCAGTTCCTCTCGCAACTCAACCATGATCGCAACTTTGCCCGGCGCGAAAAGCGCCGCGCGTTCTGCGCTGAGACCCGGATAAAGTCTGGTCACCAGCGCCTGAATCCTCTTCGGGTCGGTTGAAATCTCTGCGCGGGCGGGATATGCCTGGCCGCGCAGATGGATGCGCACATCCGCGCCGCCGCGCAGGTTCTTCCACCAGGTGTATCCTTCGCTGGTAATGATGTAGAGCGTGTCACCGTCCTGCGCATATTGCACCGGCGTGGTGTAGGTTGCCCCGCTTTTGCGCCCGGTGAAGGTAATCAGCAGGTACATCCGGCTGACCAGGCCGTGCAAAGATGAGCGCAATAGCCATTTCATCAATGGGTTTTGCACCTTCATGAACCAGCGCCATAGCGCGGGTGGTTTATTCTGAGTGGTGCTTGTCGTCATCGCTTCGCCTCATTTGTCTCCTGATGTATCTCCTGATGGCGGCGCATCAACGCTTGCCGAAGGTGGCTGAGCTTGCCGAAGCCATCGCCACTTCTGCCTCTCCCGCAGGCTCATCATGAATCAATTCGCCCATAGGGTTTACGCTTCAGGTCGTTCTGCGCGCCCCAGCGTCTGGCTTGTTGCCGCCAGCTGGCTGCGCCAAACAAGCGGTACAGCCAGGCTGGGATGAAAGGCCTGTCGATGAGACGCTGCGCTTCGCGGGGAATTGGTTGTCCCTGCGCCAGGGCTTCGGCGGCAAGAATCAATGCATTCTTGAGGGGGAGGACACGCCCATCCAGTTCGTTCAGCGGCCTGCCACGCACCAGCCCTTCGCCAGCGCCCAAAGCCAGCCCGCCCTGCCAGGCGAAGCCGGCCTGGGCAGCAAATTCAGCGCAGACGGCCAAAGCATTGGCGGCGTGATGCGCTTCGGGAAAACCGCAATTGGCAAGCGCGGCAAGACCACCGCCCTGCCCAGAGCGCGCATTGCGATGAGCAGCCAGCCGTTCCAGCAACACAATGTCGGGCGCAGGGAGCGAATCGACGTAGATCGGGAAAGCAAGGACCGTCAGATCGGCGGCGTCTATCTGAGCCAGCAGGGCTTCCGTCTTCTGCGGATTGTTGAGCAGAGGATAGACGTGCGCGATTTCGGTCTGCGCGCCGCGCGCCTCGAGTTGTTGCATGAGATAGTGGCCAATGGCATGTGAGGTGCTCTGATGGCCGCGCGGGCTGCCCACCAGCGCGAGCGCACGGCGCGGGGGTGAACCCTGGGCAGCGCGGCCGGCCATGAGCGGCAGGACAGAGCCGGAAAGCGCGCGGCGATGCGCTATCGCCGCAAGAGCAGAGGCGATTTGCGCGGCGAGAGTCTCCTCCGCCGGATCGCCGGTCACGATCTCGCACCATGACGCCGGCGCGTAGAAGTTGAGACTGTTGCGCCAGACAAGGTTGCGGAAGATGCTCTCGGCGCCGGTGTTGGGCGCAGGCTGCCAGCCGATAACCAGGAAGTCGGCGTAGCGGTCATAGCGTTTGGCATGATGGGTTTCGCCCTTCAACACAGTAAAGAAGGGCAGGATGTTCTGAATCTGGTGATCGACAGCCTTCTTGAGGGTTGCGCTGTATCCGCCGAAGACCACCGGGGTGAGATAGATGAGCAGGCCGGCGCCGGCGATAGCGGCGGCGATGACGCGATTGTCATCATCCGTGTTGCACACGCCGGGGCTGCGCAACCAGCAGAAGAAGTCGCCGGCGCAGTTGCCGATTCTGTTTTCGCGCAGGGTGAAGACCTGCGCGTCCTGATTGCGCGAGGCCAGTTGATTCAGCAGGGCCGTTCGAATGTGCCGGCTGGTAGCGTCCTCTGCGGCAAAACCGTCCAGGATCACCGTTTTCATGTTCAGGTCCTTTGGCGAAGACGAGATCACCGCGCAAGCGATTCGGCTTTCCCGCGCGCCTGATCAGGCCGGCCAAACTGATAGGCGATCACTTTCTTCTGACATGAATCGATGCAGTTGCCGCACAGAATGCAATCGCTGCTTTCCATGTTTCCCGCTTCCACCATCCGGCTGACTGGCAGGCTCATCGGACAATGCCGATCGCAGCGATGGCAACTGACGCACGCCTTGTCTGTCACGCGCAATCGCAGCGCCGGCAGGCGCAGGCCATCGCTGATTTTGCGCCCCAGGATCATGAAGGGCGCCATCCAGCACACCGTGTGACAAAAGCCGCGCCTGCCGGCCACGATCGAGAGCGCAAATGTCAGGCCCGTCACCGCAAAGTAAATGGCATAAGCGGCCGGATGGACAAGCGACACGCCGCTTTCGATGTGAAAGAACGGATCGATGGCGCTATAGCCGCCGGATGCAATAACCAGAATCGCAATGGCGCCCAGCCAGGGAATCCAGATTGCCCACTTGATCCAGCGGAACTTGCGGTTGAATGGTTTGGCGTTCATGGCGAAACCGGCTTCCATCTGCCCGGCGCCGGGACACAGCCAGCCGCAGTACAAGCGACCGACTGCCAGCGACGCGAGAAACATCAGCCCAAAGACAATGAGACTGCCGTTGATAACCCCGTTCAGGGCGCCGTCGATCGGGATATACGGTGAAAAGTAAAAGATCGTGACCGGGAAGAGGATGAAAGCCAACAGGAGCGTTGCAGCCCGCACACGCTGTCGATTGGCGACAAAAGTCTGCATGAATACATCTCCCTGCCGGCATAGCCGGCGCTGATTGATACGGCGTATGGCGCGCCGTGTTTTGAAATACGACGACCACCTTCAGGATGACCGTCGCACAATTACGGTTCCAGCGCGGGGATTCGCACACAGTGCAGGCCGCGCATTCGGCGACCGACTTGCCCTGCGCATCCAGTTACACACTTCACACGCCTCGATGCGGCTTTTTGTGGCCTGGCGTCACGTCTGTCGCGGTCTGCACACTGCCCAGGGTGGCCGCCATTGCGATTTCAGTCAGGCGTTCGACCAGGCTCGCGTCGGTCAGAGGAAGCGTGATGGCCAGCGATACCACCCCATGCACCAGCGCCCACATCGACAGGGCATAGATCATCACATCACCCGGCTTGAGCGCGCCGGCGTCCAGTGCGTCTGTCACGGCCTGTTGCAGCACATCGAACGCATTTATGCGCGTCTCGTGGCGCTGCTTCAGCCGCGCCGCCAGAAAATCCGCCCGGCGCATGAACATGACTTGATACAGCAGAGGGCGCTCCAGACCAAAGGCGATGTAAGCCCGGCCAATGGCGGTGAGCCGCCGCAAGGGGTCATGCTCGGCGGCGGCTGCTTCAGCCAGCCGCCGGCTCAGGTCAGCATAGCCCTCATCGAGCAATGCGAACAGCAGGTCGTCTTTGTCTTTGAAGTAGAGGTAAATCGTGGTCGCGGTATAGCCGATGCGCTCGGCCACACCGCGCATCGACAAGCCGTCGTAGCCGCGTTCGAGGAACACTTCGCCGGCGGCGCGCAAAATCGACTCGCGCAGCGCCTCCTTCTCGCGCGCCCGGCGCTCGCGGCTGGCGTTGTGAACGCCTGCCGCGTCGCGCTTTGCCGTTTTGGTTAACAATGCTCTTTTAGTTAACACTGTTAATCAGTATACACATCAGCCGGGCATTTGTCAAGAGGAAAAGCCGGGCGTGCCCAGGGCTAACGCATCACATAAAAAACATGGAGGTAGGCAGACTGCGGTCTAATGGCGACATGGACACAAGTATTCACGCCCACTTCAGCGTGTTGGTCGACCCGCGCATGGATCGGACACGCCGACACAAGCTCAT
>DAOTYS010000006.1:0-1618 GCA_034434575.1 Thermoflexales bacterium
CACCACATTCGGCATGCCCAACGCGCTTTCTACTGCATCGAACATGACCTTGACTTCATCGGCCTGCGTAGCATCGGCGCGGAAGTAGCGCAAGCGGTCTGATTTTGGCAATGCCGACTCGGCTTCTTCCGGCGGCACGATGTCGTTCACGGCGACCGTGGCGCCATGCGCGAGCAAGGTTTGCACGACCACCCGGCCGATGGCGCCGGCGCCGCCGGTGATCAGAATGGTCTTGCTAGACAGATCCAGCGTGCTCATGGTTGTTGCCCCTTGGTTTCCTCGGCCGCGCGAGCGAGGGCCGGATCGCCATTGCGATAGGCTGTGCCCAGCTCGCACGTCAAATCCAGATACAGTTCGCCATACCGACTGCCCGGCTCGATGGCCGTGCCCTCAATCCACTCGTTGAAGCTCTTGACGAGCAGCAAGTCGCCGCCAGTCTGAGGCGTGACGCTGAACGTCTCGCGGTAGTAGGCGCCATTACGCCGATCGCGCGCGAAGGCTGGCGCGGGCACGCGCACGTCGGTGGCGCGCACTTTGACCGAGCGCGTGTCGTCGAAGCCGGGAGCTACTGTGTCGGCAAAATACAACTTGATGCCCGATTGTCGCTCGGCCTCGCGCAGGCGCGCGGCGAAGACCGGTTGCTTCAACCAACTGCGCGGGCCGTTCTTGTGATCAATGCGATATACATACAGGCCGTCGAACAACGGGTTGAAGGCGGCCGTCAATCCCTCGGCGAACCAGATGGCCCGACGTTGCGGGTCGGTGGCCTGTCGGATGCGCGCCCAGCCGGCCTTCGCTGCGCCCACGCTGCCCCACGGCCGCGTCATGCCCTCAAAGAAGATCACCGGACGGCCGTCAATCTTCAGGTAGTTTGGGTGGTTGGCCCAGTGATCCAACACGAAGCGCACCGAGTCGCTCAGATCCTGTTCTTTCGTGCGCCGCAAGCTGTTCTCCAGCAACACCACAGCATGTCGAAAGGAGCTGCCCTCGGAGGCGGCCAACAGCTTGTTGAAGTTGTCGGTGGTGCGTGGTTCTTTGGCGCCGAACCAGTGTGCGGTGAACCCATCCAGGCACGCGCGCCGGGCCAGTTGCAGGTGATGTTGGATCGTAGCCATGTCGTCTGAGTTGTATGCCCCGGCGGCCGGCACGTCGAAAGTCTTGGCGCCGTCGAACACATCGGGCTGATACCACATCATGTAATCGGCCAGGATCAGGCGCGGAGCGTCCTGGGCATTGGCGGTGTGTGCGAGCGGAAGCGCGACGAGCGTGATTATCAACGCAGCGGTGAGCGTTCGTGGGGTGAGAGGCATGGTGCAGCAGAGAGGTGTGGACTTGTGTTGCAATCGCAAACGTCGGGCGGTATTGTAGCGGCTCGGGCGTCAGTCCGGTAGCACGACCGGCAACTTTGCCATCAACCCGCCGTCCACGAGATAAGCCGCGCCGGTGCAGGCTTTGGCGTCGTCGCTGCACAAGAAAAGCACCAGCCTGGCGATCTCCTCCGGTTTGATGACCCGGCCGATCGGGTGCATTTTGCCCCATCTGGCGACGGTCGCCTCGACGTCATCGGGAGCAAAGGTTGCTGCAGCTCCGCGCAACATCGGCGTGTCCACTGAGCCGG
>DAOTYS010000007.1:0-2868 GCA_034434575.1 Thermoflexales bacterium
GGCGTCGGCGCTGCTGCGCTGATCCAGGGTCGGTTCAATCCCGGCGAGACCTCTGGCGTGGCGCGGGTCGAAGTTGGTGTGAGCGGGCCGAATCTGAATCCCGCGCTGCCGTTCACCGCCACGCTGCCCACGTCGTGGCAGGTGGCAACCCTGGGCAACCTGAATTCGTCCATTACGCCGTGGACGCGCACGCTGTCGCTGCCTGTCAACGGCGACTATCGCGTGTATGCGCGCGCGATCGACCGCGCCGGCAACATGACGCCGGCCACGGCCTGGTATCTGGGCAACGCGCTGGTCAACAGCAATCCGATCTCGTTTGGCCTCTCGTCGATCACAACGACTGCTGTCGCGCTGATCTCGAAGACCGGTCTCATCCTGACCGGCACGGCCAACACAGCGGCGCAGCCGCAGCAGGTGCGTGTGTTCGATGGCTATGCGTGGCATCGTCTGCCGCCGGCCTCTGGCGCATGGCAGCTTGGGTCTGAGATTCCGCGCGCTGACCTGCGCACGCTGACGTTCCGCGCGACAATGCGCGACGCCCATGGCAATGCGCGCTATGCGGCGCGAACGCTGACAACGGACACGCTGGTACTGGCGCCGGCGCTGTCCGCCAATCTGCCCGTGAATGTCTGGCTGACCGACATCACGCCCACGCTGACGGTGAGCTGGCCGGCCATTGCAGATGGCAGCGGGATCGCCAACCGCTGGGCCGGCATCGACACGATCAGCCAGAGCGTGCCCATCACGCCGGTGGCTGTTAACAGTATGTCGCGCCTGTTGACGCAGGCCGGCGCGCACTTTGGGCATGTGAGCGTGCGCGATGGCGCCGCCAACTCGCGGCTGTCGCACATCGGGCCGGTGTTGTTGAACCGCACGCGCACCCCGTCAGCCATCTACGTGGATGGCAATCTCGATATCGCCGGCGGCGAGTACCCGACCGGCACGCTGCTCAACTACGACCCCTACGCGCTGAGCAAGCCGTTTGCGATGTGGGGCACGTGGGACGATGCGCGGCTGTATCTGGGTCTGCCCGGCAATGGCTGGACGCCGCAAAATCGTCTGACGATCTATCTCGACACGCGCAGCGGCGGGTTGACGGCCTCGCTGGCGCACTTTGGCCGGACGCACACCTTGCCCCTGCAGGCCGACTTTGCGCTGGTGATTGGCAGTGAGGGGAACAATCCGCTCAGTGATCGCCGGGCGACATCGCCGTGGCCCGGCTCAACGACCGCGCCGACGTACACCCTGTATGTTGCGAGCGGCAGCGATTGGACGCGGGTTGCCACGCCGGCATCCATCGTCGCCAGCGGTTTCGACACCGAGATCGCGCTCGACCGCGCCGAGGCGCAGGCTAACGGCGCCGTGCAGATCGTGGCGCTGGCCGAAGATGCCGAGGGCATCTGGGGCGTGCTGCCCGGCGGGGCGCGACCCTCGACCACGCACGTGTTGACCGGCCCGGTGACGTTCCAATCAGTGCCGGGCTGGTCTGTCATGCGCTGGAATACCTTGAGCAACGGGGTGTTGCCGAATGCCGGCCTGAGCCAGTTGATCGCGCCGGAGGTGACGTTCGCGCCGGGGTGGAATACGGCCGTGGTCAGCAACACCATTCGCCCGGTGACGTTGACGGTGCGCAACCCCGATATCGCGCCCTACGTGAACGCGCCGATCACGGTGAGTGTTGGCGTGACGGCGCTCCCGCAACTGGCCGGCTTCGTCGGCGCGCCGCTGGGGGCGAGTTGCGCGAGTTGCCCGGCCAACGCGCGCGAGTGGGTCATTCGCGTCAATGTTGCGCCATACGACACGACGACCGTCACGTTGTTCATTCAGACCAGCGTGCCTACCACGACCGGCGTGTTCGATCTGGCGCTGAGCGCGACGCTGCCCAACAGCGCGCTGACCGGCGCGGCGCAACCGCGATTCCGCGGCCAACTGGGTTTCGATCACAGCGTTGCCAGGCCGCAGTTTGTGTCGGGCGATGGCGGCGCGCAGTTCGTCCGGCCGGGCGTGATCTCGCAAGTGGTTGCATTCAACGCCGACTTGTTGCGCTGCTGGCTCGATCTGGAGGTGGACAGAGGCAGCGGCGCCTTCAGTTCGTGGTGCAGCGGCGGCGAGTGCCTGACCATCACCGGCACCATTCTGTCGGGGCAGCAGGTGTGGCGCGCCCGGACGCGCGGGGCGAATGGGTTGGTGTCGCCGGTGGCAACCACGACGCTCATCGTAGACGCGGTTGCGCCGACGGCGCAGATCACGCCGGCGCAGGTGTTGACCGGCGCGACCGGGCTGATCGGCGGACTGGCGCAGGACAATACCGGCCGGCTGCCACGCAAGGTGCTGGTCAGCCTGAACGGCGGGCCGTGGCTGGCGGCCATTGTGAAGTCGAACTGGCTGACGCCGGCGCTCAGCCTGGCCGGGCCGGCGCCGAGGGCGGGGCCGTTGGCAGCGCAGTCGGTGGCGCAAGCCGGCGGCAGCGCGGCGTGGGTGCTGCCCATCGCGCTGACCAACCAGGATGGCGAGCAGGTCGGCATCGTGGCGCGGGCGGTGGATGAGGCCGGCAACCAGGGCCCGCCCAGCGCGCCGATGACCGTGACGCTCGATGGGGTCGGGCCGGCTATCTCGGTGACGCAAGGCGCGAACGCGCTGGCCGGCGCTGCGGTGGATGGATCGGGTGTGAGCGGCGTGTGGGTCAGCCTGGATGGCGGCAACACGTATCAGCCGGCGGCGCTGAGCGGCAATGCCTGGACGTATTCGCTGAGCGGGTGGGCCGGGCCGAGGGTTGGATTTGCCATCGTGCGGGCTGTGGATGTGTGGGGCAACGTATCCTCGGTGATTGTTCTGGAGTCGTGGCCGGCCAGCCTGTACCTGCCCATC
>DAOTYS010000008.1:0-3639 GCA_034434575.1 Thermoflexales bacterium
CAGTAAGCACCGGGCGAGTAGCTCGCGCCAGCGCGAGCTACTCGCCGTCTTTAACAGGCAGCGTGTCGCATGCTCAATTACCTGATCCGCCGGCTTGTGGTGATTGTGGTGATGGCGTTTGTCATCTCATTCGCCTCCTTCGCCCTGCTCTACTCAGCCCCCGGCGGCCCCCTCGAACAACTGGCCTCGCTTCAGAGCACCACCCGCAGACCTGATCCTGACGAAGTTGAGCGCATCATGAAGCGCTACGACCTCGATCTGACCATCGGCGTGCGTTTTCTGCGCTGGCTGGTCGGGCATCCGCGCGGGTCGATCGTGGTTGGCGGGCAAGAGATTGCCCCCAATCTGCAGGTGGGCTGTCTGAAACCCGGCAAAGCCCAGCTGGTCTACCCGGATGGGCGAATCGAGGAGATCGATTGCGCCAAACCCGTCTATTTGCGCGACCTGGGCGGTCGCCCCGTCAGCAATGGCGTGATCACGCTTGACTTCGGACGCTCGCAGCAACTGGCGCGCGAGCAACCCGTGTCTCAGTTGATCTCGACGCGGCTGGCGCCAACCCTGCTGCTGATGGGGCTGTCCACTTTTCTGGCGATCATCATCGCTATTCCCGTCGGCGTGTATTCGGCCGTGAAGCAATACTCGCGGTTCGATTATTTCTTCACCACGCTGGCTTTCTTTGGCTCTGGGATGCCCACGCTCTTTACCGGCGTGATGGGCATTCTGATTTTCGCGCTGATCTTCAAGAACCTGGGGCTGCCTTATCTGCCGGCTGCCCTGGCGGAGTCGAATCGTGATGTGGTGATTCCGCTGTTCGGGCTGATTCAGGCGGGAAGCGTGAGCGATCGGATATGGCATCTGATCCTGCCGGTGTCGGTGCTGACGTTCTTCAGCCTGGCCGGCTGGACGCGCTTCATTCGCTCTTCCATGCTGGAAGTGCTGCGGCAGGATTACGTGCGCACGGCGCGCGCCAAAGGGTTGATTGAGCGCGTGGTCATTATGAAGCACGCTCTGCGCAACGCGCTGATCCCGTTTGTGACCTTGCTGGCCGGCGTGCTGCCCACGCTGTTCGGCGGCGCCATTATCACAGAAAGCGTCTTTAGCTGGCCGGGCATTGGCAAGCTGTTTATCAATTCTCTGGTGGCCAGCGATTATCCTGTTGCGATCGCCTACCTGTTGATCTCGACCTTCCTGACACTGGTTGGCTTCCTGGTGTCTGATGTGTTGTACACCATTGTTGACCCGCGCATCCGCATGAGTTGACGACAGCATTCGAGAATGAATCTAAGAGAGCGACATGGCTAGCACCACGGCAGATCTGCCCGCCGCTTCGCGCGGCCTCAACCTGCGCAAACCCGAAGGCCAGTGGAGCATCGTCCTGCGGCGTTTTCGCCGGCATCGCCTGGCGATGGTCTCGTTGTTTGTTTTGGCGATGATCTTCATTGCCTCGCTTCTGGCGCCCATCCTGGCCCCCTTTGGTCGAGATGCCACCAGCCTGGCGCCGCGCTTCTCGCCGCCGTTGACGGTCAACGCCCAAACCGGCACGACCCATATTCTGGGCGTCGATCACGTGGGGCGCGACTTCTTCACCCGCCTGCTCTACGCCGCCCGCATCACGCTGAGCGTAGCATTTTCCGTGGCCACCGCCGCGACATTGCTCGGCATGACGCTTGGCGCTCTGGCCGGCTACTTCCGGGGCATTGTGGACAGCATCGTGATGCGCATCCTCGAGTTCATGGCCTCGATCCCCGATTTTCCGATCCTGCTCATCATCGCTTCCATTCTCATCACGGATCCAAAGCTTCTGCCATACCCGCCATTCCTGCTCGACATCATCGGCAACCTCATGCTGTTGAATTCGGTGGGCGCCGAGCGCGCGCAGGTGTTGACCATGATCGTCGTGTTGACCCTTTTTGGCTGGACGGGCGCGGCGCGCCTGATGCGCGGCATGGTGTTGTCGGTGCGCGAGCGCGATTTCATCGAATCCGCGCGCTCCCTGGGCGCCAACAACGCCAGAATCATTCTGCGGCATGTGGTGCCGAATTCGTTTCCGCCCCTGGTGGTGGCTTACACGCTCAGTCTGGCCGGCGCGCTCACCGCGGAAACGGCGCTGAGCTTCCTCGGCGTCGGCATCACCGATCCGACGCCGACCTGGGGCAACATGCTCCAGTTCGCCACCAACTTCATGTTGACCAATCCCTGGGTCCCCCTCATTCCCGGCATCCCCGTTGTCCTGTGCTCGCTCGGTTTCAACTTCATCGGCGACGGGCTGCGCGACGCGCTGGACCCCCGGCTCAAGATGTAACCCCAAAATCAGCAGACGCCTTTCGGGGTAAACTCTCACTCACTTCACGAAGACAAGGAGCGATCGGAGGATACATGAGTTCTGTAGCACCTGCGGCTGCCACAGGCGCGCGGACAGCCGGAAAAGGCAAAGCCGGCTCGGACCGCAGCGATCTGATGTTGGAGGTTCAGGGCCTCAAAACGTATTTCTACACTGAGGATGGCGTGGTCAAGGCGGTTGACGGCGTTGATCTGAAGGTCAAACGCGGCGAGACGGTCGGCATCGTCGGCGAGTCGGGCTGCGGCAAGAGTGTGACCTCGCTGTCTGTAATGCGGCTGGTTGGCGCGCCGGGCAGGATTGTCGAAGGGCGGATTATTTTCGACGGGGTGAATTTGCTGGACTTGCCGGAGCGCGAAATGACGCACATTCGCGGCAACCGCATCTCGATGGTGTTTCAGCAGCCCACGACGTGTCTGAATCCTGTGTTCAAGATCGGCGACCAGATTGCCGAGGTGCTTAATATCCATCAAAGTCTGGGCAAGGAAGCCGGCTGGAAGCGCGCGATCGAGCTGCTGCGCATGGTCGGCATCCCCGAACCCCAGAAGCGCGTGCATTCCTATCCGCACGAAATTTCCGGCGGCCAGGCCCAGCGCGTGATGATCGCCATGGCATTGGCTTGCGCCCCTGAATTGCTGATCGCCGACGAGCCGACCACGGCGCTCGATGTGACTATTCAGGCCCAGATTCTTGACCTGATGCGGGATCTGCGCGACAAGACCGGCACCTCCATCATGCTTATCACGCACGACCTGGGCGTCATCGCAGAAATGTGCGAGCGCGTGATCGTGATGTACGCCGGCCAGGTGGTCGAAGAAGCGGATGTCTTCACCCTGTTTGCCAGGCCGCTCCATCCTTACACGCAGGGCCTGATCGGTTCAATCCCTGTGCTGGGCAAAGTGCGCGACCGCCTGGATGTCATTCCCGGCACGGTGCCGAACCTGTTGAATCCCCCGCCGGGCTGCCGGTTCGAGCCGCGTTGCCAGGTGTGCCAGGGCGCGGCCCGCGAACGTTGCAAAGCCGAGACGCCGCCATTGCGCGAGGTCGAGCCGAACCACTGGGTGCGCTGCTGGATATATGAAAAATAGCGCCGGCGCGCCGCCTGTTTGCGGCGCGCAATCCGTCAGGCAGTCACCACGTCAGGTTTTTCGATGTCAGGTCGGTCACAGAGCATGAATCCATTAACCACTCCTCCAGCTACATCAGCGATGGCCGCGCCGGCGAACGGCAAGGCGCCGGGCGGCGAGCCAGACATGGTCCAGGTGAAAAACCTGGTCAAGTATTTCCCGATTCGCGGCGGC
>DAOTYS010000009.1:0-8938 GCA_034434575.1 Thermoflexales bacterium
GCGACGTTTGTTGCGCCAGGTGTTTGGCATCGATGTGCAGACCTTTCGCGTCGCTGCCGCGTGATCTCATTTCACATCAGACGTATCTAAAAAAATCAATTTGTCAAGAGCAAGCGACATCAACTATCAACATTACCCGCCGCATGCCTAAAAAAAGATATAAAAAATGCAACTTTTTTGTTTATATCGCAACTTCAGACAAATTGCTATCGCTTCTGCTCCGTTCTTCCCGCCGGCGCGTAAGCCAATTTCTCCCCAACAGCATCGTCAGCAAATCCGCGCCGCGCAAACACGAAGAATGTCACTTGCCCGGCCCGCTGCCCCGCCTATACTGCTGCGCGGCGCATCGGACAGACTGGGCCATGCGGCCCTGCCGTTTCAGACGGACCACGCCGCCCCTTGAACGGCAGTCCATATCACCCAGCCCGATTCAAGAGGTTCTTTTCTGATGAAAGCAATTGTTGACCAGACCAAATGCGGCGGCTGCGCCCTGTGCGAGACCACTGCGCCGGACGTGTTCGAGGTTGGCCCGGAGGGCTACGCCATTGTCAGGCTCGACCCGATCCCGCCCGGCCTCGAAGCAGACGTCAGGCAGGCCGTTGAGGATTGCCCCGACGGCGCGATCAGCGCGGTGTAGCGCCCGGCTGACGCAACAGGAGGAAACGCCGGCGGCGGCTGACGCGCCGCCGGCGTTTTGTTTTTGGGCCGGGTCGATCAGGGAGCGCAGAGATGCGGGGATTTCGCAACACCCAACACTCCTGCCAACATTCCCGGAATCTTAAAGATTCCGGGAGTGTTGGTAGTGCCACGCCTCTACCGCGCCCTCAGGCGCAACAGGACAATGGCATACGGGGCGACGGTATAGCTCAGCCGATTGTCGGCTGCGCCCTTCAGCGTCACCGGCGGGGCATCGGACAAATCATCCTTTGGATTGAACACGCCGTTGAACGCGGCTTGCAGCGCGTCTGGCGATTCAGCCGTCACGGTATCCGCCAGTCCGCCGGCGATCTGCCGGGCGCCGGCCAGTGTGATCTGCGCATCCGCCGGCCGGTCGCTCTTGTTAATGAGCAACACCGAGACAACGCCGGCTTCAGGCCGGCCAGCGTACACGCTCATCTCTTTAGCCGGGTCAACCGATGATGTGACGGGCAGCGTCGTCAGTCCGAAACGCGCCCAGATCGGAAAGGCGTAATACTGCGGTTGGCGCGTCATCCGCCGGTCGTACTCGTAGGCGCGCATCAATCCGAACTCGTTCACCCCCCCGCCCATCTCCGGGCTGGGGCCGTTCATCACATCCCACTGCGCGGCCATGGCATAGCCGTGCGTCGCCATCATGCCGATGGAATCGGCCATGAACAGCGCGTTGACGTGCTTATTCAGATAGTTGCGATAGTCCTTCTTGCCCCACTCCGGCACAATGTTGAATTCGTTCAGCGCAATGGGAATGGCGCGCCCGCCTGCATACTCGGCAAACGCCAGATCCGCTTCCCGTTTGATCTTGGGCCACAGATACTGCGGGATAGACACAATGTGCTCGATCTCGCGGCGCGGGTTGCCGTAGTTGTAGTACTGAGGGTAAGCGTGCGCCACGTAGTAGTCCATCACTGCGCCGCCGCGCGTCAACACACCGCGACTCCATCCGCCCAGCGAGGACTCGTGGCCGACCGCGCCGACGAGAATGGACGAATCGACTGCCTGCATCGCCGCGCGCATTTTGATGAAGCCATCGTGCTGTTCGTTGCCGTCAATGTATTCCGCGCCGTTGCACGTCCAGGTGTTTTCCCAGCCGCTGGCCGGGCAACCTTTGACCGCCGGCTTGCCGCCGTATAACTCGTTGCCGATTTCCCACAGGGTGATGCGCAGCGGCTCGACATTGCCGCCGGCGGCGCGCAGCCGCGCCCAGTGGCCGGCGGTGAGCCAATCCGTGCCGCGAATATCGACGCCGATGCGGGTGGTGTCGGTGACGTAGCTGTTGTGAAAGGCCACCAGCGCCGCCGCCTCTTGCGCGGTGTAGTTGACGTTGACGATGTACATCGGCTCGATCGCGTTGCCCTGCGCGGCGACGGCCTTGAAGAAGTTGATGAAATCGGTGGGGCGCGCCGCCCAGGGGAAACGACAGGGAAAAGCGCCAGGCTGATCTTTGCCCGTCTCGCAGCTCAGCCAGCCGTATTCATCGCCCCATGCGCCGCCGGGGATGCGCAGCAGACGAATGCCCGAAGCGGCCACGCGCCGGCGAAAAGTCTCGTTTTCAAACACGTCCCTTTTCAGCCAGGCCGGCAGGTTGCTGCCCAACATGCGCGGGGTAAACGGCGCGCCCGGCGCGGATGCGTCCACCTCAATCGCGGCGCGGATGCGCGCCGGCGTAGGCGAAGGCGTGGGACGGGGTGTGCGCGTGGGGCGCGGGGTTGCGGTTGTTGTGGCCGGCGCGGTGGATGCGGATTCCATGCGCTGCGCCGGCAGCGCCAGTTGAGCGACAAACAGCGCGCCGGCAACCAGCGCCGCCAGCGCGCTGCGCGCGATGAGATGGAATGTGCCTCGTTTCATGTTAATCCGCTCGGGTGTCGGACTCCTTTGAGGAGTCCGACACCTGCACTCATCCGACACCTGCGCTCCCTGGGCCTTCACGGGGCGCTGCCGTTGTGTGGCCGGCGCGCGCAGTGGGCCGGCTACATCGCTTCGGCCTTGACCCAGTCCACCACTTCGCCGACATAGGCAAACGCGAGCGCGGTGACCGTGTCGGCGGCGCCGTAGTAAATGGCCATGCGGCCGGTGTCGCCATCGACCAGCGCCGCGCAGGGGAACACCACGTTGGGCACGTCGCCGACACACTCGTACAGCGTCTGGGGCGACATGAGATAGGGCGCCGCGCGCGCGATCACTTTCCACGGCTGATCGAGATCGAGCAGCGCCGCGCCATAGCTGTACACGAAGCCATTGCACGAGGTGAGGACGCCGTGATAGATCAACAGCCAGCCCTCGCTGGTCTCGATGGGTGTGGGGCCGGCGCCGACTTTGGTGTAGCTCCACGTGCTGCCGGCGGCGCCAAACACCCAGCGATGCCGCCCCCAGTGAATCATGTCCGGGCTTTCGCTGTAGTAGATGTCACCGAAGGGGGTGTGGCCGTTGTCGCTGGGCCGGCTGAACATGGCGAATTTGCCGTTGATCCGGCGCGGAAACAACACCCCATTGCGGTTGAACGGCAGAAAGGCGTTCTCGAGCTGGTAGAACGTCTGGAAATCATGGGTGTAGCCCACGCCGATGGTCGGGCCGTGATAGCCATTGCACCACGTGATGTAATAGCGGTCTTCCAGCCAGCACACGCGCGGGTCGTAGCGATACTGAAAAGCGCCGATCTCCGGGTCGTCGCACTGAAAGCGGATCGGATTGGGGTCGAAGCGCCACGTCAGGCCGTCCTCGCTGAAGCCGGCGTGGAGGTTCATCACACGGCGCGTGTCGTCGGCGCGAAAGACGCCGGCGAAGCCGCCGCGCCAGGGCGCAACGGCGCTGTTGAAAATGCTGTTGCTGCGGGGCATCGCGTTGCGCGGGATGACCGGATTGCGGCTGTAGCGCCACACCACGTCCGAGCAGCCGGCGGGGCGCTCTTCCCAGGGCAAATTCGGGATCGAAGCAGGATGAATCAGTTGCGCGGACATGCGGATTGCTCCCCTGACATCCCTCGACATCCCCGGAGTCTTTGAGACTCCGGGGATGTCAGGACATCTGAATGGCGCCTTTGAGGTCCAGTTCTTCGGCGAAGTGGCAGGCCACTGTGCGATTGGGCGCCACCTCGCGCAGAATCGGTTGCTCGACTTTGCAGCGTTCCTGGGCATAGCGGCAGCGCGGATGGAAGTAGCAGCCGGTGGGGGGATTGGAGGGATCGGCCACCTCGCCCTCCAGCCGGATGCGGACGCCCCGGTTGCGCTGGCGCGGGTTCTGGATCGGCACCGACGACATCAGCGCCTCGGTGTAAGGGTGCATCGGGCGGACAAACAAATCGTTCACCGGCGCAGACTCGACCATCTTGCCGACGTACATCACCACCACCCGGTCGCAGATGTAGCGCACCACGCTGAGGTCGTGCGAGACAAACAGATACGTGAGGTTCAGGTCGTTGCGCAGATTTTCCAGCAGGTTGAGCACCTGGGCGCGGATGGACACGTCGAGCGCGGCCACAGCCTCATCGCACACCACCAGGCGCGGGTTGGTCACCAGCGCGCGAGCGATGACGATGCGCTGGCGCTCGCCGCCAGAGAAGGCGTGCGGGAAGCGCCGGATATACTCGGGCCGCAATCCCACGCGCACGATGGCATCCTTGACGCGATCTTCCATGTCCTTGCCGCGAATATCGGTGAGGTTGAGCAACCCTTCGCCCACGTTCTCGAAGACCGGCATGCGCGGGTTGAGCGACGAATAGGGGTCCTGAAAGATCATGCGGATGTCGCGGCGGTAGGGCCGGACTTCATCTTCGGACAAGGCAGCAAGATCGACCACTTTGCCGTCGTTGCCGCCGTAGTACAACATCTGCCCGCTGGTCGGTTTGTAGGCGCGCACAATGCACCGCCCAACGGTGGTCTTGCCGCAGCCGCTCTCGCCGACCAGCCCCACGGTCTCGCCAAAGCGGATGTCGAAGCTGACGTCGTCGGCGGCGCGCACGTAGCCTTTGACGCCGCCGAAAGCGCCCTTCATGATCGGGAAATGCATCTTCAGGTTGCGCACCTGCAACAGGATGTCGCCTTGTTGCCGGCCATTGGCCGGCTGCGCGGGCATGGTCTGACTGGTCATGGGATGATTTCGATTTTTCTTTCGGTAGAGACGCGCTGCAGCGCGTCTCTACGCCAGCGCGTCTCTACGGTCTGGTCATGGCGTTTTCACCTGGCGCATCATCGACGGGGCCGGCTCGACGCCGGCGGGCAGATTGTCGGCATACAGCAGGCAGCGCGCGATATGGCCGTCGGAGATGCGATAGGCGTCCGGCTCGATCTCCGGGCAGACAGCCATGACTTGCGCGCAGCGGGGGTGGAAGCTGCAACCGGTGGGCCGGCGGAACGGGTTAGGCACCATGCCCTGGATCGGCTCGAGCGGCTGGCGCGTGGCGGTGATCTTGGGAATCGAGCCCAGCAGCGCCTGCGTATACGGGTGTTTGGGATCGTTGAAGAGCGTGTCGGCGTCGGCGCTTTCCACCACCCGGCCCAGGTACATCACCGCGACATAGTCGGCGATTTCGGCCACCACGCCCAGGTCATGGGTGATGAACATGATGCCCATGCCGTACTCGCGCTGCAAGTCGAGCATCAGGTCAAGGATTTGCGCCTGGGTGGTCACGTCGAGGGCTGTCGTCGGCTCGTCGGCGATGAGCAAAGCCGGGTTGCAGGAAAGGGCCATGGCGATCATGGCGCGCTGGCGCATGCCGCCGCTCAGCCGGAAAGGATATTCGTCCACCAGCCGTTCGGGGCGGGGGATGCGGACTTTGCGCAGCATCTCGATGGCGCGGTTGCGGGCCTCTTGTTTCGACACGCCCTGATGCAGCCGGATGACCTCGCCGATCTGATTGCCGATGGTGTACAACATGCTGAGGCTGGTCATCGGCTCCTGGAAGATCATGGCGATTTCGCCGCCGCGCACCTTGCGGATATCAGGGCTGCTGGGCCGCAGGGCGCACAGGTCGGTGACCTTGCCGTTCTTGCCGTGCCACAGCACCTGGCCGGTGACGATGCGGCCCGGCTTTTGCACGATGCGCATGGCCGCCAGCGACATGACGCTCTTGCCGCAGCCGCTTTCCCCCACAATGCAGGTGGTCTTGCCGCGCGGCACATCGAGATCGACGCCATCGACCGCCTTCACCACGCCTTCGTCGGTGAAGAAATGCACGCGCAGATCCTTGAACTCAAGCAGCGCATCATTCATGGCGATTTTCGATTTTGGATTTTAGATTTTGGATTTTGGATTGAGGACTGGGGTTGCGGTCTGTCGCACCAGACAGGTTATTTGCAATTCCAAATCTGAAATCCAAAATCGTCAATTGGCATAGGGGTCGGCGGCATCGCGCAAACCGTTGCCGGTGAAGTTCATGGACAGAACGAAGATGACCACCGCCACAGCGGGCAAGAGCAACCAGGGATAGTTGGCGACGGCGGCAATCTGCTGGGCGTCGCGCAGCATCACGCCCCAGCTCACCACCGGCGGGCGCAGGCCGATGCCGAGGAAGCTGAGGCCGGTTTCGCTCAGGATCATGTACGGGATGGAGATGGTGATCGAGGCGATGATGTGGCTGAGGAACGACGGCACCATGTGGCGGAAAATCAGCCGGCTGCGCCTGGCGCCGTCGAGCCGGGCGGCGAGGATGAAGTCCTCCTCGCGCAGCGCCAGGAATCGCCCACGCACCACGCGCGCCATGCCGGTCCAGCTCAGCATGGCCAGGATGACAGTGACGATCACGTAGACTTGCACCGGCGGCGTGCCCGGCGGCACGATCGCCGCCAGCGCCATCATGATCGGCAAACTGGGCACCGAGTTGACGATTTCGATGATGCGCTGAATGACCACATCCACAAAGCCGCCCAGCAAGCCGGAGACGCCGCCAATGGTGACGCCGATCACCAGCGAGAGAAACACGCCGACCAGGCCGACCGTCAGCGAGAGGCGCGCCGCGTGGATGATGCGACTGAGCATGTCGCGCCCGCTCTTGTCCGCGCCGATCAGGTAGAACGGCTGTTTGGGGTCTTTCGGCCCGAACAAATGCACGTTCCAGGGCGCGATGCCGAGCAGCCGGTACGGTTCCGCCTCGACAAACAAGCCGACCGGGATGCGGTTGTTGCGGTCAATGCTCCAGGTTTTCTTCAGCGACACCGGATCGCGTTCGAACTTCAGGCCATACACGAACGGGTTGAACTGGCCGTCCAAAAACAGGTACAACGGCTGCGGCGGCGCATACACATACTGAGGGTCGAAAAACTCCGGCGACTTGGGCGCAAAGAACTCCGCAAAGGCGGCCATCGTGTAGAAGATGATCACAATGACGCTGCCGACGATGGCCAGCTTGTCCTTGCGGAACTTCCACCACATCAACTTCCATTGTGAAGCGACTTCGACGCTGCGCTTCGCTTCCTGCACTTCCGCCGCCGAAGCGGCTTTGCTTTTCAGACCAGGCGCGAGTGTTGCCATTGGTGCTATCCCCTGTTGCGCGCATCACGACAGGCGGATGCGCGGGTCGAGCCACGCCAGCAGCAGATCGGAGATCAGCGTGCCGATAACGGTGAGGGTGCTGAGCAGCAGAATGAAGCCGGCCGCCACGTATTGATCCTGTTGAATCAGCGCCGCGTACAGCATGGAGCCGGCGGTGGGCAGATTCAGCACGATCGAGATGATCACGTCGCCTGTCACCAGCGCCGGCAGCAGCCAGCCGATGGTGCTGACGAATGGATTGAGCGCGTGCCGCACTGGATACTTGGCCAGCAGTTTCCACTCAGCCAACCCTTTGGCGCGCGCCGTGGTGACATACGGCTTGTTCAACTCGTCGAGCAGGTTGGCGCGCATGGTCTGGGTGAGCGCGCCGATGCCGGTGACTGCCGCCAGCAGCGCCGGCAGCCACATGTTGCGCAGCAGGTCAAGCAGCCTGGCCAGGCTCCACGGGGCGTCCACGAACTCCGGGGAGAATAAGCCGATGTTCACCCGCCCCACGGCGCGAAAGGTGAGATACATCACCACAATCGCCAGGATGAAGCTGGGCACCGCCAGACCCACAAAGCCAATGAAGATCGCGCCGTAGTCGATGATGGAGTGTTTCTTCACCGCCGCCAGGACGCCCAGGGGCAGTGCAATGATCCAGGTCAACGTCACCGCGCCCAGCACCATGACAGCCGTTGTTGGCAACCGCTCGCCAATCATCTCGCCGGCGTCGCGCTTGTAGATGAACGAGTACCCAAACTCGCCGCGCGTGATGATGTTGCCCATCCACTTGACGTACTGCACAATCATCGGCTCGTTGAAGCCGTACACCTCGCGCATGCGCTGTTCAAAAGACGGATCGATATTGCCGCCGGTGATGCGAATGCGATTGATCATGTCGGTCACGTAGTCGCCGGGCGGCAACTGGATCACCGCAAACGAAACCAGTGAAATGGCAAAGACCGCAATGGCGGCGTAGGACAGGCGGCGCAGCATGAACTTTAGCATGGGCACTCATCCATTGGTTCACGCCATACGCAATACGGGTTGCGTATGGCGTATGGCGTGTTCCGTTTCGTATTCCGTGTTCCGTTCGGGTCAGCCTTCGAGCCACCACTGTTCGGGGCGCATGATCTTGTGCGTGCCGGGCAGCCAGCCGTCCACGGCGCCATCGGGCAGGCCGTTCAGGCGCTTGCTCATCGGCTGGTAGCTCATGCCGGGCCGCGAGATGCCGATGCACCAGAACTGGTCTGCCGAGACCTCCAGCACCTTCTTCATCTCGGCCACCTGTCCTTCAAAGGTGGGCTGTTGCGTGGCGAACGACCACATCTCGCGGATCTCCTTCATTCCGGGCGGCGGCTCGACGAAGTTGGCAGTGATGGTTTCGGTGAGTTCCGCGCCGGTAAGGTATGGAGACCAACCCCAACTGAACAGCCCCCAGTACTCGCCGGGGATGTGCCAGCGCGGGTCGAGGATGGCAGTGATGCCGGCGCCGCCCTCGCCGCCGTGGAAGGTGAACATGTCAATGTCGTTGGTGTTGCGCCGCTCGCCCAACACCTGATCGGACACGACATCCATCTTGACCTCGACGCCGACTTCCTTGAAGTAACCGACGATCAGCTCGGCCGCCTGCAACCAGGCGCGCGCGTCGCCGCCGGTGTAGTTCTGATCCAGCAGAGTCCAGATTAGCGTCAGCGGCTTGCCATCCGGCCCAAGTCGCATGCCGTTGGCGTCCTTGTTCGGCAGCGCCTTGTCCAGATGCTCGTTGGCTTTC
>DAOTYS010000010.1:0-12495 GCA_034434575.1 Thermoflexales bacterium
CCGCATGATCCTGGATATCTTCAAGCCGGACAAGGGCGCGATCAGCGTGCTGGGCGGACCGATGAGCGAGGAAAAGAAAGCGCGCATCGGCTATCTGCCGGAGGAGCGCGGCCTGTACAAGGATCTGACTGTCGAGCAATGCGTGACATACCTGGCCGAATTGAAAGGCGTCGCGCGGGCCGACATCAAAGCGCGGGCGGCGCGGTTCTTCGAGCAATTCGACCTGACCGAGCACCGGCGCAAGAAGGTCAACGAGCTGAGCAAAGGCATGCAGCAGAAAGTGCAGATCATCAGCACGCTGATCCACAAGCCGGCGCTCGTCATTATCGACGAGCCGTTCAGCGGGCTGGACCCGGTCAACACGCGGCTGGTGCAGGACCTGCTGCTGGAGCAGCGCGCGCAGGGCGCCACGATCGTCATGTCCACTCACCTGATGTATCAGGTGGAGGAGATGTGCGACCGGCTGGCGCTCATCGACCACGGCAAGACCGTGCTGTACGGCGGCGTGGACGAAATCCGCCGCAGCCATGCCGATCGCGCCGTGCGCGTGGTGGCCAAAGGCGAGCTTCCGCCTATTCCCGGCGTGATCGAAACCTCGCGCAAGGGCAACGCGCGCACGCTGGCCCTGCCGCGCGACATGGAGCCGCAGGCAGTGCTGCGCCACCTGGTCGCCGCCAACGTGCTGATCGAACACTTTGAACTGGCCCTGCCCACTATGGACGACATCTTCGTCAAAGTGGTGGCCGGCGGAAAGTAGACCATACGCAATACGCAACACGCAATATGCACTGCGCACTGCGTATCAAACAATTGAGCAAACATGAAGAAGATTCTGCTCATCGCCCTGCGCGAGTACGAGCGACAGGTGGCGCGCAAAGCGTTCATTGGCGTGCTGTTGTTGCCGCTGTTCATCATCGCCATCGGCGCGGTGGTGGGGTTGATCTCGGCTTCCAGCACGATCAACAGCGATCGCGGCGTTATCGGCTATGTTGACCCCGGCAACGCGCTGGCCAATGCGACGCGTCCGCCGGCTGACGCCGACAATACCTTTCAGAAATTCGACACGGCCGAGGCAGCGCAAACAGCGCTGGAACAGAAGCAGATCATCGCCTACTACGTCCTGGCGCCCGATTTCGCCGCCACACGCCAGGCTGATTTGCGCTACTGGCAGAACGAGCCGGGCAATCGCGTCCGGCGCGCGTTCGAAGCGTTTGCGCGCTCGGCGCTGTTGGCCGACGCGCTGCCGGCGGTTCGCGCGCGCCTGATCGAAGGCGCCACCTTCACCCAGACAACCCTCGACGGATCGCGCACCTTCGACGAGGACAACATCATGTCGTTCGTCCTGCCGTTCATCGCGGCGATCCTGTTCATCATCGCCCTGTTCAGCGGGGCGTCCTATCTGTTGCAGGCGGTGGTGGATGAAAAGGAAAACCGCACCATCGAGATTGTGGTGTCGTCGGTCACGCCCATGCAATTGATGTCGGGCAAGGTGATCGGGCTGGCCGGCGTGGGCCTGACCCAGATTCTGGTCTGGCTGATCGGCGCAAGCGCAGCCGTGTTCCTGCTGCGCGACCGGCTGGAGTTTCTGCAAGGCATCGCCATCGACGCCGGCTTCGTGGCGCTGGCATTCGTGCTGTTCGTGTTGCAGTACCTGATCTATGGCGCGATCATGGCCGGCATAGGCTCCATCGTGGTCGACGCCAGGCAGGGGCAGTCGTACTCCACGCCGTTCACGCTGGCCGCCATGATTCCGTGGTTCTTCCTGACCGCCATCCTCTTCGACCCGAACGGAGTCGTTGCCATCGCGCTGAGCCTGTTCCCGCTGACCGCGCCGCTGACCTTGCTGGTGCGCTATAGCATGACCAGCATCCCGGCCTGGCAACTGGTGGTTGCGATCGGGTTCATGATCCTTACGGCCATCGGCGCGCTGTGGCTGGCCGCCCGCATCTTTCGCATTGGCATGTTGCGCTTCGGCCAGCGCGTGAATCTATCCGAGATCGCAGCCAACTTCCGCTTCTGACCAATACGCAGTACGGAACTCTGTCCCATGCGCAAAATACTTATCGTCATGCGCCACGAGTTTGTGACGCTGATTACCAAACCCTCCTTCTGGATCGCGCTGATCGGCGTGCCGATTTTCATGGCCGTGATCATGGGCATCACGATTGTGTCGAGCACAGCGGCGACCGCGTCGGCCATTGCAGCGCGTCAGAATCGCGCCGATGCGCAGGGTTACATCGATCAGAGCGGAATCATCCGCAGTCTGCTCGATGGATCGAACCTGCGCGCCTTCGACGATGAAGCAGCCGCGCGGGCCGCGCTGGAAGCCGGCGACATCAGTGGCTATTTCGTCGTCCCGCAGGACTACATCGAGACCGGCGCCGTGCAGTACGTGTCGAGAGAGTTCAATCCAATGGATTCGCCAACAGATGAGTTCGAGCGGACGCTGAACTACAACCTGCTGGGCGGCGACGCGGCGCTGTTGTCAGCCTTCAGCACGCCGGTGCTGATCCGAACGGAGATGGCGACTGCGCCGGCTGAGGCCAAAGGCGGCGCCGGCGGCGCGCCCTTCCCGATCATCCCGATGGTCGTCGCCATCATGTTCTCGATCGTGCTGATCACGGCGGCCAGCTATTTGATGCAGTCGGTGACGACTGAAAAAGAGAGCCGCGTGATCGAGGTGCTGATGTCGTCGCTGACGCCGACACAGATGCTGGCCGGCAAGGTGCTGGGACTGGGCCTGATCGGTCTGGCGCAGATGGCGCTTTGGCTGCTGTCGGGGCTGGCCGCGTTGCGCTTCATCCCGGCCGGCGCGTCGCTGGGCGTCGTGGATGGCGGCACGATTGCCGTGGCGCTGGTGTTTTTCGTGCTGGGCTATTTCATCTATGCCAGCCTGATGGCCGGGCTGGGCGCGCTGATGCCGGGCACGCGCGAGGCGGCGCAGTACACTTTCTTTATCATCCTGCCGCTCTTTCTCCCGCTGTACCTCAACACGGCCATCAGCCTGGAGCCGGACAGCCCGTTGGCCGTCGCGCTGAGCCTGATTCCATTCAGCGCGCCGGTGGCCATGGTGATGCGCATGACGGTCACCGACGTGCCGGCCTGGCAGATCGTCCTCGCCCTGGCGTTGCTGGTCGTGGCCGTGGGGGTGGTGATCGCGCTCGCCGCGCGCGTCTTCCGCGCCCAGTCGTTGCTGCGCGGAACCAAACCCAGCCTGCGCGAAATCGCACTGGCCCTGAAGTAACTGTCAGTCCTGCAGAATGGCAGCAATGCGCAAGCGAGCGCGACGCTGTGTCTGACGACTGATTACTGACGGCTGACGACTTCCCATGCATCTCGTCCTCGGCGCGTATCTGCTCAGCGGCACGCCCGGCTATCGGCAGGCCGGGATTCATCAATACAGCCGTGTGTTGATCGAGCAACTGGCGGCGGATGAAAGCCGGCTGCCCGGGCCGATCACCGCGCTGGTCAGTCCCAGCGCGCGCGAGCAACTGGCCGGCCTGCAGCAGGCCGGCCTGCAACCCACCCATGCGCAGTTGACCATTCGCCTGGCGTCGCGCAACACCGAAGACCCGTGGCGCCGCATCTGGGTGGAGCAAATCGAGACGCCGGGCGTGCTGCGTGACATCGACGGGGCGCTGTACCACGGGCTGGCATTCGTCGCGCCGTTGCGCGCGCCCTGCCCCACCGTGATCACCGTTCATGATTTAAGCTTCATCACCCGGCCCGAAACGCACAAGCCGCTGAACCGCATCTACCTGTCGCTGTTCACGCGCTGGTCGTGCCGGCAAGCAGCGCGGGTGATCGCAGTGAGCGAATGGACCCGGCGCGATGTGATCAGCCGGCTGGGCGTTGCGCCGGAGCGCATAGACGTCATCCCGCATGGCGTCCACCCGCGCTTCAAGCCGCTGCCAGCCGATGAGGTGACCGCATTCAAGCGCGAGCAGAGCATCTCCGATCAGGCCATCTTCTTTCTGGGCAGCCTGGAACCGCGCAAGAATCTCGTCACGTTGATCGAAGCGTTTGGGATGGTGAGTAGTCAGAAGTTAGTAGTCAGTAGCCAGAAGTCAGTAGACAGTAGTCAGATGACAGACGACAGAGGAGAGAGGACAGAGGCGCAGTTGATTATCGGGGGGGCGCCGGGGTGGAAGTACGAGCCGATCTTTGCGCGGGTGAAGGCGCTAGGGCTGGAAAGCCGGGTGCGTTTCGTCGGACAGATTGCGCAGGAAGCGTTGCCGGCCTGGTACAACGCCTGCGCGGTCTTTGCGTATCCGTCGTGGTACGAGGGTTTTGGACTGCCGGTGCTGGAGGCGATGGCGTGCGGGGCGCCGGTGGTGACCAGCAGCGCCACATCGCTGCCGGAGGTTGTGGGCGACGCAGGATTGATGGTTGATCCCCTCGATGTGCGCGGATTGGCCGATGCGCTGACCGGCGTGTTGAGTGACCCAGGCCGGCGACAGCAGATGCGCGCTGCGTCGTTGCGGCGCGCCGCGCAATTCACGTGGCAAGCGACTGCCGCGCGAACGGTCGAGACCTACATGCGGGCGTGGCAGGCCGGCGGGCGACAGTCACGCCGCTGATGGCCGATGTCTGAAATTTGCGCTTGCCTTTTCGGGTGAGTGTGGTATCATCTGCGCGCTGTCCCGACAAGGGGGCGTGGTGTAGCTGGCCTAACACGTGGCCCTGTCAAGGCCAAGACCGCGGGTTCGAATCCCGTCGCTCCCGTCGAAAGCGTGGAAAGTGCCGCTTATAACAAAGCGGCACTTTCGCTTTTCGGCGCGATCCGCACGGATACCTCAGCACTCCACATCCTTCCCCTCACTGCCAAACACTGCCATGCGCGCTTCGTTGCTGACCGGCGGGTATCGATTGGCGTGATAGTGGAACTGCACCGCACGCCGCCGCTTGTCGCTGACATTGTGCGGCGTGCCATGCGCCAGCAGCCCGTCGAACAGCAACACGCCGCCCGGCTTCAGCGGGGCCGCCACACACTCATGGCCGAGGATATCAGTGTCGCAAATCTGCCAGTCACGCCGCTGAAAGTGCGGAATGGGCTGACGCGGAAGCTGCGGCAGAAGGTGCATGCAGCCATTTTCAATCGTCGCTTCATCAAGCGCGATCCATACGCCCACCACGCGTTCGCGCGGGTCAAGGTTGAAATAGGCGTTGTCCTGATGCCATGGCTTCTCCCGGCCCAGCCGCGGCGGCTTGAGCAGCGCCATGTCCTGGAACATGGTCGGCGGCGCGCCGAGCAGACGCTCCAGCAGCGCCAGCAGCCGGGGATGATGCGACAGGGCTTTGAGTCGCGGCTCGAACTCAGTGAACCACATCAACTTGCGCACTGCGTCCTGCTTCTGCTCGATCGTCAGCGCGCTCAGATTCGCCGCGGCTTTGGCTTCAAACTGGATGCTCTTGAAGTCGGGGTTGCCGCCGCCGATAAGCCACAACAGGCCGGCGATCGCATCCTGCGTTTCCTGCGTCGTGAAGGCGTCTTCGATGGACAAAAAGCCCAGCGCGTGAAACTGCTGCACGTGCGCGTCGGTCACCGCGTCGAAGCCGCCGCGAATGCCTTGCACGATCTCCCTCCGCGCATACAGTCGCGGATCGTGCAGTTCGATGTCTCTGTCAATTGCCACTGTTTCATGCGTCATCTCTTGTTTTTAACTCCTGTTTGCGCAGGTCTTGCGCAGGATTAAATTCAAAGCCGGGCGCTCAACACCCACAGCCATCACATCGACCCGGCTCGCACTATTGTATACAAGCTGGCGCTGCGTTTGAGGAACGCGGAACGGCAGCTTCGCGCTACAATCCGATTGGGTGGAGCCTGACGCCTGTCCAGTTCGCTACGTGGCGCGAGTGTCCGGCCTGTTCGACGCATCCGCCCCGTCAGATGCCTTGTGAACACAGGCGTCAGCCGCCCGATCCACGCCGCGCAGAACGGCCTTTGCATTTCAGCTCACCCCATCGGCAAACAGAAAGCCGGCCTCGACAAACAGCCCATCGCCATCTGCCGGGGCCGGCCCCTCGACTCGCCTGCGCTCAGAGTGCGCCGCGTTCAAGCGATCAATGATGCAGGTCGAAGCGATCCAGATTCATCACCTTGTTCCACGCCGCCACAAAGTCGCGCACGAACTTCTCCTGGTTGCCGGCGCAGGCGTACACCTCCGCCAGAGCGCGCAATTGCGAGTTGGCGCCAAAGATGAGGTCAACGCGCGTAGCCGTCCACTTCAACTGCCCCGTGGCGCGATCATAGCCCTCGAACAAATCAGCGTCCTGGGACGTCGCTTTCCACTCTGTGCGCATGTCAAGCAGATTGACAAAGAAGTCGTTGGTCAACACACCCGGCCGGCTGGTGAAGACGCCGTGTTGCGCGCCGCCATAGTTGGCGCCCAGCGCGCGCATCCCGCCGATCAGCGCCGTCATCTCCGGCGCGGTCAGCGTCAGCAGTTGGGCCTTGTCTATCAGCAGTTCTTCGGCAGACACGGTGAAACGCGCCTTCAAATAGTTGCGGAAACCGTCTGCAACCGGCTCGAGCACGGCAAAGGACTGCGCATCGGTCTGCTCCTGCGAAGCGTCCATCCGACCCGGCGTGAAGGGCACCGTCACGTCATAGCCGGCCTGCTTCGCCGCCTGCTCCACTGCCGCGCAGCCGCCCAGCACAATCAAATCAGCCAGCGAGACTTTCTTGCCATCGGACTGCGCGGCGTTGAACGCGCTTTGAATGCCCTGCAAGACGCCGAGCACTTTGGCGAGCTGGGCCGGCTGATTGACCTCCCAATCCTTCTGCGGCGCTAGGCGAATGCGCGCGCCGTTGGCGCCGCCGCGCTTGTCTGATCCACGGAACGTGGACGCCGCCGACCAGGCCGTGTACACCAGCTCAGAGATGGACAGGCCAGAGTCGAGAATGCGCTTCTTCAGCGCGGCGATGTCTGTCGCGTCGATCAGCTTGTGATCGACTGCCGGGATCGGGTCCTGCCAGATGAAGTCTTCCGCCGGAACCTCCGGGCCGAGATAGCGCGCGCGCGGCCCCATGTCGCGGTGGGTCAGTTTGAACCACGCCCGCGCAAAGGCGTCGGCGAGCTGATCGGGATGCTCCAGGAAGCGGCGCGCGATCGGCTCGTAGATGGGGTCAAAGCGCAGGGCCAGATCGGTGGTCAGCATCCCCGGCGTGTGGCGCTTGCTGGGGTCGTGGGCGTCTGGCACATTGGCCGGCGCGCCTTTGGGCGTCCATTGCCAGGCCCCGGCCGGGCTTTTGGTCAGCTCCCATTCATAGTTGAACAGGTTCTGCAGATATTCGCTGCTCCATTGAATGGGCTTGCTGGTCCAGGTGATTTCGATGCCGCTGGTAATGGCATCGGAGCCTTTGCCGCTGCCGAAGCTGCTCTTCCAACCCAGGCCCTGCTGTTCGACCGGCGCAGCTTCGGGTTCCGGGCCGACGTGAGTGGCCGGGCCGGCGCCGTGCGTCTTGCCGAACGTGTGGCCGCCCACGATCAGAGCGACCGTTTCTTCATCGTTCATGGCCATGCGGCCAAAGGTTTCACGAATGTCGCGCGCGGCGGCCAGCGGATCGGGCTTGCCGTTCGGGCCTTCGGGGTTGACATAGATCAGACCCATCTGCACGGCGGCCAGTGGTTGCTCCAGCTCGCGATCGCCAGAATAGCGTTGATCGTCCAGCCACTTGCGCTCGCTGCCCCAGTAGATGTCCTGAGGCGGCTCCCAGATATCTTCGCGTCCGCCGCCAAAGCCGATCGTCTTGAAGCCCATCGACTCCAGGGCGCAATTGCCGGCCAGAATCATCAAATCGGCCCAGGAGATCTTGTTGCCGTACTTCTGCTTGATCGGCCAGAGCAGCCGGCGCGCCTTGTCGAGGTTGACATTGTCGGGCCAGCTATTGAGAGGCGCAAAACGTTGCGCGCCAGTGCCGCCGCCACCCCGGCCATCGCCAATGCGATAGGTGCCGGCGCTGTGCCACGCCATGCGGATGAAGAGGGGGCCGTAGTGACCAAAGTCAGCCGGCCACCAATCCTGCGACTGGGTCATCAGGGCATACAGGTCTTTCTTCAACGCCTGGTAGTCGAGCTTGCTGAACTCCTCGGCGTAATCGAAGTCCTCGCCCATCGGGTTTCCCGCAGGCGGGTTCTGATGCAGAATTTTCAGGTTCAACTGGTTGGGCCACCAGTCGTAATTGGTGGTTCCACCGCCGGCGGCGTGCTTCATCACGGGAGACTTGCCGTTTGTATTCATCTGTCTTCTCCTATTTCTATTTCACCTTTGTGCACCGCACATCCATCAGCGCGACAAACGATACCCTGCGTTTTGGGGTGGCCTGATTTTGCCTGCGTCTGCTTAGACCCAGCTTAGCCTGCTTCTCAAGCCGGGCGCCCGGTGACAGGGCGTGAAGCACACAGCGCCATCACACCCGCCATGCAAAGGCGTCCTAAGATACGTCGAAGGACTACCAGGCTGGGCCGCGCCAACCAATGAGACCGGGCAGAAATCCACTTCCATGCAACTGGCTGCCACTACGCCCCTGTTAAGAGCTGCTTAACAAAGCCTTGAACTCCGATTAACACACGCCGGGTAGTGTCTATCCGCGAGACCTAGTCCTCAGAAATCAGTACAGCTTTAGCAAGGAGTTACATATGCGTGTAAATGAACATTTCAAGCGAATTGCCCCGGCCATTGCCATGGCAGTTGCCGTCAGCGCGACGGCCGTTGCGCCGGCCCAAGCCCAGGCATTGCCGCCCGTTAAGCCGGCCGAAGTCAGCGGCAACATCAACTCGGGCGGCAGCTCGACCGTCTACCCGCTCAGCGTCGAAATCGCTCAGCGCTTCAAGAAGGACGGCTACACCGGCGAGATCAAGATCGACCTGATCGGCTCAGGCGCAGGCATTTCGCGCTTCTGCCGCGGTGAATACGACGTGGCCAACTCCAGCCGCGCTATGACCGACGCCGAGATCCAGACCTGTCGCGGCGCCGGCCTGGACCCAATCCAGTTCCAGGTGGGCATCGATGCGCTCACCGTGGTCGTCAACCCGCGCAACACCTGGGTGCGCAGCCTCAGCAAGAAGCAACTGGCGCTCATCTTCTCCGGCCAGGCCAAGACGTGGAAAGAGGTCGATAGCAAGTGGCCCGACACACCGATCAAGATTTTCAGCCCCGGCACCGACTCGGGCACCTATGACTACTTCTGTGAGCATGTGTTCGTGGATGCCAACGGCCGCCCGCTGTCCAATCGCCGCGATCTCATCCCCAAAGTGCAGGGCGTCAACCTGAGCGAAGACGACAATGTGCTGGTCGCCGGCGTGGAAGGCGATATCAGTGCCATCGGCTACTTCGGGTATGCTTACTTCGAAGAGAACCGCCGCAAACTCAAGGCCATCGCCTTTGAAGGCGTGACCCCCAGCGCCACCACGGTGGCCAATGGGCGCTATGGCTTCGCCCGGCCGCTCTTCATCATCTCCTCGGCCAACATCATGAAGTCCAAGCCGCAGGTTGCTGCGTACATCAACTACTACCTGAGCAACGTGGACAAGGTGATTCGCAAGGTGGGCTACTTCCCAGAGCCGCCGGCGCGGCTGGCCGCTGCCCGCAACCTGTGGATCAATGCGATGAAGTAACGCCTGTCTTCAGGCCAGGGACCGATGCTTGAGCGGAATGGCGGGCAAGCCGCATTCCGCTCAAGCCTTTGTAAGCCCGCTCAACGCAACCCAATCCAAAGAGAGTTGCCCATGAACCGGTGGTTCACCACAGCGGATGAAAATGCCGCACCCGGTGGCATGACCGGGCTTGTGGGCGCATTTTCACTGGAGAGCTTCTTGTGAACAAAGAGAAACTGTGGCAACGCAGCAGGCAGAGGATCCGTTTTCAGAACGAAGACATGGATTTCTACTTTGCCTGGATCCTGGCTCATCAAAACGAAGGGGGGTCGGCGCTGGGTGAGTGTTTCTATGCCGCCTCTCAGGTCAAAGACGGAGACCCCGAAAGCTGGCATACGGCATGGGCAGAACTTGCCCATCGCGTCGAGTCCCAGGCAACACACGCGCTGGAAAACGGGCGCCGGGTAAGCGCGCGCGAAGCATACTTGCGCGCCTTCACCTACCACCAGATGGGCGCCATATTTCTCCGCCCGCGAGACCAGCGACTGCGTGAGACCTGGCAAAGAGCGCAGTGGTGCTTCCGACAGGCAGCGGCTCAGTTCAGCCCGCCTATCGAACCGATTCAGATTCCCTTCGAAGGCAAATCGCTGCCCGGTTACTTCTTGCGCGGAAATGATGGGAACAAAACGCCGACGCTGATCATGATCGGCGGCGGCGAGACGTGCGCCGAAGAGCTTTACTTCTGGGTAGGGCCGGCAGGCGCGCGCCGGGGATACCATGTTCTGATGGCGGACTTGCCGGGTCAGGGAGGGACGCCATTTGATGGCCTGTTCTTCCGAACCGATTCTGAAGCGCCAATCAAAGCCGTCGTAGATTACGCCCTTGCCCGACCAGAGGTAGACGCAGACCGGTTGGGGTTGTTTGGCATCAGCGGCGGCGGATACATGGTGTCCCGCGCCATCACATTTGAGAAGCGCATCAAAGCCTGCGCCGCCAGCGCGCCGATTATCGATGTGCACCGCCTGGCGATGGCGGAAATCCCGCCCGCGCTTCACAAAGCCCCCGCCTTCGTCGGAGACACGCTCGTCAAACTGGCAGGTCTTCAAAGCCCGCTGCCCGTGATTGCGATGGAGAAGTTCTGCTGGCAGGCCGGGGTGAGCAAAGCCTCTGAAGCGTTGGAAATGGCGCGGCAAGCGAGAGTTGAAAGGATTGATGAGATTGCCTGTCCGGTATTGTGCATGGTTGGGGAAGGCGAGTCGGAAGAACAAATGACGCAAGCCCGCGCGTTTTACGACGCGCTCAAATGTCCCAAAGAGCTTCGCATTTTCACTGCCGCCGACGGCGCAGATGCTCACTGCCAGGTCAACAATCTGAGCCTTCTGCAACAAGTTGTGTTTGATTGGCTGGATAAAGTCTTCGGATACGAAGGCGCAAATACACGCATGACCCACGCCTGACGGCGCTGCTGCGGGCGCAGATCAAATGCCGCCGGCCGTCAAGCCCCTGTACTTTCGTGCCGATTATCGCAATCGTAAAATACGGGTAGATGACAATGACAGCGACTACCACCGAATTGCCTGTGTTGACCCCGCTGCGCAAAGAGGCCAGCCTGAAAAAGCGTCCGCGCCGGAACGAAGTGGCCATTCGCGGCGCGCTGTTTGTGTGCGCCGCCATCTCCATCGGCACCACGCTGGCCATCCTGTACACCTTGCTCAGCGAGGCGGTTCACTTCTTCACTGCTCCCGGCGTCACCCTGGCTGAGTTTTTCTTCACCACCACCTGGGCGCCGGAGTTCGAGGCTTACGGGATTTTGCCGCTGGTGACGGCGACGTTCATCACCAGCGTTATCGCGGTGACTGTGGCGCTGCCGGTGGGCCTGGCTGCCGCTATCTATCTCAGCGAATACGCCTCGCCGCGCGCAAGAGGGCTGCTCAAGCCGATTCTGGAACTGCTGGTGGGCGTGCCGACGGTGGTCTTCGGCTATTTTGCCCTGACATTTGTGACCCCCCTGATTCGCCAGATTTTCGGGGAGGAGAATGTGCAGTTCTACAACATGGCTTCAGCCGGCCTGGTGCTGGGATTCGCGGTGCTGCCGATCATTGCCTCGATGAGCGAAGACGCCTTGAATGCCGTGCCGCGCGCGCTGCGCGAGGCTTCGCTGGGGCTGGGCGCCACCAAGCTCGAGACCAGCCTGAAAATCGTCGTGCCGGCGGCGCTGTCGGGCATCGCCGCCGCCGTCATTGTCGGCGTGTCGCGCGCCATGGGCGAAACCATGATTGTGTTGCTGGCCGCCGGCGCCGGGCCAAATTTCACCTTCAACCCCTTCCAATCCGCCGAAACCATGACCGGCCATATTGCGCGCATCAGCACCGGCGACCTGAGCTACGAGTCGATGGACTACATCAGCCTGTTCGCCATCGGCCTGATGTTGTTCCTCATGACGCTTGGATTGAACCTGATCAGCCGCTGGTTCGTGCGGCGCTTCCGAGAGGTGTATTGACATGTCCACTGATCCCCAGGCTCGCCCCGGCAATACGCCGGGTGAAGGCGCGCACCTGCAAGCCGATCGCGCCATTCGCAACCGCCTGCGCACCGCCGCTGGAGGCCGGGTGGTTCTTTTTCTATCGCTGCTGCTTGCGCTGCTGGTGCTGATTGCGCTGATCCTCAACGTGGTCGATCAACTGGGCGGCTACGTGGTGTACGGCTACCGCATCGACCCGAAATCGGTCATGCCGGCCATTGCGCCTGAGGACATGTCCGAGCAGGAACTGCGCGACATGATTCTCAACAACACGCCGGCCTATCGTCTGGAGGCCATTCCCGACGATTACGGCGTTCCGCTCGCTGAGATGGATAAGGATTTGCTGGTGGAAGTCGTGTATGCCGAGATCCCGGA
>DAOTYS010000011.1:0-7089 GCA_034434575.1 Thermoflexales bacterium
GGCCGGCGCTCCCAATGTCTTCGCCGGCTCGCGGCGCATCCAGTATCGCCCTATCGCGCTGTACGAGTTGGACGACCCGGCCATTGCAGCCCGTCGGCCTCAGAATCTGGACGAGGTCTACCGCATGATCCTGGCCCACGCCCAGCCCCAGATCAGGCGCGTGATCGACACGCTGACCGAACCCGGCGCACTGCCGGGGCTGGTGCACTGCACCGCCGGCAAGGACCGCACCGGCATGGTGATCGCCCTCATCCTGGGCGCGGTGGGCGTGCCTGATGAAACCATCATCGCGGATTACGCGCTGAGCGGCGCGTATCTCGACCCCCTGTTGGATGAACTGCGCGCGCAAGCGGCCCGCGATGGGCTGGACCTGGCGTGGTACAACCGCCTGCTGGAAAGCGATCCGGCGGTCATGCGGCGCACGCTGGCGCACTTGCGCGAGCACTATGGCGGCGCAGAGGCGTATCTGCGCGCCGCCGGCGTGTCTGGCCGGCAACTCGACGCGCTGCGGGGCGCGCTGTTGGAATAGCGACGATTGCCTTCTATAATCGAGAAAATGACGCGCGCCCTACGGCCTCAGACAACGTCAACGAGCGCAGCGGATGAGGCGGCTGTCGCGCTCAGGGCAGCCGGCTACCGCCTGACCCTGCCGCGCATCGCCGTCATAGAAGCCGTGACGCGGGCAAGGCGCATGTTGAGCACAGACGAGATACTCGTTCGCGCGCGCCGCATCCATCCGCGCGTCGGCCTGGCGACGGTGTATCGCTGTATCGACATGCTGGACCGCATCGGCTACTTCCAGCGCGCGCAGATCGGCGGCAAGACCTACGTCACCGCCTGCTCCGACGAAAAGCTGCACTATCACCTGGTGTGCAGCAAGTGCCGCGCAGTGAGTGAAGTGGTTGTGGAGCAGGCCGCAGACGCGCTGCGCCAATGGATGGCGGAAGCGGGTTTTCAAGCGCAGGCCGGCGCGATCGAAGTCATTGGCCTGTGCCAGACATGCCGCTCACCGATAGAACGTGTAGGCCGAAGCAATGGCCCTGGCCAACCCCGCCAGCAAGCCGGGCGCCAACCCAAGCATCACGACGACAACCGATCCCAACAGCAATGAGGCGCTCGCCCCGCGCGACAGGAAAGACGGCGCGCGCGCGGCGTTGCCCTCTTCTTCCAGCGGCTCCGCCAACAGGCTGAACAGGCCGCGCAGCACTCCCCACCCGATGCTGACCCCGGCCAGCAGCATGATCATCATGACTTCGAGGTCCGTCTCGCTGAGCACACGCACATTCAGCCAACGGACAACAAAACCCACCGTGCCCGGCAGGCCGGCGATGGAGAAAGCGCCAAGCGCAATGGCCAAAGCAGCCAGCGGATACCGGCGTCCGGCGCCGCGCAGACGCGCGAAGTCGTCGGTTCCTGTGTAAGAGCGCAGCGCCGACAGGCCGGCGCCAAACACGCCCAGAGACAAGCCGCGCGCCGCAATGGCAAACGCCACCGCTTCGACAGAAGCCGGCGTTTCATGGTTGAGCATCAGCAGGACCACGCCGAGATCGACGCTCAGGCAGCAGGCCAAAATGCGGCCCCACGACCGCTGCGCCCAGGCGATCACGCCGCCCAGCAGCAGTGTCGTGACGCCGAAGAGATTGATTGCCTCGCGCACATCCGGGCTGCCCCGGAACCAGTCAAACTGCTGTTTGAACTCCAGAAACAGAAACGTGACGGCGCCGGTGACCACCGTGGCCAGAAAGGCCGTGACCAGAGGTGAAGCCTGATTGGCGACGGCGTGGGTCCACGTGTACAGCGGAACCGCGCCCGCGAGCAGCGCAAAGCCCAGGGCGAGCAACAGCGCCGCCGGCTGATAAGCGGCAAATTGCAGAGCCGGCTCGGTGACATCCAGAGCCTGCCCGATGACGTACCCGGCGCCCAGAAACGCCGGCAGGGCCAGCGAGCTGAGGGCCAGATAGCGCTGCGCCCCCACCGTGCTCAGGGGTCCCATGCGCTCCGCTTGAATCAGAACGGCAGCCATCGCCGCCGCCGCCTCAAACGCCAGCGCGGCAAACACGAACGGCCGGATCATGATGCCGGCGCAGACCAGCGAGAGGATGACCAGCCCCAGCGGCGCGAACAGCCGGCCCTGAGGCAGCCGCCAGGACAGGCCGAACACCACCAGGGCCGATGCGAACAACACCACCAGCGGCAGACGATCGGATTCCTGAACGGTCAGCGTGCGACCGAGCAGATCGAGCCTGCCCCCCACCTCGATTGGCAGACCGGGCACGGGAATGGTCGTTGTGGCCGGCTGGGACAGCAGCGCGATGACAAGCCCGCATCCAATGAGAGCGGCCAGCGCTTCAAGGCCGCGCCAACGCCTGAGCAGATAGGCGGAAACAGCCGCTGCGAGCGGAATCAGAACGACGAACAATGACGCGGGCAGTGACGCAGATATGGGCATCATTCAGGAGTATTGGCGGTCGGGCCGGACCGGGCCGCGCGCGGTTGACGCAACAGCCGAGACAATCGGACGCCGCGCCCAGCGCCGCGCCCAGCGCCGCGCCCAGCGCCGCGCCCACGGAGCAGCCCGCCGCCGGACGCCTCGGGTTCCGCCAGCGCCTCGCTGTCGGCCAGCGCCAGGTAAGCGATGGCAACGCCCACGAGCAGCGTCATGAAGCCCAGCAGAACGCTCACGCTGATGCTCGGTTCCAGGGGGGTATAGGCCAGTTCGATGCCGGACAGGAAGACCAGCAGCCCGACGCCGATGTTGAGCGCTTCGGAGGTTGTGGCGATGAGGAGAATGCCGCAACTGATGAGGATATAGGCGCCCAGGCCCAATTCGCGCGCATCGCCCGGCAGCGGAAAGCGGACAGCGGCGCCAAAGGCAGCCGTCAACACCACGGCGGCGGCGACCGCGCGCAGCAGAACTTGCGCCGGCACGCTGCGCCACGCAATGCGGCGAATGCGCTCGATGGCGATGGATTCACCCCGCCCGGCGCGGCGCGTGTCGGCGTGCTGCGCGGCAATGCTGAGCGCCATGCACACCAGCGAGCCGGCCAATGGCTTGATCAACGCAACGCCGGGGTCAATGGCGCGGGCCAGCATAATGCCGACCAGCACATATTGAACGATCAGGGCCGGCAGCGCAATCCGCCAGTTGCGCACCAGCACGATCAGAAGCGCCGAGGCCGTCAGCGCAGCCAGAAGCGGCGGCGTGGCCAGGCGCGAGAGGCGGTCCAGCAATGCGACGAGATCAGACACGGGGGCGATTATAGACTGCGCCGGCGCGCAGCCCATGTTAAAACACCTTAAATCCACGCTTAACGGATCATTGACAAGCTCGCCGTCGGTCTGGTAAACTTGGGGCGTTACAACTTCTGGCGCGTCGATGTGAAGAGTGGGCGAACAACCCACTCTTCCTTTTCTCCCGGCAGGGTGGTCTGCCGGGCCCAGACTCGTAACGTGGTGAAATAGCGATGAAGAGTGAATTCACGTTAGCCTTGAATCTAATCTGTTCCGAGCGGAATCTGCCAAAGGAGATTATCACGCAGGTGCTCGAGAGCGCGCTAGCCACATCGTATCGCAAAAACGCGAACATTATGAACAGCCAGAACGTGGCTGTAAAGGTCGATATCGACTCCGGCGATACGCGTGTCTTCGTTGAGAAAGAAGTCGTGGACACCGTTATGGACGATCGCACCGAGGTGTCGCTGGAAGAGGCCCGGCAGGGGAACGCTGAGGCGCAAATTGGCGACTGCATCATGGTGGATGTGACGCCGAAGGATTTCGACCGGATCGCAGCGCAAAACGTGAAACAGATGATCGTCCAGAAGCTGCGCGAGGCTGAGCGTGATTTTCAGTACAACACGTTCGCCGAGCGGGAAGGCGAGATTGTGCACGGCATTGTGCATAACATCACCCCCGCCGGCCTGGTGCTCAATCTGGGCCGCGCTGAAGGCATTCTGCCGCGCAAGGAGCAGATTCCGGGCGAGCGTGTCGAGTTGCAACAACGCATGCGCGCCTACGTGACCGAAGTCAAACGCAGCAATCGCGGCCCGCAGATCATGCTGTCGCGGTCGCACAAGAATATGCTGCGGCGTTTGCTGGAGATCGAAGTGCCCGAGATCAGCAAGGGCCAGGTCGAGATCAAGTCCATCGCCCGAGAGCCGGGGTCCAGGTCGAAAGTGGCCGTCGCCGCGCTTCAGGCCGGCATCGATCCGGTGGGCGCTTGCGTGGGCCAGCGCGGCACGCGCATTCAGAGCATCGTCAATGAACTGAACGGCGAGAAGATCGACGTGATCGAATGGAGCGAAGACCCGGCTGCATACATCACCAAGTCTCTCGGCCCGGCCAAGGTGTTGGCTGTGCATCCCAATCAGGACGCCAGGACGAAGAGCGCGACGGTGATTGTCCCGGATGACCAGTTGTCGCTTGCCATTGGCCGGGAAGGGCAGAACGCCCGGCTGGCAGCCAAGCTGACCGGATGGCACATCGACATCAAGAGCGGCAGCGAGGCGTTGAGCGAAGCGCTGGTGAAGATTGCCGAAGACGAAACGCTTCAGCGATGGATTGGCGCGGACATCGTGCAGGCTGTGCCAGCGGCGCGCGAACTGCTGGTGCGCCAGCGCGCTGTGCCGGCCCCGCTCAGCCCGGAAGAGTTCCTGATGGTCAAGCGCATCGTGGACGCGCTTCACGAGTATGTGACGACACAGGGATCGCCTGCGGCAACGGCAGAGCGGGCGGCAACGCAGCGAAGCGCGGCAGACGCGCAGCGCCAGGATGCGCGCCAGGCGGCATTGGAGCGCATCCCGCGCCCGGCATACGCCATGCCAGTTGAAAAGCTCGAGCTGACCCCGCGCGTGTTGCAGCACATCACCTCGGCCGGCATTCTGTCGGTCGGCGATCTCATGGAGCGCAGACTCAGCGGCGACGAAGGGCTGCTGTCAATCGAAGGCATCGGCGCAAAAGCGCTGAGCGAGATCAAGCTGGCCATGGACAAGGTGCTGGGCACATTTGCCCCGTCGCAGACATCGACCCAGCCCGCTCTCGCCGAGACTGCGACGGCGCCAGCCGCGCCGGCGATTGATGGCGCGGGCCAGACAAAGGCAGAGTCAACGCCCAAAGCGCCTGTTGTCGCCGCCGACCATGTCGCGCAGGTTGACACAGGCGCAGCAGCCGCGTCGGAATCGGCAGTGGTTGCGATGCTGTCGCAGGAACCAGCCATCGCCATGGCCCCTGCCGAGACGATCATGGACGACGGCGGCCGCTCGCCACAAGAGATCTTCCTGGAAGCCATGGCAGAAGAGGGCGACGAGCAAGGCGCGTCTTCTTCAGTCCAGGGTCCCAGGAAGAAAGCCGACAAGGACAAAGATAAGGATAAAGGCAAGAAAGGCGCGCGCGACCGTGTGCTAATATATGACGAGGATTTGGGGCGCACCGTCGTGCAACGGACGCGCAAGCCTGGCCGGGAAGGCTTCATCGATGACATCGAAGAAGAATAGCGCGCCGCGCCCAAAGCATGTGCCCATGCGAACGTGTCTGGGCACCCTGACGGTGCGTCCGAAACGAGAGATGGTGCGGCTGGTGCGGACGCGCGAAGGCCGGGTGGTGGTGGACCCTACCGGCAAACTGGGCGGCAGCCGGGGCGCGTATCTGACAAAGAGCCGCGCCGCAGCCGAAGCTGCAATCAAGCACAAGCGGATCGAAGCCGAGTTCGGCCAGCCGTTGTCCACAGAGGAAATCGAAGCCATTCTGGCTTACGTAAGCCAGTTTGATGCGACCTAGCCAGGTTGGTAAGAAGCGTGTCAAGCGAGACCGGTTGGGGCAGGCAGCACGCCATGCCTGCATGGCGCCGACGGAATCTGCGTTGAGCCATGAGAACCTGATCTGATGACGACTCCCGGCGCGCCGACAAAGCGCGCGGAGCAGCCATCGGCCGGCGCCCCGGTTTCGCGGGACGATGGATGATCGCAACAACAACGCAGGCTGGTTAGCCTGCGTTGTTGTTGCAGGCGTCTGAGCGCCTGCAAGCAAAGAGAGGTGTGATATGGCAGTTGTGACCAAGGATGCCGCGCCGAAGCCGGCCGGGCCAGCCAATGGCCGTGACAATCGCGACAATCGAAGCAGCGCGCCTGGGGACAACCGGCGCGGCGGTCCGCGCGGGTCGTCAGACCGTCGGCCGGGTAGCCAGGACAGGCGCCCGGCTGAACCCAGGGTCGTCGAGTTGCCCGATCAGGTGACTGTGCGCGACCTGGCGACGCTGATCAATATCAGTCCGATCAATGTCATCCGCGAGTTGATGAACAACGGCGTGATGGCCAACATCAACCAACAGCTCGACTTCGACACGGCTGCGATTGTGGTCAGCGGGTTCGGCTATGAAGCCAAACCCAGGCAGGTCGTGGTTGCCGCGCCAGCCGCCGAGGAAACCGTGATTGACCCGGCCACCGGCGTGGCTGCGCCAGCCAGGCCGAGCACGCTGCGCCAGCGGCTGCTGGCCAAAGAAGCCGGCGATATGCGCGAGCGCAGGCCGCCTGTTGTCACCGTCATGGGCCACGTGGATCACGGCAAGACATCGCTGCTCGACGCGATCCGCAAGACAAACGTGGCGGCGGGCGAAGCCGGCGGCATTACCCAGCACGTGGGCGCCTACCAGGTGGAGCACGAAGGTCGCAAAGTCACCTTCATCGACACGCCCGGCCACGAAGCCTTCACTGCGATGCGGGCGCGCGGCGCGCAGGTCACCGATGTGGCGGTGCTGGTGGTCGCCGCGGACGACGGCGTGATGCCCCAGACCAAAGAAGCCATCTCGCACGCGAAGGCCGCCCAGGTGCCCATCATCGTGGCGCTCAACAAGATCGACAAACCCAACGCCAACCCGGAACGGGTCAAAAAGGAACTGTCCGAAAACGGGCTGACGCCGGACGAGTGGGGCGGAGACACGATGGTCGTGCCGGTGTCGGCCAAGCAGCGCAAAGGCATTGACGATCTGATCGAGGCAATCCTGCTCGTGGCCGAATCGATGGACACCATCCGCGCCAATCCAGACCGGCCGGCGATCGGCACCATCATCGAAAGCGAACTGGACAAGTCGCGCGGCCC
>DAOTYS010000012.1:0-12637 GCA_034434575.1 Thermoflexales bacterium
GGCCGGCGCGCTGGCCGCGGCGATCTACATTGCTTCGGGTGTGCGCAGCATGGAGCGCGGAACCATTTCCACCGATCGGGACGCGAATGGCAACGATGTGCTGGCAGATCTGGAGCTGGCGCGCCTGGCCCTGCCCCGCCGCACCTACACGCTCTCGCACGTTGAGTACACCGTTGACCGGCTGAAGTGGCTGCACCAACACCGCGATCTGGTGCAGGGCCTGACATTTGTAGACGAGCCGCCCGTGCTGCGCTTCTTCTTTGGCCGGCTGGCGCCGATCAACAACTGGGGCGCGCAACTCGCCGCCGCATTCGAGGCCGACTTCGGCCCATGCTATTGACATGACAGCTCCCAATCCACTGACCACCCCCGGCGCGTTTCTGGTGGGCTGCAACTACTGGGCTTCGCACGCCGGCGCAGCGATGTGGCGCGACTGGCAGCCCGATGTCGTGGCGCGCGATCTGGATCAGTTGGCCGGCGCCGGCCTTCACGTGCTGCGGGTCTTTCCGCTGTGGCCAGACTTTCAACCCCTGACACAACTGGGCACAGGCTTCGGGCCGGTTGAGTTTCGGCACGGCGAGGATGCGCTGGCTGATAACGAGGCCGGACGGGCCGGCGTGTCTGCCGCCGCGATGGAGCGCTTCCGCGTCTTCGCCGATCTGGCCGACCAGCGCGGGTTGAAACTCATCGTCGGTCTGATTACCGGCTGGATGAGCGGCCGGCTGTTCGCGCCGCCGGCGCTGGAAGGGCGCAATGCGCTCACCGACCCGACCGTCATTCTGTGGCAAACGCGCTTTGTCAGGCATTTCGTCCGGCAATTCCGCGATCACCCGGCTGTCCTGGCCTGGGACCTGGGCAACGAATGCAACTGCATGGGGCCGGCGACCCGCGAGCAGGCGTGGGTGTGGACTTCGACCATCACCAATGCCATCCGCGTGGAAGACAACAGCCGGCCGGTCGTGTCGGGGATGCATAGCCTGACGCCGGCGCCGAATGCCGCCTGGCGCATGCAGGATCAGGGCGAGCTGACCGATGTGCTGACCACGCACCCTTATCCTTACTTCACGCCGTATTGCGACCAGGACCCGGTGAACACCATCCGCACGATCCTGCATTCGACCGCCGAATCGCGCTTCTATGCGGACATTGGCGGGCAGCCCTGCCTGGTCGAGGAAATCGGGACATTGGGGCCGATGGTGGCGAGCGAGCGCATCGCCGGCGACTTCATCCGCGCGGCGTTGTTCTCAGCCTGGGCGCACGACTGTCGCGGATTGCTGTGGTGGTGCGCATTCGACTTTGGTCATCTGTCACAAGCGCCTTATGACTGGGATGCCTATGAGCGAGAGCTGGGGTTGCTGCGTCGGAATGGCACACCGAGACCGGCGCTGACTGAACTGGGTCGGTTCGGTCAATTCATTCAACAACTGCCTATGCGAAGTCTGCCGCCGCGTCACACCGACGCAGTGTGCATCCTCAGCGAGGGGCAGGATCAATGGGCAATTGCCTACAGCGCCTTTGTGCTCGCCAAACAGGCCGGCCTCGATATCGCGTTCCAGTACGCCGATCAGCCTTTGAAGGACGCCCCGCTCTATCTGTTGCCCGGCGTCAGCGGCGGGCGCATCCTCTACCGCCGACGCTGGCTGGAACTGCTGGAGCGCGTGAAGGCCGGCGCGACGCTCTACGTGTCGCACGAGGACGGCATGCTCAGCCCATTCACCGAGCCGTTCGGCGTGGATGTGCTGACGCGATCTCGCCGCACCAGCCCATCAACGATCACGTTCAGCGCGCTGCCTGACCGGCCCGTCTTCACCACGCGCGGCCCCATCCGCCTGCGCTTGCAGCCAACGCGCGCCGATGTCGAAGTGCTGGCCCGCGAGGAGGACGGCAACCCGGTCTTCACGCGCGCGCCCTACGGCAGGGGCGCGTTGTGCTTTTTGTCTGTGCCGATGGAGCGCGAGCTGACCCACACACCCGGCATCTTTCACACCGCCGGCGCGCCAGCCTGCTGGCAGGTCTACCGCCACATCGCGCAAGCGATCCCATCCAGCCGCATCGCCGCCAAAGACCATCCGCAAGTCGGCCTGACCGAACACACGCTGAAGGATGGCCGGCGGGCGCTGGTGCTCATCAACTACAGCCCGGAACCGGTCACGACGCGCCTGACGCTGGCAGATGGCTGGCAGATCAGTGAGGTATGGCGCGGCGCATGGCCGGCGCTACACACGGAGAGCGCGCAAACCACGTTGCCGCCCAACGACGCCTGCGTGTTCGTTGCTTCGTCTTCCGTCATTCGTCATTCGTCCACTGACAAGATGTGACCCATGCCCAACACCATCCACGCGGGCCGGCTGTCGGCCACGATCGCGCCCGAGGCCGGCGCCAGCCTGGTTTCCTTCGACATGCGGCAGGGTGATCGCCACACGCCCCTCGTGCGCCCCACCCCGCCCGACGCGGTGACGCGCGGCGAGAGCGGGCAGATGGCCTCGTTCGTCATGCTGCCGTGGTCGAATCGCATTGTCAACGCGCGTTTCACATTCGAGGGGCGCGAGCACGCCTTGCGCCCCAACACACCGCAAGGCTTCGCCATTCACGGCGATGGCCGGCAGCGCCCCTGGCGCGTCATTGCGCAACAGGCGAACGCCATCACCTGCTCGCTCGACTCGCGCGACTTCCCCGACTACAACTTCCCGTTCCCGTTGCTGGCCGAGCTGCAATACAGCTTGAGCGACGCGGCGCTGACCGCGACATTGACCTTGACGAACATTGGCGACTGCGCCATGCCGGCCGGCTTCGGCTTTCATCCGTATTTCAATCGCGGCTTCGGCGCGCGCGACGCGGATGAAGCGCAGTTGCAGATCAGGGTGGGCGGGGTGTATCCGCCGCTGCCAGGCATGGCGTCGAAGCCGGTGTGGAGCGCCCCGCCCGACGACGGATTGGCGGCGCTCGGTGGGCCGATGGCGCCGATCCTGGCCGAACACGATTTCAGCGTGTTGCAAACGGTCGGCGCGCGCGACATCGATCATTGCTTCGGCGGATGGGATGGCCGGGCGATCATCGCCTATCCCTCAGCCGGGGTGCGCCTGCGCTTTGAGTGCGACCCCGTCTTCGGGCACGTGGTGATCTACACCCCGCCGGGCAAGCCATTCTTCGCCGTGGAGCCGGTGACCATCGTCAACAACGGTTTCAATCTGCATGCAGCCGGATTGACAGACACAGGCGTTCGGGTGTTGCAGCCGGGCGCGTCGCTGAGCGGCCGGTTCTGCCTGCATGTCGAACAGGACTGAGACGATGATGGACGCTCCAAAACCGCGAGGACGCGGCGCCGGGGCGCACTCAGACACTTGCGAGGAGGCCAGTGATGTTGACGATTGAGGGAAACACCCTGCGCGTGGAGACGCGCGCGTTGAACGCCACCTTCGAGCGCGGCGCGCTCACCACATTGATCGACAAGGCGAGCGGCCGGCGGTTGATCCACACCACCGCAGAAGCCAAAGCGGCGCTGGAGCTGATCTACGCCGGCCAGGAACGCGCGCCGCTGGGCGCAGAAGCCGGGGACCTGATCACGCTCGTTCCAATGGGCAACCGGCGCGCTGATTTTCGCGTGTCATCGTGGAACGGCGATGGCGTAATCTCGGTGTCGGAAGATGTCGAGACGGGCGATCTGGTCGTCGAACCGAGCGGCTTTGCCGCGCGGCCCGGCCTGCGCGCCTGCCGCTGGACGTTGAGCGGCATCGATCCAACGCTCAGGCTGGCGGCGCCCTTGTGGCAGGGCGTGCGCCTGGGGCTGAACGATCCGATCATTCATCAGCAGCATTTCCCCTGGCCGTTTGAGTGGCAGGCCGGCTTGGTCATTCTGGACGGCGATGCCGGCGGCGGCATGTGGGCGCATTGCCGGGATGCCCACTACCGCTACAAGGCGCTGCATGTGGGCAGCGCAGATGATCCACACTGCCTCAGCTTCGACAGCGAGAGCTATGGCCCGCTGGATGGCAATCTGGCCGCCGGAGGGCTGGCCTGGCGGATCAACACTTACACGGGCGGCTGGCAAACGCCGGCGGCGCAGTACCGCGACTGGCTGGAGCAAACCTGGCGGCCCGAACGCACCCGGCGGCCGGATTGGTTCAACGATGTGCGCTTCGCGGTGAGCTGGTGCCCCTGTGACCCGGCGATTCTCGACGCCCTGGCGCGCCGGCTCGATCCCAAAACTGTGCTGATCCACATCCCCAACTGGCGCACCGATGGTTACGACCAGAACTACCCCACTTACATCGCCAGCGACACAGGGCGCGCCTTCATCGAAAGGGCGCAGGCCATGGGATTCCGCGCCATGCCGCACTTCAATGCTGTGGACATGGACCCCACCCATCCTGTGTACACCTATGTGCGCGACTTTGGCTTCCGCGAGGTCGAAAGCAAACGGCTGCAGGGATGGACGTGGACCGGCAGCCAGGTCAAGCCATTGCAAGAGTCCAACGCCGCGCGCTTGCGGCATCAGGACAAGAATACGATGGTCAAGATTCACCCCGGCCTGAGCCTGTGGCGCTCGATCCTGGCCGAGAACGTGGGCAAGGCCGTCGAGGCGCACACGCTGGAACTGGCCTTCCTCGATGTGACATTGTGCACCTGGAACCTGCACAACTGCCTGGTGGAAAACATGACCCCCACCCAGGGCATGCAACAGTTGATCGAAGAGGTGGCAGCCCTCAAACCCACCCTGGCTGTGGGCGGCGAGGGACGCAACGAGACCACCATGACCGGCCAGGCGTTCTCACAGGTGCATCTCTTCCGCAGTTCGCATCGCTCGATCGAGGGATTGGAGCGCACCGGCGGCTGCCCGCTCAACGAATTTCTGTTCGGAAAGTGGAGCCGCTCGTTCGGCTATTGGGGGTTGACCGGCGGCACAGAGGATGAAGTCATGCGCATGCGTCTGCACACCAGCCTGGGAGCGATGCCCACTGTGTGCGTGACCTCCGCCAACGACATCGAGCAGCCGAATGCGGCGATGGCCGAAATGTTGACGCTGGCCGGCGCGCGATGAGACAACCGAACTTCGTTTTTAACGTGGCCTCAGTTCTTTTTTGACCGCGACGCGCGCCGGGGGCTGCGGGCCGGTTTGGACTTGCTGGCCGCCGCGCGCTTCGCCTTTGCGCTCACCGCCACGTTGCGACGGGGTGTTTCGGACTTTTTGGCCGGCCCGGCATTAGCCTTGTCCTCCGAGTCGCCAGACAAGTCAGCCTCCTCAACGGAAGAAGCCGGCGGCGCGCCCATGCCCATGTCATCATCGTCCATGCCGGGGGGCGGCTCGCCGAACAGATCGCCCATGCTCTCTTCGATTTTCTCCGGGTCCTCGCCCCTTTCCAGCCGGCCCACCACCTCGTCGAACTCTGGCCCCATGTTCTCGCCGGTCTCGGCGGCCATCTTGCGCAGAAAGCGGCCCAGCGAGCGCGGATCGTTTTCGTCCAGTCCTTCCAGACCGGGCAGATCCATGTCATCGGCGTCGCCAGAGGGCGCATCGTCGCTCGCGCTGCCGCCCCGGATGAGGCGCACCTTCGACACCAGCCGGGACAAGCGGGCGCTGCCGCAGAACGCGCAACGCGCTTCCGACTCATTCACGGCTGACAGCGTGCGCCAAAAGATGGACACTTTGCGTTTACAGTCAGCGCAACGATATTCGTAGATCGGCATGACCGGGATTCTACCAATCGCCTGTCGCCTGACCCGTGCGGTAGAATGCGCTCCAGCGCGACATGCAAACGTCACCCAACGGGACCGAATCCGCCGCCGATCTGTACACCTTCACGCCCACGCCACTGCTCGTTGTCATCTCAGGCCCTTCGGGGGTCGGCAAAGACACCCTGCTCCAGCGGCTGCGCGAACGCGGACATGACTACGCCTTCGTGGTCACCATGACGACGCGGCCCCGCCGGCCCAATGAGGTGGATGGCCGCGACTACTTCTTCGTCACACACGAGCAATTCGACGCGCTGATCCGCGCCGACGAACTGCTCGAACACAGCCTGGTGTATGGCGATTACAAAGGCATCCCCAAAGACCAGGTGCGGCGCGCGCTGGCGAGCGGCAAAGACGTGCTCATGCGCATCGACGTGCAGGGCGCGGAGAAAATCCGGCGCATCGTGCCCAACGCGATCACGATCTTTATTGCGCCGGCCTCCGAGGAGGAGCTGATCCGGCGCCTGGTTGCCCGCAAGACCGAAACGGCAGACGGCCTGGCGCGCCGGATCGCCACTGCCCGCGACGAAATGAAGCGGCTGTGGGAGTTCAAGTATGTCGTTCAGAACCGGGATAATCAGATCGAGGCTGCTGTGGACCAGGTGATCGCCATCATCACCGCCGAGCATTGCCGGGTTGGAAGCAGCCCGGTCATCCTGTAGCCCTCTCCATCCTTCCGCCGGCTCAAAAGCCGGTGGGAAGTTGAGGCGCCGAAAATCTCATGATTACGAATCCTTCCGAGCCTCAAACCCAACCCCCGCCGGCCAGCCCGCGTCCGGTGCGCGTCCGAATTCCGACCGTTCGCCCGCGCTGGGCCTATGTCTTCCTGGCCATCAACGTAATCGTCTTCATCGCGATGGAGTTGACAGGCGGCAGCGCCAACGCCGCGAATCTGGTGCGATTCGGCGCCAACTTCGCGCCGCTTGTCGCCGCCGGCGAATACTGGCGCCTGTTCACCGCCAATTTCCTGCACATTGGCATTCTCCATCTGGGCGTGAACTCGTATGCGTTGTATCTGCTGGGCAGCGAAGTGGAGGCGTTGTTCGGCCACCGTCGATTCATCGCGCTTTACCTGCTGTCCGGCGTCAGCGGCGCGGTGTTGAGCTTCATGCTGACGCAGGGTCTGTCTGCCGGCGCATCGACGTCTTTGTTCGGGGCCTTTGGCGCGCTGGCGGTCTACTTCTACAAGCACCGCGAGATGCTGGGCGGCTTCGGTCAGCAGCGCCTGATCAGCCTGGGCATGACCCTGGTGGTCAACGTCATCATCGGCCTCAGCCCCGGCAGCCGCATCGACAATTTCGGCCACCTCGGCGGCTTCATCGGCGGCGCGATCCTGGGCTGGTTCCTCTGCCCCGTCTACAAAGCGGTCAATCCTTTCGAGCGGCTCTACGCCTCGGCGATGCCCGGCCCCAAACCAGAGCTGTCCAATGGCGAGATCATGGACAGCAATTCCCTGTCCAAGCAGTCGCTCAACATCGCCCTGTTCATGATCGGGCTGATCGCGCTGACGCTGCTGGGACAAATGGCGCAACGCGGGTAAAGCATGTTTTCAACGCGTTGGCGCAAAGTTCTGCGCGATGTGTGGCACAACAAGACGCGCACCCTGCTGGTGGCGCTGTCAATTGCCGTGGGCCTGTTTGCTTTCGGCACGATCAACAGCACACAGGCTGTCCTGACCCGCGAAGCGACGCGCATTTACCTCGACACCCACCCGGCCCACGCCACGCTCTCCAGCAGTTTTGGCGAGGACTTTTTGCGGGCTGTCCGGCTGATGCCGGAGGTCAGCCAGGCTGAGGGCCGGCGTCTGTTCTCGGTGCGGCTGCGCCAGGACACCCGGCGCCACACCCTGCGTCTGCTGGCCCTGCCCGACTTCAGCGCCATTCAGATCAACAAGATTGAGCCGAAACAGGGCGCCTGGCCGCCTCCCCGGCGCGAGCTGGCGCTGGAGCAATCCGCGCTGGCTACCCTGGGACTGACGGTGGGAGACCTGCTCACCATTGAACTGCCCGACGGCACGGTGCGCACGATGCGGCTGGCCGGCGCGGCCTATGATATCCAGTCGCCGCCCCCCGGCTTCGGCTCCTTCTTCAACGGGTATGTCACCTTCGACACGATGGAATGGCTCGGCCAGCCGCGCGCCTATAACCGCCTGCTGATCAGAGTCGCCGACGCCGCGCCCGACAGATTGCGCATCCAGTCCATCGCCGACCGCATCAAGGAGCGCCTGGAGCGCGAGGGCAAAAGCGTGGGCAGCATCAACATCCCCGACCCCGGCAAACACCCAGCCGACAGCGCCATTCAATCCATCCTGTTGATTCTTGGCGCGCTGGGTGGGCTGTCGCTGTTCGCCAGCGCGTTTCTCATCGTCAACATGGTGTCGGCGCTGCTGGCCCAGCACGTGCGGCAAATCGGCGTGATGAAGGCTGTCGGCGCGCGCACGCGCCAGATCGTCGGGATGTATCTGGGCATGGTGCTGATCTTCGGCGCGCTGTCGCTGGTGGTTGCCCTGCCGCTCGGCTCACTGGGCGCCTTCGCCCTGACCCGCTTCGCGGCGCAGTTGATGAATTTCGATGGCGTGAACTTCACGCCGCCCTTGAGTGTGTACGGGCTGCAACTGGCCGTGGCGCTGATTGTGCCGGCGCTGGCTGCCGCCTGGCCTGTATGGCGCGGTTCGACCATCACCGTGCGCGAAGCCATCAGCAGCCACGGCCTGGACGACGCCCAGTTCGGCGCCGGCCTGGTGGACCGTGTCGTCGAGCGCGTGCGCGGCCTGTCGCGGCCGTTGTTGCTCTCGCTGCGCAACACCTTCCGGCGCAAAGGCCGGCTGGCCCTGACGCTGGCCACGCTCACCCTTAGCGGCGCAATCTTCGTCTCGGTCTACAGCGTGCGCGATTCGCTGCAGCGCACCCTGGCCGACGCCGCCCGCTACTGGAACTACAACGTCACCGTGTCGTTCCCGCGCTTCTACCACGTGGACAAGCTGACCAGCGAAGCCATGAACGTGGCCGGCGTGGTGGACGCCGAAAGCTGGGGCTTCGACGGCGCCAGCCGCATCCTGGAGGACGCCGAGGGCAACCCGATCGAAAGTCGCGGGTTCAGCGTTATCGCGCCGGGGGCCGGCACTCAGTTGCTGCGGCCCGACGTGCTGCAAGGCCGCTGGCTGAGGCCCGAAGACACCGATCAGATCGTGGTGAACACCGAATGGCTGGAGGACCATCCCGATGTGAGCGTGGGCAGCACAGTGCTGCTTAAGATGCGCGGTCGAACGCGCGCATGGCAGGTCGTTGGCATCGTGCGCGCCGTGCTCACCGGCCGCACGGTGTACATGAACTACCCCTACTACGCCTCGGTCGTCAATCAGCCGGGGCGCGCCAGCAGCGTGTTCGTGGTGACCAATAGAAGCGGCCCGGACTATGAGATTCAGATCGCGCAGGAGCTGGAGGATCATTTCACGGAGCGCGGCATGCGCGTCGCATCCGTCAACACCACATCAGACGACCGCGCCAACATCGAGTATCAGTTTGGGCTGCTGGTGACATTTCTGCTCATCATGGCCCTGCTGCTGGCCGCTGTGGGCGGGCTGGGACTGACCGGTGCCATGAGCGTCAACGTGCTCGAACGCACGCGCGAGATCGGCGTGATGCGCGCGATCGGCGCTTCAACGGGCGCAATTGTGCGCATCGTCATTTTCGAGGGCGTGTTCATCGGCCTGATCAGTTGGGCGCAGGGCGCGCTGCTGGCTGCGCCCATCAGCCGCTTTCTGAGCGACACAATCGGAACGCTGATCGTGCGCAGCCCCCTGAGTTACGAGTTCTCCGCGCCGGGGGTGATGATCTGGCTGGCCGTGGTGGTGGCGGTGTCTGCGGCGGCCAGTCTTGCGCCGGCCCTGAACGCCTCGCGGATCAGCGTGCGCGAGGCGCTGGCCTACGAGTAGCCTGATAAGATTCCGGGAATATCAGGAGAAATCACACCATGCCTCAGGAAACCATCGGCTATACCGAGTTGGAGTGGACGTGCCAGTACTGCGGCGCCCGCAATCCGGGAATGCAGAAAGTCTGCTCTGGCTGCGGGGCGGCCATGAGCAAAGATCAGAAGTTCGAGACGCCGGCCCAGCAGACGCTCATCACAGATCAGGAGAAACTGAGGCAGGCCAAAGCGGGGCCGGATGTGACCTGCCCGTTCTGCGGTGTGCGCAACCTCTCCAGCGCCAAAATCTGCAAGAAATGCGGCGGTGATCTCAGCGGCGCCGAAGCGCGCGCCAAAGGCGAAGTGGTCGGCGCGTTCAGCGCAGCCCCTGCGCCCGATGTGAAGTGCCCCTTCTGCGGGACGATGAATCCCGCCACCGCGTTGAAGTGCAAAAACTGCGGCGGGGCGCTGGGCAAACTGCCTCCCCCCGCGCCGGCAGCCAGAGCGCCGGCCCAGGCCAGCAAAGTCAGCCCGTTCATCATTGCGCTCGTCGTGATGGCGTGTCTGGCCGGCGCGATCTTCGTCTTCCTCGCCGGCCGCACCAGCGATCAGGGCGCCACCGTGCAGGGCGTGCGATGGGAACGCTCGATCGCCGTGCTGGCGCAGCGCCCGGTGGAGAAGCAGGACTGGCGCAACCGCATTCCGGTCGAAGGCCGGCTCGTGAGCTGCGAAGAGCGCGTGCGATCAGTGCAGGATCAGGAGACCAGCCGGTCGCGCAAAGTGTGCGGCACACCCTACACCATCGACGAAGGCACAGGCGCCGGCCGTGTCGTGCAAGATTGCCGGTTCGAGGTGCTGGATGACTGGTGCCGCTACGCGATTAACGAATGGCAGGCCGTGGACGCCATCGTGGTCAGCGGGAACGACCTCAACCCGCAATGGCCCAACCCATCGCTCGGCCCCGGCCAGCGCACCGGAAACACCACCGAGAAGTACCAGGTGACGTTCCTGGCCGGCGACAAACGCTACACCTACTGGCCGGATAATGAACAGGAGTTCAAGCAGTTCACCCCCGGCAGCCAGTGGACCCTGCGCGTGAACACGTTTGGGGATGTGACGGCGGTCGTCAGTAGCCAGTAGCCAGTCGTCAGATGACAGATGACAGATGACAGATCACAGATCACAGACAGCAGATTGTCAATCGTCAATCACTCAATTGTCAATCGTCAATCGCTCAATCGTCAATTGCCAACGGCGATTTTGCCTTCGGCCAGGGCGCGGCGGAAGATGTCAATGGTCTGGCGCACGCCTTCGGTCAGTGGTGTTTCGGGAATCCGCCCCAGCGTCTGCGCAAAGGCGGTGTCGTCCATATCCTCTGGAAACGGCAAGGGTTTGTCGTCGAAGGTGATCTTGCCTTTGACTTCCGGCGCGGCAGACTCAATCGCGGCGATGACCTCGCGCATGTGGGCCACGCTGCCGCGCAAGTTGAACACCTCGGCGCCCTGGAACGGCGCGCGCGCGGCATGGATAAACGCGCGGGCCACATCGCCGGCGAACTGGTAAGCGCAGCGCCCGCCAAAGCTGATGTGATAGGACTGGCCGGCGGCTGCGGCCAGCATCGCTTTGGTCGGGCTGGAGGTCAGGCCCTGGTCGCGCCCCGGCCCGTAGACGGTGTATGCCCGCAAGCCCACGCTGCTGATGCCGTCGTCGAGCCAGTAGACGCGCGCCGTGCCTTCGTTGGCCTGCTTGTACACACCGTAGTGGTTGCGCGGTTTGAGCGGGGCGTCGTGCGGAATCGGCCCTTCAGGATATTCGTCGCTCAGGCCATACACGGCAATGCTACTGGCGTAGGCCACGCGCTTCAGGCCGGCGCGTTTGGCTGCCTCAAAGATGTTGACCGTGCCCACCACGTTGACACGCGCCCCCAACGGCGGGTCGGCTTTGCAGAAAGGCACTTGCAGGCCGGCCAGGTGAATCACATGTGTGGCGGCGCTGTCCTTGAGAGCCGCCTCGACTGTCGCCAGGTCGGTGATATCGCCGGCAATGAACTGCACCCGCGCCAGTTCCTCGTCGCTCAGAATCAGCCGCAAGCGATGCGGATTGCTAGCCAGATCGAGCACCGCCACAGGCGCGCCTTCACTGACCAGATGGCGCACCACCCACGCGCCAATGCAACCCAGCGCGCCGGTCACGAGAAATCGGGATGGGTTAAGTGTTGAGGGTTCAGGGTTGAGAGTTGAGGGTTGAAGGTTGAAGGTTGACACGCGGGCACCCCTCTGTCATCTGTCGTCTGTCATCTGTCATCTGTCGTCTGTCATCTGTCGTCTGTCGTCTGTTGTCTGATTACTGACGACTCCAGCCGATACACGCGCGTCGCAGTGCCAGCCCAGATGGACGCTTGCGCAGCCGGGCCGAGATGCGCCGTTGCCGCGCGCAACAGGTCAACGCCATCTGCATAGCGCCCGGCCTGTAAACACACCGGCCAATCGCTGCCATACATCAGCCGGCCGGCCCCAAACGCATCCATCGCCGCCTCGACCCAGGCGCGCAACGTCTCGACTTGCAAGGGGCGCGGCCTGGCGGCGGTGAGATAGCCCGACACTTTCAACACAACGTTGGGGCAGTCGGCCAGCGGCTGCACCTGCCGGCGCCACACTTCGTGCGTCCCCGGCGCGAGACGGAAGCCGGCGAAGTGATCGAGCACAAAGACGTTGCGCGGATGTGACTGAGCAAGCCCCACTGCCGTTTCGATGTGATCCGGCCCGGTCAAAAGATCGCACGACAGGCCCAGATCGGCCAGCGCATCCAGCCCGCGCCGGATTGCGCGCAAGTCTTGCGCCGGTTGGATGCGCACCCCTTTGAAACGAGGATGGCGCGCCAGATCGAACAGTGTGGCCGGCGCATCGGGCGCAACGAGATCGACCCACCCCACCACGCCGGCCAGATGGGGATTGTGATCGGTCAGTTCCAGCATCCAGCGCGCTTCATCCACCGAGTTGTG
>DAOTYS010000013.1:0-1859 GCA_034434575.1 Thermoflexales bacterium
GTCAGCGCGCAGATCAAACGCGGGTTGTCTTCCTGTCGTTCCCCCTGGAAACCGTGTATCCCGATTCGTCGCGCAGCGCGTTGATGGCGCGTGTGCTGTCGATCCTGGGCGCGCCGACCACGGCTTTGCCGCCCAGCGTGTTCCTGCCTTTCGTCATCGGCTCCGGCGCAGAGATGTGCAATGCGCTGGTGAATGGCGGCTTTGAAGCGGACGCCGGCTGGCAGATCAACCCGACACCCTGGCCGGCGACTTACACTACCGCGCTGGCGTGGGCCGGCCAGAGGTCGATGCGGGTCGGCGTGCCGTTCGACCTGCCTGATCCGGGCGCGCTGGCGTTCTCTTCGGTCTCGCAGACGGTGACCTTGCCGGAGGGCGCTGCATCGTTATCGGTGTGGATGAATGCCAGCACCGAAGACGATGACGACCAGTTCTATATTCGCTTGCGGGATGCCGGCGGGATCTGGAACACCCTGTACGAATCCAGTGTGCCTGTTGATGGCTGGCAACGCCTGGTGTTCGATCTGTCGCCGTGGGCCGGCCAACGGGTTGCCTTGCTGTTCGGGGCGCGCAACGATGGCGATGGCCGGCGCAGTGTGGCCTGGTTAGACGAAGCGAGCGTGCTGTTCCCATGCGCACCGTGACGGGACTGAGGTTTCACAGGCTCACTGATCCGTGCGCAACGCATGGCGAAGCCGGCCAGTGTGAGACTACGCTTCCTGCTGCAGTTCGCGCCGCAACAGTGGCGTCAGCCAGCCCAGCATCAGGATGCCCAGCGCGGGGTCGAATGACGGCATGGCGAAGCGGGGGTAGGGTGTGTAGTGCAATGTGTCGCGCGCAATCAGCGGCACAGGAAACAGGATGACCAGGCCGAGCGCGATGCTGACGCCGGCGCACAACGCATCGAGGCGTGTGAACGGGGTCAGCCGGTAGGTGGTGTGGGGCGAGGCGCCGCCGGCCTGGCGCAAGCCGAGCAGAATGCACGCGCCGCCGGCAGCCAGGATGGCCAGGCTCAGGCCAGGGTGGATGGCTGTCAGGCTCAATGCAAATCCGGCCAGAACGCCTGTCAGGCCGGCCAGCAGCAGCAGCCGCGTTCTCGCCGGCGCTGTGCGATTGTGTGCGGCCCCAAACCCGCGCGCCACCATCGCTTCGGACAACTGCATCGACTGCTCCAACCCGCCCATCAATAGCGGTAGCCAGAGCGGCAGCCAGTCGCGCAGGCCTTTCACCCGGTGGCCGCGCACTGCCTGAGCATCTCGCACTTCCCGCAGCCGCTGCAGCGTCTGGGGAATGAACGACAGCGCGATGCCCACCGTCACGCCGATGGACTGAAAGGCGCGCGGCGTCCCGCGCACCAGCTGGTTCGCAGGCACTGCCGCGCTGAACACGCTGAACACAGAGATCATCGTAACCAGCACGAGACCATTGATGCCGCCATACGCGGCAGCCTCCAGTGTGACCGGCCCGCTCAGCAAAGGAATCTCGCCGGGGATCACCAGCAGAACGGTGTCTCCGATATGGATCGTGAGCGCGTTGAACAGTGTGGAGATTGGAATCACGAACACGGCGAAGCGCGCCAGCCATGCCGGCGCCGGCCTGTTGCGGAGCTGCGCGAAACGGCTGCTCACTGCCAGCGCGACCAGTAGCAGAATGACCAGATACAGCGGATTGCGCGTGCTCAGCGCAACGGCGAGCAGGCTGGCGATCCAGGCGACCCAGGCGCGAAGGTGCATCTTTGAATTGACGATTGAGCGATTGACGATTGAGTGATTGACGGTAGTATGTTCTGCGTCAATACGCAATACGCAATACGCAAGACGCAATACGTTCTACGTCTGGTCTGTCTCGAACAGGAATCGGCG
>DAOTYS010000014.1:0-1548 GCA_034434575.1 Thermoflexales bacterium
GAAGTTGGGAGGGTTTCTGTGACCGAGGCCGCTCTCGGGCGCCGGCCAGGCGTCCTCTGTCGAAATCACTTCGGTGATGAAAGCCAGCTTGCGCAGGCAGTCTGCGCGCTCGGCAGGGCTGAATACAGGGCTGGCCGCAACCAGGTCGAAGGCGATGCAGGTTGAGCGCAGCAGGCGCGCCAGTGTGATGCCGATCAGGAAATCCTCGGTCGGGCCGAGCGCGGCCAGCCAGCGCGCCCAGTAGTCCAGGCGTTCGACGATGGTCGTTTTGGCGCGCGCCGCAAACTCGCTCTGGCCGGTGAGCAGATAAGCCCCCGCCCAGTCGCTCCCCAGGCAGCGGGCGTCGGGCCGGATGCGCATGTCGGGCTGGTCATGAGTCTGGAAAAGGCGGTCGTCGACATGCGCCGCGAAGCGCTCGCGCATCCAGTCCCAGGTTCTGAAGTTCTCTTGCGCGCCGGCCACCTCATTCGGCGTGATGACGACATGGGGGAAGGCGATTTTGCTCATGCCCGGCCACTCCAGGCACATGCGCCGATATTCTTCGAGCCCGAGGCACTGCATTTGCCGGTGCAGGCTCTCGATGGGGCTGCCGGCATCGTCGCTTGTCGGCAAGGCATCCTGACGGTCTATCACGGCGAGGAAGAAGCACTTTTGCCCGGCTTGCGCGGGTATCTCGATCGCCAGCCGGTTGCGGTCTGCCGCGCGCCAGGCTCGGATGGACAGGAATTGATATGGTTGCGGGCAGCGCGTGCGCGACGGCCGAATTGGCGCGATGACCAGCATGTCGCGTCGGCTGGCCTGCTCGCACCAGCACGCCCAAAACATCGCGTTATTGGCGTGCGCCGATTCATGGAAAGCGCTGAGAGTGATGACATCGGGTGACTCTGGCCAGCGCAGGCGATAGGTCTGCCGGTTGTGAGCAGCTTTTGGACCGCGCCAGGCTGAGGTTGAGTGAACCCGCCAGAACGCGGCTTCCGGTTCAAATTGGCCTGGCTGGCAGGCTTCCCAGACCACACTGGCCTGGACGGGGGCGCTGCTGTGCACTGTCACTTGCAGGGCCGGCGTGGCACTATCGAGGCGATGGTCGATCGTCAGCACTGCGCCGTTGTCCAGTTCATAGGTCTGCCGCACTTGCCATACGACCGGCCCGGCATCGATGACCTCGCTCTGCCAGGCGGTGCACAACGCGTCGGCCTGCCAGTAGCCGCGTCCAAACCAGACCCCGTCTGGCCCGCACACGGCTTCGATAGGGCCGGGGAGCTGTTCCAGGCGGGCCGGCTGGGCGAACTGCGTTTTGGCGCCAGCCCACGCGAGGCGCGCGCCAAACGCCGGGCTGCGCCATTCTGCGAGTTGCGCATCGAGGCGCAAATGGGCCGCGGGCGGAAGTGGTGTGTCGCGCGGTGCCAGGGTGAACTGGCGGGTTGCGCCGGCCGGCAGTGACGCAACGTGGCAGATCTGTGCGCCCTCTCCACACGTGACAATCTGGGCCGGGCTGCTGCGGCCGGTTTCGTCGACTACAGCCAGCGGCGGGTTGCCCAGCGCAAGGAT
>DAOTYS010000015.1:0-11572 GCA_034434575.1 Thermoflexales bacterium
CGGGCGCGGTAGTGTCAGGGTCAGGGAATGACGAGATTCTGGCCGGGCACGATCAGCGTCGAACGCAGGCCGTTGGCAGCCATCAGCCCGGAGACATTGACGCCGTAACGCACGGCAATTCTGAACAACGTGTCACCCGGCTTGACAACGTAGTGCGCGCCATAGTAGGGCGCGCTGCTGCTGCCACGGGCGCATGTGACGACGCGGAGACGCTGGCCGACGCGAACGAGGCGCGTATTGGTGATTCCATTCAACCGCGCGATCGCGTTGATCGTGGTCCTATAGCGCAGGGCGATGCGGAACAGGTTCTGGCCGGGCTGCACAACGTGAATGATCTGCCGGCCGCACGCAACGCCCGAACTGCCCGACGAACCCGGCTGACGATGGTCACTGGGCTGATCAGCGGGCGCAGGGGGCGGCGGCAACGGCAGCGGCGTTTCGGTGGGCAACGGCGGCACAGGCGTGAGCGGCTCGATCGTCGGAACAGGCGTGGGCGGCTCGATCGTCGGCACGGGCGTGGGCGCCGGCGCCGCCGCAGTTTGTGTGGCTGCCGCGTTGGCAATGCTCTGGGCGGTGATCGTCTGCCGCGCAGCCACGAGGGCGGCATTGGGCGTCGGAATGCCGACGCTGGCCGGCTGAGCGCAGCCCGTTAGAATGGCCAGACCAACGAGCGCCGGAAAAGGCGTCCGAAAAGAGAGGAAGAATTGTTGGCGCATAGATCTGCTCCTGCGTTATCCTGAAGGGTACGTTACACCAACCCGGTGGAAAAGGCAAAGGTCTGGGCGAGAACTGTAGGGGCGAATAACATTCGCCCCGTCGCAGTGGAAAAGGCTGGGCGAGAACAAGGACGAAGAGCATGCGACGAGAAGAAGCACCCAAACGCGAAGTTTTGACATGGGCTGATGTGGACGCGCTGATCGACCAGTTGTTGCCACAGATGGCCGGCACATTCGACGCTCTGGTGATGATTACCCGCGGCGGCATCATCCCCGGCGGCTTGATCGCGGAGGCATTGAACATCAAGCATATTCTAACGGCAGCAGTGGAATTCCCGTCCGAAAACGCCCCTCGCCTGCTGGCCTGGCCGACGTTTCTGCAGTTTCCAGACGAGACCCTGACACGAGGCAGGCGTGTGCTGGTGGTTGACGATGTGTGGACGCACGGCCGGCACATCATGACAGTGCGCGGGCGCGTCGAAGCCAGCGGCGCGCGCACCGAAACTGCCGTGCTGCACTACCGCGCCAGCGCCAATCTCTTCCCGAACCACAAGCCAACCTACTATGCCGCCCTGACCGATTCCTACATTGTGTATCCCTGGGAAATCGACCGCAACCTGCGGGGCGTGCGGGCCGTTCAGCCGTTCTAGATGTGAGCAGACATCCTCGCAACATCTGACTCCCCTTGCCAGGTCGCATGGCGACAGAGAATCTCAGCCTGAATATCGCCAGCATCCCGCCGGACACCTGTCCGGTGTGCCGTCAGCGCGCGCTCAGGTTCGAAGCCATAGACGACGGCGCAGGTGTGTCGGCGCTCTGCGAGATGTGCGGCAGTCGGCTTACCCTGGATCGCGCAACACGCCGCTCGCGCTTCACGGACATCGCAGAGGGCTTCAGGTCGCGCTACCCTGAGATCGCCGCGCGCCTGCTGGCCGGCCCTTTGACCCGGCGGGAAGTGTTCGAGTTGACCGCGCCTGCGTCCTGGCAGCCATCGCCCGGGCCGGCATTGCCCGTGTCCAGCGCGCTGGTCTGGCTGACGTTAATCGCCGCCGGCCTGACGCTCGCCATCGTATGCGCGTGTGCCGCAGCCTTGTTGCTCAGCCCAGGCATGGCCCAGACACGCCAGAGAATCGCCGCAGCCGGCGCGTCCAGCGCATCCGCGCCCGATGGCCAGATACAGCGCATCACGCCGCTGGTTGCGCCGCTGGTTGCGCCGCTCGAATCGCCACTGGCCACACCCAACCCCGGCGCGCCGATCACGCGCGAGGCAGGCCAGGATGCCGCCACAGCCGCCGTCTCGATTAACGCCGACAACACTCTGCCAACGCCAACGGCAGCGCTCGAAGTTGAGGTGGTCACTCTGCCTGCCGACGCAATACCCACTGTCGATCCACAGTCTCGCGCGACTCTGCCGCCAGCGGATCAGTCCCAGCCGGGGCTGGTTGAAACGCCGGCAGACACCGGCATACCCGCCCCACCACTCCCAACGGACGCTGCAACACCCCTGCCACCCGAACTGCCAACGCCGGCAATAACCGCACTGGCGCTGACAGACGCCCCCCCGCCGGCAATATCGAGTAATGTCATCACAGGCCCAATCGTCATCACCACGATTCAATACCAGGGCGACCCGGCCACAAACGAGGCCGATGAATTCGTCGAGATCATCAACCAGAGCAACACGCCGGTGGACCTGTCCAACTGGACACTGCGGGCGGTATCCAGCAACCGCGTGTACACCTTCAGCAACGGGATGGTCATGTTTCCTGGCGATGCCTGCCGGGTGTACACCAGTTCACCGATCGCGTTCGGAACATGCGGCACACTGACATTTAACGCAGGCGCGCCGGTGTGGTCCAACAACGGCGATGTTGCGGAATTGCGCGACGCAAACGGCACGCTGGTATCCCGGTGGGTCTATGTGGGTGTCCTGCCTTAATCCCAGGGGGAAGCGCGCGAAAATCGGGGTGAACAAGCCCAAAAGGGATCAAAAACGGCGGCTTTTCGTGCTTGACAATCGCCCTTCTGTTAACTAACATCTCCCGTAGGCGGGTTCTGTCAAGTTCGACCGCGACAGTTCGTTTGCGCCGGCCCGACGAAACCTGCTTTGAGCGTTCTCAGGGCTGCCTCACGGACCGAGTTAATACTGCAAGCAGACTGATCTCATCACTATCTCATTCTGGCGGAAGATACATAGGATTTGGAATGGCCATTCGCAAGAAGAAAACCGAGAAGAAGCCTTTGGCAAAGAACGGCAAGACAGCCGCGACCACCAAAGCGGTCAAGCCTGCCGCAACTCCCCCAGACGGCAAAGTGGCCAGGAAAGATGTCAAAGACGCAGCGCCGGTGGCTTTGGAAGACACCGTTGAGGAGTTGTCGGGCGAGGAACAACTGCTCAATATCGGGCGCGAAAAGAGTTATGTAACATACGATGATATCCTGGCCGCGTTTCCAGATGCCGAAAAAAACCTTGAGCAAATGGAAGACGTATTTGCTGCGCTGGCAGACGCCGGCATTCAGATCGTCCCCAGTGAGGACGAAGCGGCAGATCAACTCGGCTACGAAGACGACGAGGACGAGGACGAGTACAACGAACACAACAATGAGAACCTGCTGGAGGCCATCGAAGCCGACGACACGGTTGGCCTCTACCTGAAAGAGATTGGCCGCGTGCCGCTGCTGACAGCGGCGCAGGAAGTGGATCTTGCTCAGCGCATGGAACGCGGCAAAGCTGCGCGAGAGATGATCGCCGAAGCCGGCGCAGAAGCGCTGGAAGAAAAGGAGCGCATGCGACTGGATCAGATGGGCGAAGACGGCATGGCCGCTCGCGAGCATCTGATCAATGCTAATTCGCGCCTGGTGATCAGCGTTGCCAAGAAGTACATCGGACGCGGCGTGCCGTTTTTGGATTTGATTCAGGAAGGCAACATCGGCCTCATCCGGGCTGCCAAGAAGTTCGACTGGCGACGCGGGCACAAGTTCAGCACCTATGCCACGTGGTGGATCCGCCAGGCGGTTACCCGCGCCATTGCAGATCAGGGCCGCACCATCCGCGTTCCGGTGCACATGGGCGATCAGATCAACCGTCTGTTGCGCGCCAGCCACCAGTTGACCCAGGAGTTGGGACGCGATCCGACCGTCGCCGAACTGGCCGAGGCGCTGAACGTGACGGTGCGCAAGGCTGAGCAAATGATCCAGGTGGCGCGCCGGCCGATCAGCCTGGAGACACCCACCGATGACGAAGAGGAAAGTGTGCTGGGCGATTTCATTCCCGACGAGGACAGCCCGGCGCCGGCCGAGGTCGTGACCACCCAGATGCTGCGCGAGCAGTTGTCGGAAATCCTGGCCACCCTGCCGCCGCGCGAGGTGCGCATCCTGCAGTTGCGCTATGGTCTGCTGGATGGCGAAACCTACACCCTGGAAGAAGTGGGCAAGAAACTGGGGGTCACCCGCGAGCGGGTGCGTCAGATTGAAGCGCAGGCGCTCAGCCGGCTGCGCCACCCCGCCCACGCGCGCAAACTGCGCGACTTCCTGAAAGAGTGACCCAGGTAGGGCAAGCCGTCGGGCTTGCCCTCGCGGCGAGCCTGGCGGCTCGCCCTACAGATACTTCTCCACGGCCCAGCCACCCTCGCGCGCAACGGCCACCTCAGCCCTCGCGGCAAGCCTGGCGGCTTGCCCTACAGATACTTCTCCACGGCCCAGCCGCCCTCGCGCGCAACGGCCACCTCAGATGCCGGCTGCGATGGATCGAACATCAACTTGTTGCGCCCGGTCAGGGCGTCGAGCACGTCTCCCATCCAATCCGCCAGCGCCACCGGCCGGCCCAATGCGCGCGCAATATACGCCGGCGACACATCATCCAGCGCAACACCATCTGGATGGTCGAACATGACGCGCGGCAAGATCACAATCGCGGATGTCGGTATGCGGGCGGCCGAGAGCTGGTCGATCACATCAGTGCCCATCAGCAAGCCGGCCACGGTGATCGTGTCACCCAGGCGTGTGTTGGCGATGGCGACCACCTCCAGCGGTATGCCGGTCAATTGCGCAAACTCGCCGGCCACCCGGCGCAACGTGGGCGCAAACAACGCGCCGGTTGCCAGCAGGGCAGATTTTGGATTTTCGATTTTGGATTTTGGATTTCGCGTCTCGTATTGCGTGTTGCGTATCTCGGTTCGCTTCAAGCGCCGCCACTCGTCCAGGAAATCGCGCGTCATGCCCAGGCCGTTTTCCTGAAGCGCCAGGCCGTCGTAGTCGCGCTTGCGCGGCAATGGCTTTCCCGCCGCCAGATACCACTCGTCCGTGGCATGCACAAAGCCGACGCCCAGCCGCTCACAGAAGATGCGCTGCCAGGCGCGCACCTGCTCGATCATGCGCGCGCATTCGCCGGCGCTGTGCGGGCGATGGCCGTACTTGTGGTGTCTGGTCAGACCCACCGGCACAATGCTCACTGACTGCACATGCGGATACAGTCCGGCCAGATCGAACACGCTTTGCTCGGCCTGCGCGCCATCGTTCAAGCCGGGGGTGATGACCAGTTGGGTGTGCATCTCGATGCCGCGCTGCGCCAGCCAGCGCAATTGCGGCAGGATCTCCGGCGCTTTGGGATTGCGCAGGCACTGCCGGCGCACTTCGGGATCGGTGGCATGCACCGAGACATACAGCGGACTGAGGCGCTGCTCGGCGATGCGATCCCAATCCTCCTGGCTGAGGTTCGTCAGGGTCACAAAGTGGCCGAACAGGAACGAGTAGCGATAGTCGTCGTCCTTGATATACAGCGTGCGGCGCATGCGCGGCGCGTTTTGCAGCACGAAGCAGAACGGACACAGGTTGTTGCAGCGGCGAATGTCGATGTCGAACGTGGGATGCTCGAACTCGATCCCAAGCGCCTGGCCAAATTCGCGCCGGACGGCAACCGTGTGTTCCACCCCGGCGCGCTGGAACAACAGTTCAAGCCTGTCCTCAGCGGCGTAGAACTGGGCGTCGATCACATCGCGCAACAGATGACCATTGATGGCAAGCAGCGCGTCGCCGGGAAGCAACCCTGCGGTTGCAGCAACGCTCAATGGCTCGATGCGTTTGATGATTCCGGCCATTGCTCTGCCAACCTCAACGATAGACGCCGCGCATCTCTTCCGGCAGGATCGCCGCCAGATGACGCATGGCTTCATCAGTCAACCGACGCAGCGCCTCGCGGCTCAGTCTATCGGCCCCGGCCTCCAGACGAAATGGTCGGCCCACCGTGACGGTGATGGGCGCGCGTCGCAGCCGCTTAAGATGGGCGTTCAGCAGCGGTGTGCCGGTGATCGCCACCGGCAGGATCGGCGCGCCGGCTCTCACAGCCAGATAGGCCATGCCTTCCTGCCCCTGGATCAGCCCCCCCGTTTCGCTGCGCGTGCCCTCAGGCGAGATCAACACCAGCCCGCCCTCGTGCAGCACCTCCGTCGCCGAACGGATGGCCTGAGTGTCAACATCGCCGCGATGCACCGGGATCGCGCCATAGGGCGCGGTCAGCCAGCGAATGCGCCAGTCCTCAAACACTTCGACCTTGGCCATCGGCACAATCGGTCGGCCCAATGCCGCCAATACGACGAACGGATCGGCCCAGGCCACATGGTTGATCATGACGATGGCGGGGCCGGATTTGGGCACATGCTCCAGCCCGACCACTTTGTGCCGGATGAGCAGGCGATAGAACAGCCGCAGCCAGAGATTGTAGAAACCGCGCAGGGGGGCGCGTTTGTTCCACTTCCACCGCCGGGTAAAGACGGATTTCTTGCCCACGATGCGCGACTCCCGGATCAATCCGCAGCGCCTTTTGCCAACAGGCGCATGTAGGCGATGACGGCCAGAATGTCTTCATCGGCCAGACCGGCGCGCCCCCCGCCGGCAGGCATGGCCAGGCCGCTCACGTTGTGCGGGTCATTCACCCGCCGGCCGGCCCGCACCAGTTGCACCAGCTCCGCGTCTGTCCCCGTTCGCAACAGTGCCGAATCCGTGATCGACCTGATGGAGGCAACGCCTTCGCCAGCCGGCCCGTGACACCCGATGCAGGCTGACTCGTAGACCGCTCTGCCCTTCTCGAGCAAAGCCGGGCTGGCTGTGGCAGCCGGCAATGGCGTCACCGCCGCGCGGGCTGCCGCCTGACCCTGGGCAGAAGCGTTGCCAGCCAGCAGAAACGCGCCCACCACGCCGGCGATGATTACGAACACCAGCGCCGCGCGCGCCAGCCGGCGCTCTCTCGCGCGCTCTCTCGCGCCCGTTGTCGCCGGCGTTTCAAGCGCCTCGCCCTCAGGCTCATCGGCCAGGCGCGAGGCAATGGCAGCCAGGATGATGATCGTGAACGCAATCAGCGCAAGAAACGGTATCGTCACCACGCCGCCGAACCAGTTCAGATAGTCGGCGGAACAAGGCACGCCCACCACGCACGAGGAAGGAAAAAGGCCGCGCACAAAGTCGCTTTTCTGATAGAGATAGTGGTACAGCGACATGCCCATGCCGGGCGCGGCCAGCGCCAGCAGATAACGATGCATACGGCGGTCGTTGGTCAGAATGCCCACTGCCGTGATGAGCGCCAGCGGGTACATCAGGATGCGCTGATACCAGCACAGCAGGCAGGGAATCCAGCCGAGCGCCTCGCTCATGTACAGGCTGCCGCACGTGGCGACCCAGGCCGCCAGCAGCGCCACATACCGGCTTGTCTGGCCGATTCCGCGCAACAACGGGCTTTCCGGCAATGGCGCCGGCGCTTCATCCGGGGCGCCATCAACTTTGCGGTCCATCGTTTCCAACAGCAACACTCCCTGGCAACCGTCCGGCAAGCGGCGCGGCGGCTGCGCTGCGATGAATCGAACGCGCGGGATTGTAGCATCAGCACCCCGGAAAACAAGACATGCCCGACCGTGTTTGGCCGGGCATGTTGCTCGCCGGACCGAGCGCCCAACAACGCGCTAACCGGCCGCCTCCTGAGTCGCCTCGCCAGAAGCGCGCTCTTCCCGCCGCGCCAGCAGCATCACCTTGTACGCTTCCGCCGGCGCCAGCCCCTTGCCGGCATCCAGCGCCCACTCACGGATGCCCCGCACCGTTTCCTCCGACACCTGGCTCTTGTGCTGGCGCAGCGCCTCCATCTTCAGGTCGATCGTCTCGCTGATGTCGATCCACGTGTCCGGCTGCTGCGGCCACTGAATCCACACCTCGCGCACGCGATGGGCCTCGCCCAGTTCAGGATACATCAGCGGCATCGAGGCCACCGGCGCAATCGCATCAAGCGTTGCCAGCCCAACGGCGCGATGATCCGGGTGGTTGATGTATTCGCTGCCGCTCCACAGCATGGTCGGGTCCATCGTGAACACCACTTCCGGCTTGTGCTTGCGGATCATGCGCACAATGTCCTTGCGCAGTTCCAGCGTGGGCATCACTTCGCCGTCGTTGTAGCGCAGGAACTCCACGTCATGCACGCCGCACACCGCGGCGGCAGCCAGTTGCTCGCGTTCGCGGACTTCGGCCAGCGTGTCAGGGGTGTGACTGGCGTCGTGCGTGCCGATGTTGCCGCTGGTGACCACCACGTATACCACGCGGCATCCACGCCGGACCCATTTCGCCACCGTGCCGGCGCAACCAAACTCGATATCGTCCGGGTGGGCTGCCACCACCATCGCAGATGCGGGAACAAATCCATTACTCGTCGTCATAGCTTGTGTGAACTCTCCACAGACTGCGCCACGCGCAGGAATTTCGGTAGTGTACGACTGTTTGCAGGCTTCATCCGCAGGCGCATACAATGTCGGCTACAGCGCAGCGCGCGGCCATGACCTGCGCGGCGTTGGAGGAGAGCATCATGCCAGACAAAGTCCGCATTGGTTTCGTGGGCGTGGGCAGCATGGGGCAATGCGCCCACCTTAAAAACTATGCCTGTCTTCCCGACTGTGAAGTGGTGGCGCTGGCCGAAGTGCGGCCCCGGCTGGCGCAGGCCGTGGCCCAGAAGTACAACGTGCCGCGCGTCTACGCCACCGGCGAGGAATTGCTCGCGCGCGAGCAACTCGACGGCATCGTGGCCGCGCAACCTTTCGACCGGCACGGCCAGATCATTGCGCCGCTCTACAAAGCGGGTGTGCCGGTGCTGACCGAGAAGCCGCTGGCCGCCTCGCCGCAGGTGGGCGAGCAGATGCTGGCCGCGCTCAACGCCGGCGGTTCGTGGCACATGGTCGGCTATCACAAGCGCAGCGACCCGGCCACGATGTATGCCCGCGCCGAAATCGACCAGCTGAAGCAGAGCGGTGAACTGGGCCGGCTGCGCTACGTGCGCGTGACCATGCCCCCCGGCGATTGGATCGCCGGCGGGTTCAACGACCTCATCACCACTGATGAGCCTTACCCCCACCTCGCCAGCGATCCCGCTCCAGACGACATGGACCGCGAAACCTTCAAGCAGTACACGAGCTTCGTGAACTACTATATTCACCAGGTCAATCTGCTGCGTTATCTGCTGGGCGAGCCGTATCGCGTGATCTTTGCCGACCCGGCCGGCGTGGTGATGGGTGTCGAGAGCGCCAGCGGCGTCACCGGCCTGCTCGAAATGTCGCCATATCAGACCTCCATCGACTGGCAGGAGTCAGCCCTGGTAGGATTCGAGCGCGGCTACATTCGGCTCGATCTGCCGGCCCCGCTGGCCGCCAACCGGCCTGGCCGGGTCGAGATCATGCGCGACCCCGGCAATGGCACTGCGCCCCAGACGGTTGTGCCAACGCTGCCGTGGGTGCACGCCATGCGCCAGCAGGCCATCAACTTCGTTCGCGCCATCAGAGGCGAGATCAAGCCGCCCTGCGACGCGCAAGAGGCGCTCGAAGACCTGCGCGTGGCGCGAGCCTATTTCAAGCTTTGGAAGGGCGTGTAGGGTGCTGCCTACTGCATATTGCGTATTGCGTATCGCGTATTGCGTATCGCGTATCGCGTATTGCGTATTCACGACGGGCTGTTGCGCGAGCGATCATCCCCTGTCATCTGTCATCTGTCATCTGTTGTCTGCCTTCTGATTCCCGCCATGAAGAAATCTCAATTTGCCATCAATTCGGTTTCGACGATCCGTTACGGTCTGGAGGAATGCCTGGCGGCCTACCACGCGGCCGGCTTCGAGAATGTGGAGTTCGCGCTGAAGCACGTGAAGGACTACCTGGCCCAGGGCCACACGGTTGCCGATGTGAAGCAATTGCTGGATGACTGCCGGCTGCGCTGCATCGGCGGCTTCGAGACCCATGTGGCCGTCTTCGCGCCGGAGGACGCCCGCAAGGCAAACCACGATCTGCTCGTGGAAAACGCCCGGCTGCTGAGCGAGTTGGGCGCCACGTGCATGGTCGTCGGCACCGACGGGCCGGACGACCTCGCCACCGTGAAAGACCCGATGGGCGCGATCGCCAGAGTGTTCGCGCAACTGGCAAAGCGCATCAGGCCGACCGGCGTAACGCTGTGTCTTGAGTTCAACTGGTCGCCGGTGGTCAAGTCGCTGCGCACAGCGGCTGAGATTGCCCGGCGCACACGCGCAGACAACGTGGGCGTGTTGTTCGACCCGGCACACTACCACTGCACGCCGACCAAGTTCGACCAGTTGACGCCGGAGAACATCGCCATGATCCGGCACGTGCACGTGGACGACATGGCCGACAAGCCGGCGGAGCTGTCGAACTGCAACAGCGATCGCGCGTTGCCGGGCCAGGGCTGCCTCGACCTCAAAGGGATTTTCAGGCAACTGGAGAAGGGCGGCTATCGGGGCTACTTCTCGATCGAAATGTTCAGCGAGAAGCTATGGGCCATGCCGCCGAAGAAAGCGGCGAAAATCATGTACGACAGCCTGTTGCCGCTGGCCGGGAAGTGACAAGAAGGCAACTGACCCTGCCACAGGTTTGCGGCCTGTGGCAGGATCAGTTCTGACCGGCAGGGGCGGCAGCAAAGGGCGACTCGACCAGCGCGATAAACTGCTGGCGCGACCATGTTCCAGACACCTCGTTGCGGCGCAAGGCAAACAACTGGTCGCTGCGCTGCTCATAGCCGCCCCGAATCGCGACGGCGGCGAGATAGCCGGCCTCCTGCACTGTGCGCACCACACGGGCGTCATACGCGCCGCCGGGGTAGGCCAGCGTCGTTACCGGCTGCTCCAGCGCCGCTTCCAAGGCCTCTCTGGATGCGCGCAACTCGAACATCAGCTTTTTGTCTGACAGGCCGGGCAAATGCGGGTGCGACACGGTGTGCGAGCCGATCCACATGCCGGCGTCGCGCAACTGGCGCAACTGATCGAGGTTCATAAAGCCGCTGTAACGCTCGGCGTGGCTGTAGATGATGAAATACGTCGCGCGCAGATGGTTGCGCGTGAGCGCCGGCAGGGTCGCCGTCAACTGGCGGCGCCAGCCGTCGTCAAAGGTAATGGCGACCGGTTTGGCAGGCAGCGGGGGGCCGCCGGTTAAGGCGGCCGCAATCTGATCGATGCTGACCGCCGTGAAGCCGTTCTGGCCCAGGTAGTCCATCTGCCACTCAAACATGTCCTGCGGCACGTGATAGCGGCCGGCGCGCCCGCCGACATGGTGGTACATCAGAATCGGAACGGCTGCGCTCTGCGGGGGCGAGTCAGGCTCTGCCGGCGCACGGGCGTCTGTGGCGTGAACAGACGCGAATGATAAGGCCCACACAATCAGCGACACGATGAGAGAACGCATGTCGCGACATCTTATCAAACCTGCTGCCTGAGCCTGTCGCCGTTGCCGGTCGCTGAGCTTGTCGAAGCGGAGCGTGTCGAAGCGGAGCGTGTCGAAGGCAACGGGGCTGTGGCGGCGGCTTCGACAAGCTCAGCCGCCGCAGCTCAGCCGCCG
>DAOTYS010000016.1:0-5624 GCA_034434575.1 Thermoflexales bacterium
AAGGCGCACACCGTCATCGCCGGCATGATGACGGCGACCGGCCGCATCGTTTTGTTCAGCGACATGGACCAGGCCACGCCGATCACCGAAACGGCCAGTGTCCTGCCCTGGTTTGACAAGGGGTTCGACGTGGTGATCGGGTCGCGCGGCGCCAGGCGCCACAACGCGCCGCTGTGGCGCAAATTCATGTCGCGCAGCCAGATTGTCCTGCGCAATCTGATTCTGGGCTTTCGCGGCATCACCGACACGCAGTGCGGTTTCAAGGCGTTTCGCAGAGAAGCCGTGCAGGCCATCGTGCCCCGGCTCAGCCTGTACGGTGGCGCGCTGGACGGGCCGGTGAAAGGCGCGGCTGTCACCTCTGGCTTCGATGTGGAAATGCTGTTCGTCGCGCGCAAGCTCGGCTATCGCATCAAGGAGGTGCCGGTGGCGTGGGACTACCGGCATACCCGGCGCGTGAACCTGCTCAAAGACTCTTTGCGCGGGGTGCGCGATTTGCTGCGCATTCGCTTTGCCGACTGGCGCGGGGCGTACGATCAGGCAAAGAGAAACGTCTGATCGTATTGCGTACTGCGTATCGCGTATTGCGCACCGAGTAGCGCGTCAATCGTCAATCGTTAATCCACAATGTGTCAGTATGATGTGATCGTGATCGGCGCGGGAGTGGTGGGCTGCATGGTGGCCCGCTGGCTTTCGCGCTACGACCTGCGTATTCTGCTCATCGAGCAGGAAGCCGACATCGGTATGGGCGCCAGCTCGGCCAACTCGGCCATCGTCCACGCCGGCTATGACCCGCTGCCCGGCACCTTGAAAGCGATCACAAATGTGCGCGGTAATGCGATGTGGGACGACGTGGCCGGCGAGTTGAACGTCCCGTTCGACCGGCGCGGCGACTATGTGGTGGCTGTCGGCGCGGAAGAGCTGCCGGCGCTGGAGCGGCTGATGGCCCAGGGCCGGCGCAACGGCGTGCCGGGCATGTCGATCATCACAGGCGACGAGATGCTGCGCCGCGAGCCGAATCTGAACCCGCAGACCAGCGGCGCGCTCTGGGCTGCGTCGGGCGGCTTGTGCGACCCCTTCGCCGTCACCATCGCCGCCGCTGAGAACGCCGTCCAGAACGGCGTCACAATCCTGACCGAAACGGCGTTCGAAGCGTTCGCGCCAGACGGAATCCAAACCAATCGCGGCAGGTTCGGCTGCCGCTGGGTGGTCAATGCCGCCGGGCTGAACGCCGATGTCGTCATGCACAGCGCCGGCGTGCGGCCCGAATTCTGCATCACGCCGCGCCGGGGTGAGTACGCTGTGCTGGACCGCGCCGAGATCACCATCAACAATGTGCTCTTTCCCGTGCCCGGCATCAAAGGCAAGGGCATCCTGGTCACTGCCACATTGCATGGCAATGCCATCGTCGGCCCGAACGCGCAAGACCTGGACGACAAGGACGATCGCGCGAACACCGCCGAAGGACTGGATGAAGTCTGGCGCGGCGCGCACAAGCTCATCCCCACGCTGAACCCGCGCCACACCATCGCCACTTTCGCCGGCCTGCGCCCCTGCGGCAACGCGCGCTGCGAGGCCCGCGATGTGAACTACGACCATGATTTCGTCATCGAGATTCCGAAGCCCGGCTTTGTCAACCTGGGCGGGATCGAATCGCCTGGCTTGACCGCCGCGCCGGCCATCGCCGAGCGCGTGGTCGAGATGCTCAAAGACGCCGGCCTGGAACTGAAGCCCAGGCGAGACTGGAATCCGATCCGGCCAGCGCCACCCCGATTCCGCGATCTGTCGCCGGCCGAGAAAGCGGAACTGATCCGCCGCGACCCGCGCTATGGCCGGGTGGTGTGCCGTTGCGAGATGGTCACTGAGGGCGAGATCGTGGCCGCCATTCACGGGCCGGTTCCTGCCCGCACCTACGACGCAATCAAGCGCCGCACATGGCTGGGCACGGGGCGCTGTCTGGGGGCATTCGACATGCCGCGCGTGGTGGACATCCTGGCGCGCGAACTGGGCGTCTCGCATACCGAGGTGACCAAGAAGGGCGCTGGCTCAGAGTTCCTGGTGCGCGAAACGAAAGGCTGAGATGAACCACACAGACGCGAAGCACACAAAGGTCTGTGATCTGTGTTCTGTGCTCTGTGCTCTGAGATGAACCACAAAAACGCCAGAAACACAAAGGAAGCCAGAACATCTTTGCGCTCTTTGTCCCTGTGTGGTGAACAAGAACCATGAAGCAGAACTATGACGTGGTGGTGATCGGCAGCGGGCCGGGCGGACTGGCGGCCGCCATCGCCGCCAAACGCGCCGGCGCGCACGACGTGCTCATCATCGAGCGCGACGTGGAACTGGGCGGCATCTTGCAACAATGCATCCACAACGGTTTCGGCGTCGAGACGCTGAAACAGGATTTGACCGGCCCCGGCTATGCCCAGCGTTTCATCAACGAAGCGCGCGCGCTGGACGTGGATGTGTTGCTCGACGCCATGGCCCTCGATGTGACGCGGGATCGGCGCATCATCGCCTCGGGCAAACAGGCCGGCCTGGTGGAACTGGACGCGCGCGCCATCGTGCTGTCAATGGGCTGCCGCGAGCGCACGCGGGCGCAGATTCGCATCCCCGGCGCCCGGCCGGCCGGCGTGTACACCGCCGGCGCAGCGCAGCGTTGGGTCAACGTCGAGGGCTATATGCCGGGCAATCGTTTCGTCATCCTGGGCTCCGGTGACATCGGCATGATCATGGCCCGCCGGCTGACCTTCGAGGGCGCAACAGTCGAACGCGTGCTGGAGATTATGCCCTTCATCACCGGCCTGAACCGCAACTACGTGCAATGCCTGCTCGACTTCAACATCCCGTTGCAGCTCAGCCACACCGTGAAGCGCGTGATCGGGAACAAGCGCGTCGAGGCCGTCGAAGCCGTGCAGGTCGACGAGCGGTGGCAACCCGTCCCTGGCACGGAAGAGATCATCCCCTGCGACACCCTCTTGCTGTCTGTTGGACTGATCCCCGAAAACGAATTGTCGCGGCAGATGGGCGTCAAGCTCGACCCGGTCACAGGCGGGCCGCATGTGGACGAGGGCTTCCAGACCAGCGTGCCAGGCGTGTTCGCGGCAGGCAACGTGGTGCATGTGTACGACCTGGTGGACTGGGTGACGGAGGCCGGCCTGATTGCCGGGCGCAGCGCGGCGGAGTTTGCGTTGGGACAACGCGGCGCGCAGCCGGCGCAGCAATGGCGCGCGATGAAGGCCGGTGAAAACGTGCGCTATGTCGTGCCGCAGCGCGTGGACGCAGAGGCGCTGGCGCGCGGGCCGGTGAAACTACAGATGCGCGTGTTGCGGCCGATGGAAGAGCCGGTGTGGGTCGAGGCGCGCGCCGGCGACGACCTCATCGCCCGACACGCCGAGCGATACGCCCGGCCAGGCGAAATGCTCAGCCTGGATCTGCCGCAAAAGGCATACGACGCTGTGCGCCGGGCCGAGACCGTGACGGTGAATGTCGTGAGACGGAAGAATTGAGTGATTGAGTGATTGAGTGATTGAGTCATTGGATCATGGAGCCAATGACTCAACGGCTCGATCATCGAATGGCACAATGGAACAGACCGACACGCTGATCTGCATCACCTGTCCGATGGGTTGCGCGCTGGCGGTGACGCGCGAAGGCCAGACCGTTGTGAAGGTGACGGGCAACCACTGCAACCGGGGGCCGCGCTACGCACAGGCTGAATTAACCGACCCGCGCCGGATGGTGGCAACCACAGTGAAAGTGCGCGGCGGGTCGAAGCCGCTGCTGCCGGTGTACACAGCGGCGCCCTTCCCCAAAGGCCGCATCTTCGAGTTGCTGGCCGCGCTGCGCGCCCTTGAGGTGGATGCGCCAGTGCGCGCCGATCAGGTGATTCTGGCCAACGCTCTGGATAGCGGCATCGACGTGCTGGCGAGCCGGGACGTGACCCAGGGCTGACGGGCGCGCCTGCATGGTGCGGATGGGTTCACAGTTTGGGCCACTGCAGTCCCTGTGTGGGAAACTCACCGCAGAGACGCCGAGGGCGCAGAGCCTGTTTCAGCATTTCTCTCAGCGATCTCGCCGGGGACACCGTGCTCATTCGCGGCGGCAAATACAACCTGATCGAGCGCATTCGGGTCATGCACAGCGGCGCGCCGGACGCCTGGATCACGTTCAAGGGCTATCCCGGCGAGTTTGCCGTCATCGACGCCTTCGACATCAACGTGGGGTCGCCAGGAATTCGACAGCTTGGGACGCTGAGGCGGCGACGGCCCGCGCAGCGAGATATACATCATCACGCGCAACGTGATATACGCCGCCGAGCAGGTGGAATCCCCCTTGCGCAACATCGGCTGGGGGCCAAACGACTATGCAGACATCTACGCAGCCGAAGGGCAGAACGCGATTCTGGCCGATCCGTTATACGTGGACGCGACAGCCGGCAACTTTGCGCTGCAGGCCGACTCTCCCGCCAGGCCGCGGGAAAATGGCAAATCATATCTCGGCGCCATAGCGCCATAGACAGCTGTGCAGGGGCGGAAGACTTTGAGGCGTCCGCTGTAAGCTCACGCGGCTGGTTCTGGCAGCCTTCGGCTGTCAATGCCTCCCGACTATGGAATCGGCGTCGCCAGTGGCGCGACATTGACCAGCGCCAAGCGGGAATCGAGCTGGCCGGCGGGATTGCGCGCTTCAAGCTGATACGTGAAGCTGCCGCCCTGGCCAATGCAGTCCTGCGTCACTCCGCTCAACGGCGCGTTGTCCAGAACGACCTGGCCGTTGCGCAGAAGGCGCACGTTCGTCGCGCCGCCGCCGGTGTTCCAGGCCACCGTGACGCATTGGTTCTGCGCGATCTGACTGGGATTGACCGTGAAACCGATGATCACCGGCGCAGACGGAGCAGCAGTCGGCGGCGGCGCCTGAGTAGGCAGCGCAACATTCACAACCTGCTGTTGCCGGCTCAATCCCCCTGGCCCGGCGGCGTCAATCTGGTATGTGACAACGCCGTTTGCCTGCGGGCAGTCCTGATAGGAGCCGGCCAGCGGCGCGGCATCCCACAGCGCGCTGTTGTTTCTGAACACGGTGATCCTGCTGACCGAGCCTTGCGCGTTCCATTGCAGAACAACGCACTGGCCGGCTGCGATCTGCGGCGGGCTGACCACGAACAAAGCAATCACTGGCGCGCCGATCGCCGGCTGCACTGTGATGAGGATTTGTCGCATCTCCACCGCATTGTCGCGCCTGACCACGCGCAAATAGTAGGATTTGGTCTGATTGGGATAGACGGTGCGCGAACTCTGACCGGCCACCCCGTTCACCTGCCAGTCCTCGCCGTCTGCGTAAAAGTAGACCGCATTCACGTTCTGCGCGTCCCAGCGGAACGTCACCGGCTGCCCGGCCTGTACGACGGTTTGATCGGCAGTGAATGTGATGCCTGCCACCGGCGTCTGCGTTGGGGCCGGGGTCGGCGTCGGCGGGCTGGGGACTCGTATGCCCACCCACACTGTCTGCCCGAAGCCCTGGCCGAGGATGTTTTGCATCTGCCAGAACCCCTGGTAAACCCCCGGCGCGATCGGCGCCGTCATATTCACCCACAGATCAATCGTTTCACCGGGCTTGACGGGATAACCGAT
>DAOTYS010000017.1:0-28405 GCA_034434575.1 Thermoflexales bacterium
ACCCGGATCTTGTGCTGATGGACCTGGATATGCCGGGGTACAACGGACTAGAGATAGCTCGACTGCTCAAAGCCGAGTTCCCCTGCATTGCCATTGTGATTCTGGCAGTTTCTTTCGATCCCTCAATCGTTCAGTCGGCGTTGCGCTGCGGCGCATTGGACTGTCTGCCCAAGCATATCAAGCCAGAGGCGCTGTTGCGTCTCTTATCACAAATAGGCGATCCGTCACAGTCAGCGCAGTCAAACAGTGGCTCATCTCGCCGACCCAGACTGCACAATGTCCCAACGCCTGCTCAATTGGCGCCTGGCGTTCATCGAAACCTTTTTGGGAAACTGAGCATTGATACCGTCTGAACGCTCAGAGTGACGCTCCAAGCGACTTATGCACTGTCCTGATGCCTGCTGCGCACCACCGCATGCGGGGCACGCCGGCTTGCGTAAGGGCTAGACCTTCATGAATCTACAGTCTGCTGCTCCGCAGGCTGTAGCTTTTCGCGCTTCTTGACTGTACGCAACCACATGACAGCTTGAACCGCAATCTAGTAACCTGTGTAGACACGGGTTGCTATGTTTTTGATTGTCTGGTAGGCCGCAATGACGTGGAGGAAACAATGGGTAGAACATCAAGAATTCGAGCGCAGGGGGCAAGACTCATGGCTGCTTTTGCGCCAACGCTGGCAGCCATTCTCCTCTTCGCCGGTCTGTCGCTGAGTTCAGCATCTGCCATTGGGCCTGATCCGCTGTCAGGCAGCCTGGTGCCATCGCTGAACCCGTCCGTGACACCGATTGGGCCATCGTCTGCGCCACAGGCATCCATCGAGGCTGCCGCGAACGTGTGCGCCATTCACACCTGGCTCGATCCTGATGGGGGTGTCGTCCGCGTGCGCATGATTCAAGGCTCTAGCGTCATTACCAGCCCGACCTGGATCGGCGTGCTGGATTTCGGAGGCGGTGACATTGCCTACGCCTATTGCACCGATATTGCGCATCATGCGGCCGGCAGCCGGCCCTACTGCCTCGACCCCGGCTTCTTTTCAGATTGGCGGGTATCCTGGTTCGTCACCACCTACCCACCCACTCCAACAGATCGCGTCCAACAGGCCGCCCGGCAAGCCGCTCTGTGGCATTTGACCGACGGCGCTATGCTCGACGCTTCCAACGCCACGCTCGGCGATGCGGCGCTGGATTCAGCCGTGCTCAACGCCTACAACGCGCTGCTCGCATCGATCCCGGCTGCGCCGCCGCCATCTTTTCAGCCAGGCAATGTTGAGATTGTGGTCGATCCCGGCTCAGACCTCAACCTGCTCCCCGGCGGCGAAACACATCCCTTCACCGTTCGTCTGACCAAAGGCGGACTGCCATTGGCCGGCTACGCCGTGCAAGTGACCGCCACGCTCGGCTCGCTGAGCGCCTTCAACGGGGTTACTGACGGCAATGGCGAAGCGCAGTTCACTCTCACCAGCGCAATCTCCGGCGCCGCGTTCATCACGGTAACCGCCGAAGTCACCTTGCCGGCCGGCTCGCGCTTCCTCGACCAGGTAGAGCCTTCAGACAAGCAGCGTCTGGTGCTCGCGCAGAACAAGACCGTCATCATCGAAGGCTACGGCAACAAGACCTGGCTTACCGTGCCCAATGGCATCGTGGTGCGCAAGTTCAACGATCGCAACGGCAACGGCGTTCAGGATCACAATGAGCCAAATCTCGCCGGCTGGCGGTTCGTGTTGAACACGCCGGATGGCGCCACCTACAATCGCACCACAGGCGCAGACGGCAACGCCTATTTTGACAACCTCGTGCCGGCCGCTCTGTATGGCGTGTTCACGGTCACAGAAGTCCTGCAAACCAATTGGATCAACGTCACCCCGCTCGTCGTCACCCGCACCCGCAGCCTGCAAGACCCGTGGACGCAGTGGGTGATCGGCTACGCCAACGCTCAGCTCTCTCAACTCAAAGTCCTCAAGTACCTCGATCTGAATCTGAACGGCCAGCGCGATCCCGGCGAACCGGGATTGGCCGGCTGGCAGTTTGAAATCCGCCGCTGGGACGGCAATGACTTCATCGCATTCCTGGGCGGCACTACAGATGACACCGGCCACCTGCGCTTCAACAACCTGGCGCCCGGCCTGTACAAGATCATCGAGTTTGGGCAAGTCGGCTACACAAATACCACGCCCCTCGAGAGAATCGTCGAGATTCTGCCCAACTCCCCCGGCATCTACGAGGTCACCTTCGGCAACGCGCGCAACGGCAGCCTCGTGGTCGTCAAGGCAGTAAACTGGAGTGGCGTCACACCGTCTCCCACACAAACGTTCACCCTCTGCATCACCGGCCCGTCTTATCCCGGCGGCAACTGCCAGACCATCGGCCCTGACGGCGGCAGTCTGATGTGGACGAGTCTGCTGCCCGGCACGTACACCATCACCGAGACCGAGCCTGGCCCCGCCTGGTCTGTCACCGGCAACGGTGTGACCGTTACCCTCACAGGCGGCGGCGGCCTGTTCACCGGCACGATCACCAACACGCGCACCACTCCGCAACTGGGCAGCCTGCAAATCATCAAGTCAGTGAACTGGATCGGCGCCACCCCCGATCCAAATCAGACCTTTGAGATCTGCATCACTGGCCCGTCCTATCCTGCCGGCGACTGCCAAAACATTGGCGCCAACGGCGGCCCCCTCACCTGGAACAACCTCATCCCGGGCGTCTATACCGTCACCGAGACCAGCCCCGGCAGCGCATGGTCCGTCATCGGCAGCGGCGTGGCCGTGATTGCTCCGCCCGGTGGCGCCGGCTCTGCCACCATCACCAACACGCTGCGCTATGGCAGTCTCATCATCACCAAGACCGTCGACTGGAAAGGATTCACACCCGACCCGACGATGTCATTCGACCTGTGCATCAGCGGGCCGTCGTACCCCACCACGCCAGATTGCCAGAACATCGGCGCGAACGGCGGCGTGCTGACCTGGAACAACCTGATTCCGGGCGACTACATCGTGACCGAGCCGAACGCCGGCGGCCAGTGGAGCGTCACGATCAGCGATTCGGTCGTCACTGTCGGCGGCGGCAGCTCGGCCGGCGTATCGGCGCTCAACACCTACGCCGCCGGGCGCCTCGTGGTCACCAAGACAGTGGACTGGAGCGGCACACTGGTCGATCCCAATCAGACGTTCGAGATTTGCGTTACCGGCCCGTCTTTCCCGTCGGGAGACTGCCAGACGGTAGGCCCCAACGGCGGCTCGCCAGTATGGGACAACCTGATTCCAGGCGTCTACACCGTCACAGAATCCAATCCCGGCCCGGCCTGGGTCGTGACCGGCGACAACGTGACAGTCAACGTCCCCGACGGCGGCACAGGCTCAACCACCATTGTGAACACACGCCGCGTGGGCAGCCTGCAAATCAGCAAGATCGCGGACTGGAATGGCATCGCCCCCGATCCTGCGCAGACCTTCACCATCTGCGTCACCGGCCCGTCCTATCCGTCCGGCGACTGCCAGACCATCGACGCCGACGGCGGCGTGCTGACCTGGAATAACCTGATCCCCGGCGTCTACACAGTCACCGAGACCGATCCCGGTGTTGCCTGGTCGATCACCGGCAGCAATGTGACCGTGACGGTGACGGGCGATGGCGCAAACACCCACACAATCACCAACACGCGCCGGCTGGGCAGCCTGCAAGTCACCAAAGTGGTGAACTGGAACGGCATCACCCCTGACCCGGCGCAGACCTTCACCATCTGCATCACCGGCCCATCCTATCCAGCCGGCGACTGCCAGAGCATCGGCGCGAACGGCGGCGCGCTGACCTGGAACAACCTGATTCCGGGCAACTACGCCGTGACCGAGCCGAACGCCGGCAACCTGTGGAACGTGGCCATTACAGGGTCGCCTGTCACCGTACCGATTGACGGCGGCAGCGGCAGCGCAACCGTGACCAACACGCGCCTGCTGCCAGGACTCGTTGCCCGCAAGTCGTCCATTCCGCCCAACGGCACACAAGTCGGTCGCGGCAGCCTCATCACCTATGTGCTCGTTCTGACCAACACCGGCCAGATTGCGCTGACGAACGTGCGCCTGACAGACACAGCCCCGCTCGGAACGGAGTACATTGCCGGCAGCGCCGTGCCCGCGCCGGCCAATCCGCCCTTGCCGCTGGTGTGGGTCGTGCCCACGCTCAACGTCGGCGACAGCTTCACCGCCCGCTTCACAGTCCGCGTAACGCCGGTCACCGGCACACTGGCCATCACCAATAGCGCCACCGTTAGCAGCGACCAGACGCCGATCACCGAGACAAACGTCGTGGTGCATCCATTCCGCGAGACAGCCATCGACCTGCTCAGCTTCACTGCCACACCGCAGCCGAACAACACCATCCTGGTGCGCTGGGTCACCGGCGCCGAGATCAACACCTACGGATTCCATCTCTTCCGCAGCGCCGATGGCAGCCGCGCCAACGCGGTGCAGATCACCGATCAGATCATCCTGAGCCAGGGCTGGGGCCAGGGTGGCGCCACCTATCAATGGATCGATGCAAACGTCCAAACAGGCGTCACCTACACCTACTGGTTGCAGGAGACTGAACTGGACGGCGACCTGCTCGAATATGGCCCGGTTTCCGCATCCCTCGATCAGCTCTCGATGGTGCGGCGGCTGTACCTGCCCATCACCCGGCGCTAAATCGTCATTCAAGACCGGCAACCCCGGCGGGCTGATGGACGCCAGCGTGTCCGCAGCCCGCCAATTCCATCAAGTTGGAGCGTGCCAATGAAAAAAGGATTTGCTTCGCTGTGTCTATTCGTCGCAGGGCTGATGTTGATCTCGGCCGGCGCCGTTGTGAGTGCGCAGCCAACGATCGCCGCGCCGCTTGCCGACATCACTGAAACGGTTACCGAGCCGCCGACGTTTACCCCGAGTCCGACGGTGACATCGACCGAGACAGCCACACCAACCCAGACCCCCACACCCACTGAGACGGCCACGCGGACAGTGTCCACGCCCACCAACACGCCGCCGGTGGAAACCGTCATCTCGAACGTCACCCCCAGGGCGCCATCGCAAACATTGACACCATTGCCCACGCCCGATCTCACGCTCACGCCCGATCTGTCCCTGACGGCAACTCCGGCCATTGTGCTGGACACCACGGGCGAACGAGGTCGCACGGGCGGGATCAATCCAGCCGGCCTGGCCCTCATCGCGTTGGGTTGTCTCTTCATTGTTCTGGCAGTCACCTTGTCTGTGCGCAAGTCTTCCGGCCGCGCCTGAGACCGCGCAACACATCTGCGTGTCGCATCCAGCAGGCGCAAAGGGCGCGCAATGACCGCCAGGTGCGGCCGCGTGTTCTTTGCGCTGTTTTTTTCTGGCGCATGGTGGTGATGCCAGTGCGGACACAATCCACTTTCACACGTCTGTCGCAACTGGTTGCGGTTGTCGTTGCCTGTGCGCTGCTGGGGTCAGGCTTTCCAGCGCCGGCCCGCGCGCAGGCGCCGACCCCACCAGGCCCTACCCGGCCCGGCGCGCCTTCGCTCCGCATTCAGGTCATGCCGGCAACCCCGGCGGGAGAAGACGGCGAAGGCGCCCGCATCACCGCGCGCGCCGACAAGGCGGGTGTCGCAAGCAACCCGGGCACTCTGCCCAATCCGCGCATCCTGGCGTTCGAGCTGCGCCGACAGCGCATCAGATCCCAGGCAGATCTTGACGCCGTCACCACGCGCATCGATCATCTGGTCACACAACCGTGGCAGGGGTCAGCGCCGCCGACGGGCGAGGGCAACGAGGATGCAGATCCGGCGGGCATTGCACACGCCGATCTGCCGCCGGCAGCGCAGATGTCATCCGCCCCATCCGCGCCGGTCACAATTCTGCGACGGGGGTGGGTGCGCGGCGCGCCGATCCTGGTCGTGGCTGTCTGGTCGGTGTTCGATCACAACGGCCAGGCAGTGTTGGTCAACGAACTTGAAGCCACCATCCCGGACGCAACACCGCTCACATCTGACAGGGCCGGCTTCGCAGCGTCGATGTTGGGCGTGGATTCCTTCACCCCGCAAGCTCCGGCCGCGCCAATCAATCCGGCCGCCAATGCGCCGGCGATCAAAATCGCGGTCTCGCAGCCGGGCATTCAGCGCGTCACCGGCGCTGCGCTCGCCGCAGCCGGCCTGAACATCAGCGCCACAGATCCGGCCCTGCTTCACCTGCGCCTGAACGGCCAGCCCATCGCCCTTGAGACACGCGGCGCAGGCGATGGCCGGCTCGACCCAGGCAATGAGATCCGCTTCTACGCGCCATCAGCCGGCGACCGCTGGAACACGACTACCCTCTACTGGTTGACGGTCGAGGCGACAGCCGGCGCGCGGATGCCGGCGCGCGACGCGACAGGCGGCGCAGGTCCCACCCAAAACACCGCGATCGAAAGGCGCGTCTGGCGCAATAACAAGCTCTACGACTCCCTCGTGCCAGGCCCCAATGGCGATCACTGGTTCGCCCATCGGCTGCTCACCGGCCCCGGCTCACCCTCGGCCGTCGTCACCGTGCCCATCACCACATCACTGCCGAAGTGGAGTGTGAGAAGCTTCCTGCCTTTGGCGCAAGTCAACGCTGCCGGCAGCATGGCGATCGCGCCAGCGGTGACAGAAGGCGCAACCTCAACGAGCGAGGCTGCAACGCCCCGCATCAGCCTCACCGTGGCCGGATCGGCGCAGACCAGCGGGCAGCATCACCTATCCGTGCGGCTCGGCGCATCCGCGATCTCGGCGCGTTGGAGCGGCGCCGGCGACTGGCAACACACCTTCACGTTCACGGGCGCCATCGACGGGGATTGGGCGACGCTCACGCTGGTCAGCGGCGCCATGCCCGACAGCGTCAGCATCGCCAGCATTGAATACGAGGCGTCGGTCATGCTGTCGTTTGCCGGCCGGGGCGGCGCTTTCTCCGGCGGCGCCGGGGTCGCCCGTTACCAGCTCCGGGGCACGCCTGCCGGTCGCGTGCTGTACGATGTGACCCTGCCTCAGACCCCCACGATCGTTCACATTCCAGCCGGCACAGACACCCGGTTCGACCACGCGGACTCTGTCCACGGTTCAGTTGCGCGCGACTACGTGCTGGCCGGGCCGGGCACACTGGTTGCCCCACAGGTCATGCCTCATACGCCGGTCGATCTGGTGTCGCCGCGCAATGCCCGGCTGATCTACATTGGCCCCGCGTCATTGCACGCAACGCTGACGCCGCTGATCGCCCTGCGACAGGCGCAGGGATTCAGCGCCATCGTTGTGGACACACAGGCCATCTACGACACGTGGAGCTATGGCCAGGTTTCCCCCGCCGCGATCCGCAGCTTTTTGCAACACGCCGCCAGCGCATGGCCGGCTGCGCCGCGCTTCGTCACGCTGGTCGGCGATGGCACAGCCGATCCCCACGATTACACCGCGCGCGGCGCGCTGAATGTCAACCTGGTTCCGCCCTATCTGGCGCCGGTTGACCCGTGGATCCGGGAAACAGCGTGTGACACGTGCTATGGTCAGCTCGACGGAGAGGAGCCTCTGTCCGATCCATTTCCCGATGTGCCAGTCGGGCGATTGCCGGTGAAGAGCGCCGGCGAACTGGCCGGCGTGGTGAGCAAAATCGTGAACTACGAGACCGCGACGGTTGGCCCCGTGCTGAACTCGTGGCGCTCGCGCATCGGATTGCTGGCCGACAACTATCGCGAGCCTGATGGCGCCGCCGACGCGGCCGGCGACTTTGCGGCCATGGCCGATGGCGTCATCGCCCTGCAGCCGGCAGCCCTCTCACCCCAACGCGTCTACTACGATCCTTATCCGCCAACCCAGGTCACGGCGGCGTGGCGCGTGGGCAGCGCGCTATCTGCTTACACCCGCACGATCGAGCTGTTCAACGCCGGCGCCGGCGTGATCAACTTCTACGGCCACGCGCATCAGTTCCAGATCGCCAGCACAGCGAGCTTCACGAACCCCAACAATTCTCAGCCGGCGTCGTATCTGCTCTACCTGTACGACGCGGACCAGTTGAACAACGCCGACCGGCTGCCCATCATGATTCAGATGACCTGCTACACCGGCGCATTCCAGACGCCTCTGGCCGGGGGCGCCACACTGGACGAACGCCTGGCGCTGGCGCCGGGCGGGGCCATTGCCGTGTGGGGCAATACAGGCAAAGGCGTCGCCTACGGCAACACCTATCTGCAACGCGGGTTCTATGCGGCGCTGTGGAATGCGCCGGCCATGACCGCCCGCGTGGGCGATCTCGTGTTGGCCGGCTACCTGGACCTGTTGACCCAAAGTCCGTGCTGCCAGGAAAGCGTCAACACCTATGTCGTGCTGGGGGATGTTGCCACTCGCGCCCGCGTATTCGCGCCGAAGCAGCAATACATCCCCTCTGTATCGAAGCCCTGACTGACAACACACCCCGGCCATAATCAGCGCGCCATTCCCACTGGCGCGCGTGCGCGCATCCTCCGCGTGACCTGTGACACGCTCAACCGGAACGTGCGCCAGGCCCTTGGACAACTCATCCTCATCCCCTGAACAAATCAGGCCCAGCGCCTGCTCATTTCAGGCATTCCCTGATGGCTTCATGATTGCTCTGGCCGTATCTCTATGCGCAAAAACGCATCAGAGACAATGCCAGCAAAGTGCTACGTTTCCAGTCCCTGTTCAATCTCACGCCGGCGCGCCGGCGCGTTGGCTGCGCGCGCAGTTGCGCGCGTCGTGGCGCTTGCAGCCGGTTGCGCACTGATGGCGTCTATCATCGCGCCGGCGCACGCAGCTCCCCGGCACTCTTCTGTCGAGCCGGTCAATCAGGCCGCGTGGACAACGGCAATCAAGATTTGGGTGAATCATTCGGGCATCCAGCGCATCAGCGGCGCCGGCCTGGCTGCGGTAGGCCTCGATCTGGCCAACTCGCCCGCTTCACACCTGCGCCTGGAGCACAACGGCGAGGAGATCGCGCTCGAAATCCGTGGCGCTGAGAATGATCGCCTCATCCCAACGAGCGAGGTGCGTTTCTACGCTGATGAGCCGGGCGACCGCTGGAACGCCGCCGACCTCTACTGGCTGACGGTGCAGCCCACGCCAGGAAAGCGGATGGTGGTTGAATCGGTTGCGCCGATTACGGGAACCACGCAAACCACCGGCCTTGAAAGAGGTCAGATCGCCACGCGCCGGGTGTATCACCCGCTGTATCCCGGCGCCGACGGCGATCACTGGTTCCTCGCGCAACTGAGCGCGCCCCCCCCGACGCCCCAAACGGTCTTCACCGCGACTTTGCCCGGCACGCTGGCGCCGGTTGCCGGATTGGCCATCGTCTCTGTGTCGGGCGTCGCCGTCACAGACGGCCAGCACACGCTGCGCGCCCAGCTCGGCAGCGCCGCAAGCGTGGTGAGCTGGTCTGGCAACGGCAACTGGACGCAAACGTTTCCCCTGACCCTGAGCGCCGGCAGCCGGCAATTCACCCTCACCCTGGCCAGCCCAACGGGCGACACGGCGCTCATTGAGGCGATCGAATGGCAGTTGCCGGTCAGCCTGAACTTTGCCGGCCAGGGCGGCGCGTTTCGCACCCCGGCCAGCAGCCGCTACCAGCTCAGCAACATTCCGGCAGATCGCACCCTGTACGATGTGGTGGAGACCACCGCGCCGCGCGCGCTAATCCTTCCGGCCGATTCAAGCGCGCTGATTGACAGCGCAACAGGCCCGCGTCAATACATCCTGGCCGGGCCGGGAGCAATCTACGCGCCGGCGCTGTCGCCACACACGCCGATTGACCTGACCGCCCAACGCGATGGCGAAGTGGTCTATATCGCACCCCCAGCCCTGCGCGCAGCCCTGGCGCCGCTGGTGGCATTGCGACAATCCCAGGGATTGAGCGTCAAAGTCATCGAGCCGCAATGGATCTATGACGCATGGAGCTACGGCCGCGTATCGCCCGATGCGATACGCAATTTCCTGCGCTACGCGCGCAGCGAGTGGTCTCGCCCGCCGCGCTACGTGACACTGGTCGGCGATGGCACATACGACCCGCTGGGCTTCGCTGATGCCAGCGCCAACAATCTGACCAGCAATATCATCCCGCCATACATGACAATGGTGGATATCAGCCAGGACCCGGCCAATCCGGCCGTGAGCGAATCAGCCTGCGAAACCTGCTATGGCCTGCTGGACGGCGATGATCCGCTTTCTGATGCCGTGCCCGACATCGCCATTGCGCGACTGCCGGCCAAAACAGCCGCCGAACTGACTGTGATGGTCAACAAGATCATCAGCTATGAAACAGCGCCCCTGCCGGCGGCGTGGCGAAGCCAGGTGGGATTCATCTCTGACAATGCGCTGGATGAGCAAGGTCGGCTCGACAGCGCCGGCGATTTCAACGCGCTCCTCGACATGGCGGTTGCGCTGCAACCCCCCGGCGTCGCTGTCCAGCGCATGTACTACGATCCCTACCCCCCATCTGCAAACAGCGCCCCCTGGCGCGAGCCAAATGCGTTGGCGGCGTACACCCGAACCCTGCATCTCTTCAACAGCGGCGCGGGCATCATTGAGTTCGCCGGCCATGGTCATCCGCTACAATTCGCCAGCACAGCGCCGTTCCAGAATCCCTACGACAACGCAATTGCGTCCTATCTGCTGTCCAGCGCCGACCCGGATCGCATGACGAATGCCGGCCGGCTGCCGATTGCGCTCTTCATGGCATGCAGCATGGGCCGCTTTCACGTCGCGCCGGCCACGAGCAACGGACAAACGCTCGCAGAGCGACTGGTCTCGTCACCCAACGGCGCCGTGGCGGTCTGGGCCAGCAGCGGCAAAGGCGTGCTGTGGGGACATCAGTATTTGCAGCGCGGCTTCTACACAGCGCTGTGGGACGCCGCGCCGTTCACTGCCCGACTGGGCGACCTGACGCTGGCCGGCCAGCGCGATCTGATTGCCAACGCAGACTTCCTGGCTTACATGTCCTGGACTTACCTGCTGCTAGGCGATGCCGCGACTCTGGTGCGCGTGGCGCCGGCGCCGGCCATGCCCTGGGCGCATCGCGTCAGCATTCCGATCGTGTCGCGGTGACCCCCCAATCGATTTTGGATTTGGGATTTGGGAGGCGTATGGTAATCTGGCAAATTCCGCCGATCGCGGTATAATGCGCGCCGTCATTCCTCGATAGCTCAATGGCAGAGCAACCGGCTGTTAACCGGTAGGTTACTGGTTCGAGTCCAGTTCGAGGAGTTTTCCGGGTAGAGGGCCGCTCCGCGCGGCCCTTTTCGTTTGCCCTCTGTCTGCTGACGACTGACTACTGACTACTGACGCCCCCCACCAGCCGCTGCGCCGCAATGAGCGTGTTCTGCATCAGCATGGCGATGGTCATGGGGCCGACACCGCCCGGCACCGGCGTAATGGCCCCGGCCACTTCACTGACGCCTTCGTAGTCCACATCGCCAACCAGGCGCGAGCCGGATTTGCGCGTTGGGTCGGCGATGCGATTGATGCCCACGTCGATCACAACACACCCCGGCTTCACCATCTCCGCCGTCACAAAACGCGCCTTGCCGATGGCGGCGATCAGAATATCCGCTTCGCGCGTCACCGCCGGCAGGTCAACCGTCTTGCTATGGCACACCGTCACAGTGGCGTCGCGCGCCAGAAGCATCAGCGACACCGGCAGACCCACGATGGCGCTGCGGCCCAGCACCACAGCGCGCTTGCCGGCAATGGGGATGCCGCTGCGATCGAGCAATTCAATGCACCCTTTGGGCGTGCAGGGCGCAAAGCTGGGTGCGCGCCCTTTCAGACCCAGCCGGCCGATATTGCTGGGGTGAAATCCATCCACATCCTTGTCCAACGGGACCGCCGCCAGAACCGCCTGATCGTTGATATGGGCCGGCAGCGGCAGTTGCACCAGAATGCCGTGCACGTCCGGCCGCGCGCCCAATTCGCGCACCAGCGCAACTGCTTCCTGCTGAGTCGTCGTGGCCGGCAACTCATAGCCGAACGACATCAGCCCCAGCTCCTCGCACGTCTTGCGCTTACTGCGCACGTATGCCGCCGAGGCGGGATTGTCGCCGATCAGCACTGTGGCCAGTCCCGGCGCAACGCCGCGCTCGGCCTTGAATCGCTCCACCTCAGCCTTGATCTCGCTGCGAATGGCCGCCGCAATCGCGGCCCCGTCGATGATATGCGCCATGTTTCCTCGTTGCTCGCCTGGCTGGTGATCGGCAAACTGTCAACTGGTTGCAGAACCTGTAAACCTTCCAACCTTCCCAACCTGATGAACCTTACCAACCTTAAGATCCGGCCCCGTTCAGCATGTCGATGGCGCTGGCCGTCAACAAAGCAACCGCCAGCGGCAGCGCGTCCTCGTCGATCTGAAAGCGCGGGCTGTGGTGCGGCTCGGTGATGCCCTTGTCGGCATTGCCGGCGCCGACAAAGACGAATGCGCCGGGGGCGGCCTGGAGAAAGAAGGCCGCATCCTCGGCGCCCATCAGGCGGAAATCCGAGACGACCCGGTTGTCGCCCACCAGCCGGCGCGCGTGACGGCGCACAATCTCGGACATGGCCGGGTCATTGACCAGCGGCGGGGTCGAAGCGTCCGCAAAAGTGACCGTCGCTTGCAGGCCCAGCGCGCGCGCCGTATGTTCCGCAATCTGGCTGATGCGGTCATTCAGCAATCGGCCCACCGCTTCGCTGAAGGCGCGGGTGGTGCCGCCAAACTCGACTCCATCAGGGATGATGTTGTGCGCTGTGCCGCCGCGAATGTAACCCACGGTGACCACGCCCTGATCCATCGGGTTGACATTGCGCGACACAATCGACTGCAAGGCAGCGATGATGTGCGCCGCGCCGACAATCGGATCGGCGCCCTGATGCGGCATGGCGCCGTGCGCGCCGCGCCCGCGCAAGGCGACGGTGAACGCGCCGCTGCCGGCCATGGTTGGGCCGTCGGTCATGGCGATGACGCCCGTCGGCAGGCTGCTGAAGATGTGCATCGAGAGGGCGCAATCCGGCCTGGGGTTCTCGAGCGCGCCGTCACGGATCATCGCGCGGGCGCCGGCCACAATCTCCTCCGCCGGCTGAAAGACAAACTTGGCGATGCCGCCCCACTCCGCCCGCCGCTGCGCCAGCATTTCCGCCACGGCCAACCCAATCGCCGTGTGCGCGTCGTGTCCGCAGGCGTGCATCAGCCCATCAACCTGCGAACGAAAGGGCGCGTCCACTTCTTCGTGGATGGGCAGCGCGTCCATGTCGAAGCGCAGCAACAGCGCGCGGCCGGGCCGCTCGCCGTCCATCACGCCAACCACGCCAGTCTTGCCGACGCCCGTCTGCACTTCAAAACCCAGTTCCGCCAGACGCTGCGCCACGATGCCGGCGGTGCGCGTCTCCTGGAAGGCGATTTCGGGGTGCGCGTGCAGATCGCGGCGGTCGGCGATCAGGCGCTCGCGCAATGCTTCGGCCTCTAATCTCAGTTGTTGAATGTCGGACAAAACCATCCTCCCGGCGCGATCGGCGAGTGGCTTTCAGCCGCAACCAGCGGATCGCTCAAGGAAGCATAGTGACGACATCGCATCGTGTCAAGCGATCATCCGCCGGCCACGATTTTGAAAATCTGGCCGGGGCGATGCAAAACATACAGCTCGCCGGCCTCGTCTTCGCCGAACGATGTGATATTCAAACCGCTTTCGAGCAGCGTCTCATTGACCCACTGGCCGCCGGCGTCACGATGCAACGCCCAGATCGTCCCACTGCAAAAGTCAGCGTACAGGTATCGCCCGGCCAGCCCCGGAATCGCCGCGCCGCGATAGACATAGCCGCCGGTGACCGAGCAGCCCAGTTCACGGCCGTATTGATAGATCGGCGGCGTGAAGGATGGGCTGTCCTGGCCGCCGCGATAGGGCGCAAAGCCCTCGCGCAGACGCCAGCCGTAGTTCTCGCCGCCCCGGCTCGACGCCGGCTGGAAATCGATCTCCTCATACGCATTCTGGCCCACATCCGCCATGTACAGATCGCCGGTGGCGCGATCGAAGCTGAAACGCCAGGGATTGCGCAATCCAATCGCCCACAGTTCCGGCGCGGCATCCGGCCCAAAACCCGGATTGTCGGGCGGAATGGCGTACAAACGCTCGCCGTCCGTGCGGCTCACGTCGATTCGCAGCATCTTGCCCAGCAACGACGCAACGTTCTGGGCGTGGTTCTGCGGGTCGCCGGCGGCGCCGCCATCGCCCATGCCGATGTGCAACATGCCATCCGGCCCAAACTTCAATTGCCCGCCGTTGTGGTTCGAGTAGGGTTGATCGACCGTCAGAATGATCTGTTCGCTGACCGGGTCTGCCAATAACCCATCTGCGCTGACCGCAAAACGCGACACGACGGTCGCGCCGCGCCGATTGGTGTAGTTGGCGTACACAAGCCGGTCTTGCGCAAAGTCCGGGCTGAAGGCAATGCTCAACAGCCCTTGTTCATTGCCCTGGCTGCCAACGCGATCGGTGATATCGAGAAACGCCCTGTCGCGCACCCGGCCATTCTCGATCACTTTGACGCGCCCCGGCTGTTCGGTCACATACAGCCGGCCCGATCCATCGCCGGCATGAGTCAGGTAGGTGAGCGCATCCAGGCCGTCAGCCACCAGTTGCAACGCCAATCCAGGCGGCGCATCGGCAATCGGCGCGGCAGGCGGCGTGGCTTCAGTCGGGATGGATGATTCGGTCTGAGTCTCGACAATCGCGAGCGGCGTCGCGCTGGCCGGCGCGCGCGTGGCAGCAGCGACAGTGGTTGGCGCTTCGCGCGGCGCGCCGGTGACAGGCGCATTCGGCGCAGCGCAGGCAGAAGCCAGCAGCGCCAGCATGCCAAACCCTGCGCATACAGTCTGTCTGTTCACTTTCATGGGATCAAGGTAGACAACTGCGCTGAGAATGCGCTGAAGACGGCCTGAAGCCGGCGTGAACCAGCGCGCGCGCACGCCTATCCCATCAGGTGTCGGACTCCTTTGAGGAGTCCGACACCTGAGCCTGGCGTGTGATATAACGCCCGCCATGCCAACCATTGCATTTCAGGGTGAACCCGGCGCCTACAGCGAACAGGCTGCCTTCGATTTTTTCGGCGCGCAGGCGCAACCCGCGCCGCGACCGACGTTCGACGCTGTTTTTGACGACACAGCGGCGGGTCGCTGTGATTACGGCATTGTGCCGGTCGAAAACTCGCTGGCCGGCAGCGTGCATCGCAACTACGACCTGCTCATGCGGCACAATCTGCACATCGTCGGCGAAGCCATTGTGCGCGTGCGTCACAACCTGATCGCCCTGCCCGGCGTTGAACTGCCAGACATCCGGCGCGTGTATTCGCACTGGCAGGCGCTGGATCAATGCGAGAAAACACTCAGCCGGCTGTTGCCGAATGTCGAGCGGGTGCAGGTCTACGACACCGCCGGCGCCGTGAAAATGGTGTTGGAAGAGCAGCGCCGTGACACTGCCGCCATCGCCAGCAAACGCGCAGCCGAACTGTACGGGCTGCCGATTCTGCGCGAAGCGCTGGAAGACGACCCCACCAACTTCACACGCTTTGTCGCGCTCAGCCGCGAGCCGGTCAGCCCGCCGGCTGCCACGCCGTGCAAAACCTCGCTGGTGTTCGCCACGCGCAACATCCCCGGCGCGCTGTACAAGGCGCTGGCTGCGTTTGCCTTGCGGGAGATCGACCTGACCAAGATCGAGTCGCGTCCCTTGCAGGGGTCGCCGTGGGAATACCTGTTCTATCTGGATTTCGCCGGCAACCAGAGCGATGAGATATGCGGGCACGCGCTGGCCCAACTGCGCGAGTTCTCGACGTTCATGCGCGTGCTGGGCAGCTATCCGCGCGCCAACATGCCGGCCTGAGCGAGGGACTCAACAGCGCCCGGCGCGACAAACGCCTGCCAGATAAAGATCGCCAGCATAAGCAGGCACAAGAAGAGGTTCAGGAAGGCAGCCGCCAGCGCGCCCAGGCAATAGCCCGCCCCAAAGCGCAGCGCCTGACGCCAGGGGCGTTGCTGGGCCAGCTCCGCCAGCACAATGCCGGCGAACGCGCCCAGCGCAGCGCCGGCCAGAGTGCCGGCCACCGGCACAACGCCCGTCAACACCAGGCCGCCAATCAATCCACCCACCAGAGCGGCCGCGATGGTTTTCCAGGACGCGCCGGCTTTGCGTGTTGCCAGCGCCGAGAGCAGCCGATCGTTGACCCATGTAAGAAGGACAATTCCCCCCAGCGCCAGCAAGGTCGGCCAGCCAATGCGCGAAAACCCATCCGCCCAGGCCCAGACCAGCACCCCCACCCAGATCAGAAGCGACCCGGGCAACACCGGCAGAATCGCCCCGATCAGGCCCAGCAGCATCAGGGCGTAAGCCAGTCCCATGAGAAGCAGGGTCAGCGTATCGTTCAACAGCCCCCCGCTGCTCAGCGTCCTTCGGCGTCGTCCGCCAGGCCGGCGATCGTGCGCACGAGCGTCACCAGGCTGATCAGAATGCGCAGCAGGTCGCCTGTCTGAACGGCCGGCAGATTGACTTTCGCCCGGCCCGACTGCGACTGTTCGATCGTGCGCGCATAGAGCGCGGCTGCCGCGAGGCCGACAATCAGCCCGATGCCGCCGCCAATGACGAACACTTTGACTTTCCAGTTCATGGTGATTTTCCTTGTTGCAGGGTATTGTAGCCTTTGTCGCCTGCGCCCGGCGACTCTGAATTTTGCGTTAGAATATGTGAGCGCATGTTCATTTATTCATACGATTCAACATGAGCGCGAAACGAAAGCCGCTCCCGCCGCCGGCCCTGGATGAGGCCACTGTCGAACGTCTGGCGCAACTGTTCAGCGCGCTGGGCGATCCCTCGCGCGTGCGCATCCTGTGGGCGCTGTTGAGCGGTGAATTGAACGTCGGCGACCTGGCGCAGCGCGCCGGCATCAGCGCTTCTGCCGTGTCGCATCAACTGCGGCCGTTGCGGCTGATGCGGCTGGTGCGCGCGCGCAAAGCCGGGCGCGAAGTGTTCTACGCCCTCGATGATGACCATGTCATCGACCTGTTCCAGCGCGGTCTCGATCACGTGCGACATGAATGAGCGCGAAGCGCGATTTCTCAGGATCATGCTATGAGCATCACCTACCAGTCCACCATCACCTGCCCGGCGTGCGGCCGCGCCGCCGAGGAAACAATGCCCGATGACGCCTGTCAGCGGTTCTATCGTTGCTCCGGCTGCGGCAACATCCTCAAACCAAAAGCCGGCGATTGCTGCGTGTTTTGCTCCTATGGCAGCGCGCCCTGCCCCGACAAGCAGCGCGAGTATCAGGCCAGGCTGAACCCATGACCGACCGCGACGCGCAGGAAATCGTCTTCGAGATCGCCGGCATGGACTGCGCCGAGTGCGCGCGCGGCATCGAGCGCGGCGTGGCCCGGCTCGACGGCGTGCAATCGTGCAGCCTGAGCTACGAGACGGCCAGACTCCGCGTGCAGGGCGCCATCACGCGCGAGGAGATCATCGCTCGCGTGCGCGAACTGGGCTACGACGTGGCGCCGGAAGACGGACAACAGAGGACAGACACCCGGCCGCAAGCGAGTGGTTTCATTGAGTTCCTGCTGGCCCGGCGCGACACGGCGCTGGCGGCGTTGGGCGGTCTGCTCATTCTGCCCGGCCTGCTCTTTCACGAATTGCTGCCCGTTGCGGGCGTTGCATCCCCCTTTCCCGACGCGCTGGTCGATGGCCTGTCGATCGCGGCTATGGCTGTGGCCGGCCTGCCTGTGTTCCGCAGCGCCTGGCGCGCGCTGATCCTCAACCGCGAGATCGGCGTCAACGCGCTGATGTCCATCGCCGCAGTCGGCGCGGTCATCATCGGCGCTTACACCGAGGCCGGCCTGGTGATGGTGTTGTTTGCCGTCGGCGAGGCGCTGGAAGGCTACACCATGCACCGCGCGCGCAACGCCATCCGCAGCCTGATGTCCGTCGCCCCCAACGAAGCGACAGTCCTGCGCCCATGCATCGATTGCCGGTCGCATCTGGGACAGGAGGGCTACACCGGCGGGCCATGCCCCTTCTGCGGGCTGGAAGAGCAGCGCGTGCCTGTCAGCGATCTGCGCATCGGCGAGACCGTCATCGTAAAGCCCGGCGAGCGGATCGCCATGGATGGGATCATCATCAGCGGCGCTTCGTCGGTCAATCAGGCGCCCATCACGGGTGAGAGCGCGCCGGTGGACAAGGATGTTGGCGACGCGGTTTTCGCCGGCAGCATCAACGGGCCGGGCGCGCTGAGCATTGAGGTCGGGCGGCTGGCTGCCGACAACACCATCAGCCGTGTCATCCGCATGGTGGAAGAGGCGCAAGAGCAGCGCGCCCCAACCCAACGCTTCGTAGACCGGTTTGCGAAGGTCTATACGCCGGTAGTCGCGCTCATTGCTGCGCTGGTGGCCGTCCTCCCGCCGGCGTTGTTCGGAGCGCCGTTTCTCAATCCCGACCCCCACACGCAGGGCTGGCTCTACCGCGCGCTGGAATTGCTGGTGGTGGCCTGCCCGTGCGCGCTGGTCATCAGCACGCCAGTCAGCTTAATCAGCGCGATCGCCAACGGCGCGCGCAATGGGGTGTTGTTCAAGGGCGGCGCGCATGTGGAAACGCTCAGCCGGGTGCGCGCCATCGCTTTCGACAAGACCGGCACACTGACGACAGGCCGGCCGACGGTGGTGCGGGTGCGCTCGGCGCGCTGCGCGACAGACGGCCATGAACCGTGCGAACCCTGCGACGATATGCTGGCGCTGGCAACGGCCATCGAACGGCGCAGCGAACATCCGCTGGCGCGCGCGGTGGTGGAACGCGCCGAACAGAGGGGGCTGGCCGGCAGGTATCCAGCCGCGCAGACGGTCGCCGCCCTGGCCGGGCGGGGCATCACCGGCTCGGTCAACGGGCGCGAGGTTGTCATCGGCAGCCACGCATTTTTCGAGAATGCCATACCGCATGCGCCGCACTGTGACGAAGCGCAGGCCGCGTCTCGCGCCGGACATACGCCGCTGATGATCGGCGCAGATGGTCAATACCTGGGCTACATCGCGGTGGCAGACGCTGCGCGCCCGGGCAGCCGGCAGGCGCTGGCCGAATTGAGATCGGATGGCATTGCCGCGCTGGTCATGCTGACCGGCGACACCCTCGCCACAGCGCATCACATCGGCGAGCAAGTCGGGGTGACGGAGGTTCGCGCCAACCTGTTGCCCCAGGAGAAAGTTGAGGCAGTGCGCGCGCTGCGCCGGCAGTATGGGCCGGTGGCGATGGTGGGCGACGGCATCAATGACGCGCCGGCGCTGGCAGCGGCTGATGTGGGCATTGCCATGGGCGGCGGCACAGCGCAGGCGGCGGAGACGGCTGATGTGGCGCTGATGGCGGACGACCTGCGCCAGTTGCCTTTTGCGTTGCGGCTAAGCCGGGCCGCCATGCGCGTCATTCACGCCAATATCGGTTTGAGCGTTGGGGTCAAACTGGCCTTCTTCGCAGTGGTGTTGCTGGGGTTCGGGACGATGTGGATGGCCGTGCTGGCCGATGTGGGCGTGTCGTTGCTGGTGACGCTCAATGGGCTGCGGCTGCTGGCGTTTTCAAGCGCAAGACAGCCGCACTGAAAAGACGGCCCGCCATGCGGGCATGGCGGGCCGGGGTTGAGCTTCGGCGGGGGGGCCGGGTCACATCACCGGCAGCGCCTGTTGCGCTTTCTGGATCTCCTCTTCCGGCAGCGCGTAATCCTGCATCTTGCCGCTCAAATAGCGTTCATAAGCCGACAGGTCGAAATGCCCGTGGCCGCACAAATTGAACACGATGACGCGGCTGACGCCCTCTTCACGGCACTTGATCGCTTCGTCGATGGCGCCGCGCACGGCATGGGCGGCTTCGGGGGCGGGCAGAATCGCTTCGGTCTGCGCAAACAACACGCCGGCCTCGAAGGTGGCCAACTGATCGACAGCGCGCGCCTCGATGTAGCCGTGGCGATACAGCTCGCAGATTTCAGAGGCCATGCCGTGGTAGCGCAACCCGCCGGCGTGGATCGGGGCCGGCATGAAGCCATGGCCCAGGGTGTACATCTTGATCAACGGCGTCATCATCGACGTGTCGCCGAAGTCATAGGCGTAAACGCCTCGCGTGAGGCTGGGCGCCGCCGATGGTTCCACAGCCACGACGCGCAACTTGTGGTTCTTGTCTTTCAGTTTGGGGGGCAGGAAGGGGAAAGCAAAGCCGGCGAAATTGCTGCCGCCGCCAATGCAGCCGACGAGCACATCCGGCTCGACGCCGGCCAGCTCCAACTGCTTTTGGGCCTCCAGACCGATGACGGTTTGATGCAGCAGGACGTGATTCAACACAGAACCGAGCGCGTATTTGGTCGGGGTTTTGCTGGTGACGGCGTCTTCAACTGCTTCGCTGATCGCCAGCCCCAGGCTGCCAGAGCAGTTGGGATCCTGAGCCAGCATGGCGCGGCCGGCGTTGGTGTCGGGGCTGGGGCTGGGCACAACCGTGGCGCCCCAGGTCTCCATCAGGTAGCGGCGATAGGGCTTCTGGTCGTAGGAGACGCGCACCATGTACACCTTGCATTCGATGCCGAACATCTTGCAGGCCAGCGAGAGCGCGCTGCCCCACTGCCCGGCGCCGGTTTCGGTGGCGATGCGTTTCGTGCCGGCTTCCTTGTTGTAGAACGCCTGCGCGACGGCGGTATTGGGCTTGTGACTGCCGGCCGGGCTGACGCCTTCGTACTTGTAAAAGATTTTGGCCGGCGTCTGCAGCGCCTTTTCCAGCCGATGCGCCCGATACAGCGGCGAAGGACGCCACAGCCTGTACACCTCGCGCACAGGCTCCGGGATTTCGATCCAGCGCTCTTTGCTGACCTCTTGCTTGATCAGCTCCATCGGGAACAGCGGCGCCAGATCATCCGGTCCGACTGGCTGCCTGGTGCCTGGGTGCAACACAGGCGGCAGGTCAAACGGCAAGTCGGCTTGAATGTTGTACCAGGCTTTGGGGATGTCGTTCTCGCTCAGGGTGAACTTGGTCTGGTCGGACATGTCAGGTGCTCCTTTTTCCTCTACGCGCTCCTCCGCGAGTATGGTCGCTCATTCTAACCGGGTTTGAAGGGGATCGCGGCAAAGTGAGCAAAGTGGGAGACGGAAAACCCGGCTGCTGTTCGCAGCAGCCGGGCGGCGCGCCGAAGGGCCGGCGCAATGCCGGCGATCCAGTGATTCAGAGCAGCCGAGAGTTGCGGTTGGTGGCGTCGCACTCCAGTTGCGGAATTTGATCGAACTTTGCCTTTTTGAGGGCGGCGCGCACGGCATCGCGCACTTTGGCGCGCGACAGCGTGTTGTTCGACGCGCGCACAGTCTTGACGTAGTAGTAGGTGAATGCGCCGTTGAACCGGCCTTCAAAGTAGGCGTCGGCGCTGGTTTGATCGTCGCGGCAGCCGGCCCACAGGATGTGATGCCGGGCCAGCATCTTGTCCCCCTTGCGCAACGCAGCCACTGTGCGGGTCGGCGCGTCGCGCAACTTGAGGAACGCTTTGTAAGAAGGAGGCGGCAGGTAGCGCGGCCGGGGCGCATTCGGCAACAGCAGCATGACCGGGTCGAGATTCTTGATGCCGGTGCCGCTGTGGCAGGTGTCGAGATAGCATTCCAGCAGCGTGTCTTGCGGCAGTTGGATGAAGAGATCGTGCAGCTCGTCGTCAAGAATGATGTGATCCGGGTCCCACTGGTCGTCTTTGGCTGCCAGATCGTAGGGGCAGAACGCTTCGTCGGCGCGGTCGGCTTCGTCACCGCTCACATCGGGGACTTGCGTGCCGTGGCTCGACAAACTGAAGACGATGTACTTCAGCTTGCCGGCTTTGGCGTCGGCCACCAGCGACTTCAGGTTGGACATGATGCGCGCCTTGGTCGCCTGGGCGTCGGTCAGAACGGTGATGTCAGCGTCGCTGAATCCGAGCAAGTCCTTGAGCAACTGCGCCATGTCATTGGCGTCATTGACGCAGCCTCTCAATTCTGCGGTCGGATAATTCTTGAACTTGTTGACGCCCACACACAACGCTTTTCGGTTCGACATTTCTGCGCCTCCTGGGTTGGGTAAGGTTGGGGAGGTTGATAAGGTTCCTAAAGTTGAAAGACCTTGCGCCCCTTATCAACCTTGCGAACTTTGCGAACTTTACGAACCAAACCGCGGCAACCAGTCGCCATGCGCGGCGATCAGATCGTCCACCAGCGCCGTAATCTGTTCCAGATCCAGCTCGGCAGCCGTGTGCGGATCGAGCATGGCGGCGTGGTAGATGTGCTCGCGCTTGCCGGTCAGCGCCGCCTCCACGGTCAAAGCCTGCACGTTGATGTTGGTCTGCATCAGGGCGGCCAGTTGCGGCGGCAGCGATCCAACCCGTGTTGGCTGCAGGCCGTTGCGGTCAACCAGCACCGGCACTTCCACGCAACATCCCTGCGGCAGGTTGTCGATCAAACCGTGGTTGGGCACATTGCCATAGATCACGCGCGGCTGATTGGTCTCGATGCTGTGGATGATGGCAGAGCCGTATTCGTGACTGCGGCGGTGCTCAATGCCTTCGCCGCGCTCGAACGCCTCGCGCATGGCATGCCAGCCGGCGATCTGCGCTTCACAGCGGCGGATGTACTCGTCCAGCGGCACATTAAATTTGTCGATCAAATCCGGCCGGTCGCGCTTGATGAACCACGGCACGTATTCGCTGAAGTGCTCGCTCGATTCCGTGACAAAGTAACCAAATCGACGCAGGACTTCGTAGCGCACCAGGTTCCAGGCCGGCGCGCGTCCCTCCTCATACACCTTGCGAATCAGGGGGTACAGATCCTGCCCGTCGCGCTCGAAACGCAGGTAGAACGCCATGTGGTTGATGCCGGCGCACAGATAGTTGATCTCCTCAATCGGCGCGCCGATGTCGTGGGCGAGCTGCTCAGCCGTCCCCTGCACGCTGTGGCACAGCCCGACCGTCTTGATCTTGCTGGCCCGGCTGATGGCCCAGCAGTTCATCGCCATCGGGTTGACGTACTGCAAAAACACCGCATCCGGGCACACCTGCTCCATCATGCGACAGTAATCCAGCATGACCGGGATCGTGCGCAGCGCGCGCATGATGCCGCCGATGCCGAGCGTGTCGGCAATGGTCTGGCGCAAGCCGTACTTTTTCGCAATCTCGAAGTCAATGACAGTGCCGGGTTTGTAACCGCCCACCTGGAACATGGAAATGGCGTAGTCGGCGCCGTCCAGCGCGCGCCGGGGGTCGGTGGTGGCCTCAATCGTCGGCCGGGCGCCGAGGTAATCCGCCAACTTGTGCGCCACGATATCCGACGTTTTGAGCCGTTCGGAGTCGATGTCATACAGGCTGATGGTAGAGCCGGCCAGTTCCGGGTAGCTCAGGATATCGCCGAGCAGGTTTTTGGCGAAGACGGTGCTGCCGGCGCCGATCAACGTGATCTTGGGCATGGATGTCAGCAATTCCTCCAGTTTCCGCAGAGGCGGAGTCAGATGATGGCGGGAAGTATACCGTCTTCAGGGGCGAAAAAAGACAAGCCGGGCGCTCGTGTTGCAGACGCCCGGCTTGTGGATGGCGCGTTTGAACGATCAGCAGCCCGGACAGATGCGACTATTAGCCGGCAGATTCGGTGGTCTTGCTCGATTTGGCCTCCGCAGCCGGCCTGGCAGGCGCGTCAGCCGCTTTGCTTTCGCCCCCGCCTGCGCTCTCACCAGACGGCGACGCCGGCTTAGGCTCGTGTTCCTTCGCCTCAATGGGCTTCACGCTCTTGGATTCTCCCGACTTGCCATTGGACGACCGGCTGTCGGTGATGTACCAACCCGAACCCTTGAAAGTCACGGCTACCTGGCTGACCACGCGATACACGTGGCGACGGCCGCATTTAGGGCAACGCTTGACCGGATCGTCAGTGAACTTCTGTCGTTGTTCAAACTGATTGCCACAGTCAGGGCAGGCATACTGGTATGTCGGCATGAGCCGGGATTATACCGTCGATGATTAGACCGGCATTAGCGACATTGAAACGCCGGGGGTTGCGTTCTCAGAGGCGGCCCAACGGCGAGAGGCGGCAGGAGAAGCGGGCGAGAAACCGTTTGCGCACAAACCAGCCGGCCATACAATGTCGCTCATGCTGACGAACGTTCTCGCGCATCAGGGGGCCGCATGACCGATGTGTTGGCCGCGCGCTTGTTGATGGGACTGTCGCTCGCTTTTCACATTGTGTTTGCCGCCGCCGGCATTGCCATGCCCTTGTTCATGGTGATTGCCGAGTGGCGGCATCGCCGCACCGGCGACGCGGCGTGGCTGTCTCTGGCCAAAGCGTGGTCCAAAGGGGCAGCCGTCCTGTTCGCTGTCGGCGCGGTTGGCGGCACGGTGTTGTCGTTCGAGCTGGGGCTGCTGTGGCCCGGCTTCATGCGGTTCTCCGGCTCGATCATTGGCGTGCCGTTTTCGCTGGAAGGGTTCGCCTTCTTTACGGAGGCGATTTTCCTGGGAATCTATTTGTATGGATGGGATCGCGTGTCGCCCCGGCTGCACCTGGGCGCTGGCGCGATAGTGGCTGTTTCGGGCGCGCTCTCCGGCCTGCTGGTGTTGATGGTCAATGGCTGGCAGCACGCGCCGGCCGGCTTTGAGGTTGCCAACGGGCAGGCGGTGAACATCGACCCGTTCGCCGCCATGTTCAACCCGGCCTGGCCGCACATTGCGCTGCACATGACCATCGCGGCGTACCAGAGCATCGCCGCAGCCATGATGGGCATCCACGCGATCATGCTGTTGCGTGACCGGAGCAACCAGTTTCACCGCAAGGCGTTTGCCTTCGCGCTGGCAGTCACGCTCGTCACCGGCATCCTGCAACCGCTGGCCGGCGACTTCAGCGCCAAGCAGGTTGCGCAGTTGCAGCCGGCCAAGCTGGCCGCCATGGAGGGCCAGTTCAAGACGGAGCAGGGCGCTCCGCTGCGCATCGGCGGCATTCCCAATCCCGACACGCAGGAGACGCCGCTGGCAATCGAAATCCCGGGTCTGTTGAGCTGGCTGGCATTTGGCGACGCCGGCGCGACAGTCATCGGGCTGGAAGCGTTCCCGCGCGCAGACTGGCCGCCGGTGGCGCTGGTTCACCTGGCCTTTCAGATCATGGTCGGCAGCGCATTTGTCATGGCCGGCGTGGCAGGGCTGGGCGCAGTGCTGGCCTGGCGCAGACGCCGGCTGCCAGACAGCCGGTGGTACCTGTGGCTGGCGGCGCTGGCTGCGCCCTTCGGCCTAATCGCGTTGGAGACCGGCTGGATCGTGACCGAGTTGGGCCGGCAACCATGGATCATTCAAGATGTCATGCGCACGCTGGACGCCGTGACACCGATGACCAATCTCGGCGCGCCGCTCGTCACCTTTGCGCTCATCTACGTTGCGCTGGCCGTAATCACCGTGTGGGTGCTGACGTATCAGGTGATCCGCAGCCCGCGCATCGCGCCCGATCACACCCCCGTGTCATGACCACGGTGAAAGCCTGATAGCGATGAATACGTTCCTGTTTGATCTTCCTTCTCTGGTCGCCGGCAGCATCATGGTGGCGCTGACGTTCTATGCTCTGCTGGGCGGGGCCGACTTTGGCAGCGGCGTGTGGGACCTGCTGGCCGCCGGACCGCGCGCCCGCCAGCAGCGCGAGGTGATCGCCCACGCCATCGGCCCCATCTGGGAAGCCAACCACGTCTGGCTGATTGCCGCCATCGTCATTCTGTTCACCGGCTTCCCGCTGGCATTTGCCGAGATCTCGACGGCCCTGTTCATCCCGTTGATGGTCATGCTGGTCGGCATCGTGGCGCGCGGATCGGCATTCGTCTTTCGCGCCTATGGCTCACAGACCGACTCGGTGCGGCGGGTGTATGGCACTGTGTTCGCCATTGCCAGCGTCGTCACACCGATCTTTCTTGGCATCGTCATCGGCAGCATCAGCTCCGGCCGCATTGTGGTCGTGGAGGGCGTAGTGCGCGCCGACTTCATCGATTCGTGGCTGAGCGTGTTCCCGATTGCAGTGGGGGCGCTGACGCTATGCCTGTTCGCGTTGCTGGCTGCGGTTTATCTTGCTGTGGAAGCAGATGGCGCCCAGGACGAGGCGCTGCGCGAGGATTTCCGCCGGCGCGCGCTGATCGCAGCAGTCGTCACCGGCGGCGTCGCGTGGATCAGCCTGTTTCTCATCCGGCAGGATGCGCCTGTGCTGTACGCCGGGTTCGTCGAACGCCCCTGGACCCTGGCCAGCATCGCTTTGTCTGTCGCGCTGGGCGTGACCACCATCGGGGCGCTGCTCAAACGCCGGTTCTATGTGGCGCGATTGACCGTCGTGTTGCAGGTGATCTGTGTGATGTGGACGTGGGCCTTCGCGCAGTATCCGTATCTGGTGCTGCCCAATCTCACGATCCAGCAGGCAGCCGGCCCGGAGGTCACATTGCAGATTGCCGTGATTGCGCTTGTCGCCGGGGGTGTGATTCTGTTCCCCTCGTTGTTCCTGCTGTATCGCGTGTTCAAGGGGCGCAAAGCATTTGCCTTGATCGACGCGCCGGCAGGAGATCAGACCGGCGCGCGCCGCCCCTGAACAACGCCCCGTCTCAGGATCGACGCCAGCCCAACACGCCCAGAGACACCGCCAGCGCAAACGCGACACCGGCCACAATGCGCAACCAAGGCGTTGTGTCCGACTGGGGCGCTGACTGCGGCGCCGATTGACTGGGGCGCATCATTGCATCGGGTGATTGGGGAGCCTCAGTGGGCTGAGACGCGGGCAAGGCGTCTACCCGCGTCGCGGGGGCCTCTGTCACAACAGCAGGCTGCATCGACCCGGCCTCCGGCGTCGCTGCGGGCGCGGTCTCGGCAGCAGCTTCGGGCGCGGCCATCGGTTGCGCCGGCTGTTCCGGCGTCGGCTGGGTTTCGACAGCAGGCTCAGCGGCCTGGCGCATGACCTGCATCGGCTGCTCTCCACTGGCCGGCTGCGCCTCGGGCGATGCTCCGGCGGGCGCTGCGCCAGGGGGCGCGGCTGCGCCGGATTCTGCCGGAACGGTCATGACAACGTCGGCTGACATAGCCTCTTGTGACTGCATTGCCGGCGCAGGCGGCTGAGCAGGCGGCGCAGACAGGCCGGCCAGATCAAGCCCGATCGCAATCACAAACACGGCAGCTGCCAGCGCCGAACCGAGGCGCAGAAACCAGTTGAGCGGGTTGATGCGCGCGCCGGCTCGCGTTTGAGGCGCCGCAGAAGCAGCGATGGGGAGCGTGAAGTCGCGCGGCAATGGCTGGGCCGGCAAAGCGCGCGCCGTGGCAACCAACAGGCGCGTCACGTCAAGCCGGCGTTGCACCTCCGGCTCGGCGCGCAACCGCGCCTCGAAGGCGGCGCGTTCCGCTTCGGTCAATCGGCCATCCAGATAAGCCGAGATCAGCTCATCATCGGATTGGCGATTGATGATTGGCGATTGACGATTACCCATGCAGACACTTCACGAAGACATGTGCCGCAGCCACGCAGCGCCCTGCGCTTGATGGCTGACCTTATGGACGAAACTCATCGGGCAACAGTTCCGGCCGGGCGAGCAGGGCATCGCGCAGTTTGGCGCGCGCCCGGCTGAGCCGCGACTTGACTGTGCCCAGGGTGGTTTGCATGATATCGGCGATCTCCTCATAGGTCAGGCCCTGAATATCAGACAGCACAAAGGTGACGCGCTGATCCGGCGGGAGCGTGAGCGCCGCGTGGACGATGGCTGCGCGCAACTCGCTGCGCTCGGCGGCGTCGGCTGGTGATTCATCCGCAGAAGCGATAAAAGACTCAAAATCGCCGTCCTGGGCGTCGTCGTCCGCGCCCAATGCGTCGAGCGATGTGGCCGGCCGGCGTTTGCGATAGCGCAAGGCGTCGAAGCAGGCATTCGTGACCGTGCGCAGAATCCAACTCTTGAATGAGCCGCCGCGAAACAACCTGATGCCTTTGTAGGCCGAGAGAAAGGCTTCCTGAGTGGCGTCGGCGGCGGACGCGGCGTCGCCCAGGATGCGGTAGGCTACGTTATAGGCCTGGGATTGATAAGACAAGACCAGCGTGTTGAACGCATGCGCGTCGCCGCGCTGGGCTGCTTTGATGAGCGCCGCTTCATCCATGCCGGGTGGGAATTGTAGACGATGGAGAGAATGCCCTCAACGGGACTCGAACCCGTGTTTTGGCCTTGAAAGGGCCACGTCCTAGACCGCTAGACGATGAGGGCCTGGTCCAGTCTGGCGCAAGCTATCACGCGCTGGAGCCGCAGGCAACGACCCACAATTCTACCACCGCGCGGGTATAATCGCTGCCACACATTCACATTCACATTCACACACGGCACGTGGGAAGGGCGCCCGCCATTGCCGGCGCTTGATCCCTGCGACCGAGACAAATCGG
>DAOTYS010000018.1:0-2509 GCA_034434575.1 Thermoflexales bacterium
ATCCGCGCCTATATCAGCGAAAAGACCCATCCGCTGCTGGCCCCACTGACGCCGCGCATCCGCGACCTGTTGACCGAATATCGGATCGCCGGCAACGGGCGCGTCAACGCCGAAGTGGTCGATCCAGCGCGCGACCCAGATCTCGAAGTCGAAGCCGGGCGCGTGTACGGCATCCAGCCCACGCCGTTGCAGGTGTCGGGGCGATATGAGGCGTCGGTCATCAACGCCTACTTCGACATTCTGGTGCGCTATGGGGATCAGAACACCGTGCTGAACTTCCGCGACCTGATCGAGGTGGAAGGCCGGCGCGACGGCAGCGTGGACGTGCGTCTGCGCAACCTGGAATATGACCTCACGCGCGCGATCAAAAAAGTGGCCTTTGGCTTCCAAAGCATCGACGCGGTGTTCGCCTCTCTCCAACAGCCGGCCAGCCTGATGATTGTGGCAACGCCCAACACCTTGCCGGCGGCCTACGCCGACGTCCCGGCCATGATCGAGAAAGTTGCCGGCGACCTGCAAGCCCGCTCCGGCGGCAAGTTCACCTATCAGGTCATCGATCCCGACGCGCCCAACAGTCCGCTCAATCGCGCGGCGCTGCGCGAGCGTTATCAGGTGCAGGCCACGCCGGTGTCCTTCTTCTCCACCGAGTCGTTCTACCTGAACCTGCTGTTGACTATCGACGGCCGCACCCAGCCGCTCTTCCCGGAAGGCGACTTCAACGAGGCCAGCGTGCGCGCAGCCATCGAATCGGCGCTGAAACGCTCCACCGCCGGCTTTTTGAAAGTGGTGGGCCTGTGGACGCCGCCGGCCTCGGTGGATCAGTTCGGCCAGCCCGTTCAGCCGGCCACACAACTGATCTCCGAACAACTGCGGCGCGAGTACACCGTGCGCAACGTCGATCTGAGCAGCGGACAGGTTCCCCCCGACATCGACGTGTTGATGCTGATCGGCCCGCGCAACCTGGGCGAGCGCGAACGCTACGCCATCGACCAGTTCCTGATGCGCGGCGGTTCAGTTGTCGCGGCGGCGGGCAACTACACGCTGCAACTGCAAGGCTTCGGCGGCCCGACGCTGGCGCCGGCTGAGAACGGCATCCGCGACCTGCTGGAGCATTACGGCGTCAAGGTCGGCGACGGCCTGGTGATGGATCCGCAGAACGAGCCGTTCCCCAACGAAGTCAACCGCAACGTGAACGGCCTGCTGGTGCGCGAGATTCAGGCGCTGCAATATCCGTTCTTCGTTGATGTGCGCGCCGACGGCATGGATCGCGCCAACCCCATCGTGTCCCAACTGCCGGCGGTGACGATGCAGTGGGCGTCGCCCATCGAGATCGACCCGGACAAGAACAAAGGCCGCGCCGTGTCGGCGTTGTTGCGCTCCACCAATCAGTCGTGGCTGCGCACCAGCCCTGATATCCAACCCGATTTTCTGGCGCACCCGGAGTACGGCTTCCCGGTCGAGGGCGAACGCCGGCCATTCACCATCGCCGTCGCCATTCAAGGGGTGTTCGAGAGCTACTACAAGGGCAAGCCATCCCCGTTGCAGACACAGCCCATCACGCCCACAGCGACCGCCGATGGCGCGCCAACACCAGAACCGGCCCGCCCGGCCAGCACGCTTGAAACCTCGCCCGACACCGCTCGCCTGGTCGTGATCAGCAGCAATGAGTTCGTGAACGATCTCGTCCTTCAGCTTTCCTCGCGGCTGAGCCAGGATCGCTATCTGAACAATCTGCAATTCGCCCAGAACGCGGTGGATTGGTCGGTTGAGGATCTGGACTTGCTGACCATTCGCGCGCGCGGCACATCGACGCGCGTGCTCAGGCCGTTGTCCGAGAACCAGCGCACATTGTGGGAAGCCGGCAACTATGTTGTCGCCCTGCTCGCGCTGGCCGGCCTGGGTCTGGTGTGGCGCGCCCGCCAGCGCAGCGAGCCGCCGATGGAATTGAACGATTGACAGTTGAGTGATTGACGATTGAGCAATTGACGATTGACGATTGACAACTGAGCCTGCTTCTGTGCTCTAACGTCTGTACTCAGCACTCAACGCTCAGCACTGAGCACTCTGCCAACTGCACGATGAACCGACGCAACCTGATCCTGACCATCGCCCTGATCGGGCAAATGTTGTTGATCCTGCTGATCGCAACGCTGCGGCCGCCCAGCGCAACCGCCAACGCCGGCCCGTTGCTGGGCGAGACCCAAAGCGCCGACATCACACGACTGGCAATCCAGGACAAAAATGGCCAGCGAATCGAGATCGCTCGCGCCGGCGACATATGGACGCTGCCGCAATTCGACGACTTCCCCGCCGACGCCGGCCGCATCACGCCGTTTCTGGACAAGCTGACCGGCATCCGCACTGGGCGGCTGATCGCGCGCACTGCCGCCAGCCACGACCGCTTGCAGGTGGCGCCGGCCAACTATGCGCGGCGCGTTGAACTGACGCTGAGCAATGGCGACCAGCGCGCATTGTTCATCGGCTCCTCGGCCGGCGGCTCGGCTGTCCA
>DAOTYS010000019.1:0-9628 GCA_034434575.1 Thermoflexales bacterium
AACCAATGGTGCGAGTGAATCATAGGCTGAACTCGGCGATGGCGAGGTGGACAACGCCCTGGTCGTCGGGTTGGAGGCCATGCCACTGCACCAACACGTTGAAGGCAGCGATGACGAAGGCCATATGGGCGCGGAAATAGTCGGCCAAGCGATGACGCAGATGCTTGAGGTGACACACCGTCGTCAGCATGGACAGCACCGTCTCGACCAACATGCGCGTGTTCCAGGTGCCGCGCTTGCAGACCTTCATGTTGGCCGGATCGTCGGTGTGGCCGTGAAAGCCAGTGTCAGTCAAGACGACCATTTGCTCGGCCAGCGGCGCGATCAGGCGGCGGAAGTACACATCAGGTGTGCTGGCCAGGTTACAGTCCCAGGCCACGAACAAGCCCAGATGGTTGAGCACGAAGCCCAGCTTGGCGCCAACGATCCAGCGCCAGTTGGAGAGTCCCTTGTCGCCCAGTTGGGTTCGACTGCGGCCTTCCCGGCGCGGATGAACCAGTTCGATGCCGTAGGTGTCGGCCAGGCCCAACAGGCTGGGTGAGGCCAGGAACCGATCCGCCCAGGCGCGATGGGTCTCCAGCAGCCGAAACAGGCGGGTCCGTTCGGGCAGACTGGGGAACAGGTGGCTTAAGTTGTTCGACAGCCAGCGGTAGAACGCTCGCTCGCCCACCCCTTTCAGGGCGAACAAGATGCCGATCGTCACCAGTTCACTCGGATACAGCCGGGCTTGAGGATGCTTCGGCACGTCGGTCATCGCGTCATCGATCCCACAGAACAAGGTCGTGATAAAGTCCTCGGTAGACATCGGGTGCGCTCCTCTGCTTTGGCCAAGTACCTGAAGCATGGAGCCACCCGGTGCCTTTTGTCAAACTAGCACCATTGGTTTATGAGCCTGTCGAACCTGCTGAACTTGATGAACCTGCTCAACCTGATGAACTTTACGAACCAAACTGGAGCAGCCGGCGCGCAGCGGCCAGTGGGTTTGTGGCGCTGGCGACGTAGTTGGGCAGGCGTGTGACATCCCCATTCACCCATTCGTGGATGCCGCGCGCGCGATAGTCGGCCACCAGATCGTGGAACAGCCGGCCAGCCAACGCGCGATCGCGCTGAGCCACGGCGTAGATGAACCAGCCTGCCGGCGTGCCCCAGTATCCGCCGTTCTGATATGTCCCCTCTGCCACGGGCGCCAGCAGGCGCTGCCAGTATTCGCCGGCCGGCAGGTGCCGAATCTGCCCGCGCTGGGTGATCTCGTCCACATGCGCGATCAGATACGCCACGATGGATTCACGCCGGGCGGGTGACAACGGGAAATCGAGGTAGATGCAGAAAGCATTGCCCCAGATGTCGATCTGCCGGCAGTCGATCGACGCGGCGAGGAACATCCCGCTGCCATCGTCCCACAGCCGGCCCAGGCTGGCTGCGGTCTGCTGGGCGCGCGCCTGAAAGAGGCCGGCGTGACGCATGTCGCCGATCTGGGCGTACAGGCGCGCCATCTCGTTGGATGCGCGCCAGTCGAGCAGTGAGCAGAACAACTCCTCGCCGGTCTTGCCGATGCAATCGGTGAAGCCGTAAGGGGAATGGGGCGCAGCCGGGTCGTTGAACACCAGCCCGGCATCGCTCAAGGGGATGCCGGCCAGGGCGCGCTCCAGGCGCTGCGCGTTGGCGCGAAATAGATCGATCTGGCCGGTGTGGCGCACATAGTCGGCCACGAGCAGAACCATGAAGGCAGCATTGTCCAGCGGCGCATCGGCGACGGGTCGATCGGGAGAACCGGCGCAGTAGACACTGACGCCGTCAGCCTGCCGGCGATCGGGGATGACCCCGTCCGCGCGCTGCCCATCAAGCAGGTATTGAATGCCGGCGCGGACCTCCTGGGCGTCCAGCAAGTCGAACACCTGAGTCATGTAATAGAAGTCGCGCGTCCAGTGCGCGTCGTAGTTGCCGACGCCGTCGGGGGTGAACAGCATCGTCCCATCGAAGGCGCGCTTGCGGCAGCCGGCGATCTGCCGGCGCGCGGCGTCGGTCAGCCATTCGATATCCTGCGGATCGAGCCAGGGCATTGAAGAGATCGGCATTGCCTTTCCCTCGCTTGGAGCGTGGTCTGGCGGATTGAATATGGGCGCGACTGATGTGTCGCGCCGGCCCAGTTGTATGCTGTGAACGGGCAGATGTCAAACTAATGAGGCCGCCGCGATGCTGGCCGGGCGCAGGTCAACCAGAGCGAGCCGCATCCTGCGCGATGCGCAGGCGAGGAATGGCGCAGCCATCTGCAGGAACAGCCGGCGCCGCGATTTCTCCCCGCTCCCACAGATCGAAAAAGACCGCCACGACTGTTGGATCAAACGCCGATCCCGCGCCGGCGCGAATGTAGTCGAGCGCCTGGCGCACCGGCCAGGCGGGGCGGTAAGGGCGCTCTGATAGCAGCGCGTCCCACACGTCCACCACGGCGAAGATGCGCGCCGCCAGCGGGATTTCCTCGCCGCGCAGCCCGCGCGGATAGCCGGAGCCGTCCCAGCGTTCATGATGGCAGTAAGGGATGTCGAGCGCCGGGCGCAGATAGGGGATGTGCCACAGAATATCGCGCGCATAATCGACATGCTTGCGCATGATGGCCGTCTCTTCCTCATTGAGCGGCCCTGGCTTCCGCAAGATGGCGTCGGGCACGCCCATTTTGCCGATGTCATGCAGCAGCGCGCCGCGCCGAATATGCTCCAACTGATCTTCCGGCACTTGCATGGCGCGGGCGATCCGAACGGTTAATTCGCTCACGCGCTGACTGTGGCCTTCGGTCGATGTGTCCCGCAGGTCGAGGGCGCGCATCCATCCCTCCAGCGTGGCTTGATAGGCAATCGACAGATTGTGGTGCGCCTGGCTCAGCGCCTCTTCGGCTTGCCGGGTGGCGGTGATGTCGCGGGCGCTGATGATCAGGCCGCTGATCTGGTTGCGCTCGTCGCGCAGCGTTTTGCCGATGGCTTCGATCCAGATCCATCGGCCGTCCGCATGGCGCACGCGCAATCGCCGTCTCTGCGGCTCGCGCTCGGCCAGCAGTTGGCGCAGGCTCGACAAAATCTCGCCGGCTTCATCGGGGTGGAGGAAGTCGAAGATCGGCCGGCCCATCAGTTCCTGCGGCTCGTAATTCAGAACCCACCGGTGCGACGGGCTGGCGTATTGGATGATGTGGTTCAGATCAATCTGCGACACCAGATCGATCATGTTGTCGGTAACCAGGCGCAGGCGCTGTTCGTTGAGTCGCAGCCGGTCTTCGGCGAGTTTGCGCTGGGTGATGTCCACCGAGACGCCCAGGAGCTGCTGCGCCTGGCCGGCATCGTCCACGATGGGTCGTTTCACGGTGTACAGCCAGATGGGCCGGCCAAAGCGATCCATCGTTTGTTGTTCGGCAATCACCTCTTCACGCCGCGAGCGCAGGATTTCATAGTCCTCGCGCAGAAATCGTTCGGCGTCGGGCAGTCTGGGATTAAGCTCAAGCTCTGTTTTGCCGAGCATCTCGCGCGTCGTGTGGCCGGTTGCTTCCGCCATGGCCCGATTGACCAGCGTGAAATGTCCGCTGGCGTCTCTGGCATAGATGCGGTTGGGATTCAGGTCGATGACGTGTTGCAGGAATGCGCGCTGCGCCTCGATTTCAGCCTGCGCCTGACGGCGCTCGGCGATCTCGCGCTTCAGCGCCTCGTTCACCTCACGGATCTCTGCGGTGCGCTCCAGCACGCGTTGCTCCAGCTCTTCTTTCAAGCGGCGCAGCGATTCCGCGTTTTGCTGATGGCGTTGCGCTGTCAATGCCATCTCAACAGACAATTGGTAGTTGTCTCGCAGGGTAATGCCCACCCGCAGCAGGGTGAGGCCAATCACGATCGCCACGACGACGGACAGCGCCAGAAACACGTCGCCTTCGCCGGCGGGGCCGGTGCGAGACACATAGACAACCGGCATGAGAAAGGCGACCTCGGCGCAGATGAGCGGCAGATAGCGCGTCCATTGAATGCGGAGGGATGGCTCAGCCGTCGGCGTTACCGGCTGCGCCGCGTTTGCCTGCCTGAGGGCGGCGAGCGCCAGCCCGAACAGGCTGACGGCTGTCAGAATCTGGCTCAGCAACCCCAGACCTGCCTCAGCGGACAGAATCGCTGCGCTTGAGAGGGCGTTGGCGCATGCGATCAGGGCAATGTTCAGCGCGATTGAACCCGGCGGCGTCTGTCCAGCCCCGGCGTCGCGCAGGGACCACATGAGCGCGATGCAGAACAGGAGCAGGCTCGTCCAGGAAGCCGCAATCACGCTGTTGCGCGTCGCAGGTTCCAGGGCCACTTCTGCCGCCACTGTGGGCCGGAGCAGCAGATAGAACACCAGGGAACTGGCCAGAATGATGATCAGACTGTCCAGGACGATGTATAGCCGCTCTCGATCCCTGAGCGGCCGCGCCGGCATCCACAACAGGCCGGCTGCGAGCAGCGCATGAATGGGCAGCCACAACCCGCTGCTGAAAGAGAGGGCTGCCTGCGTCTGAGCCTGCCCGATCAGGGTCGCAAACAAGGCAGATGCGTTCTGAAGCGCCAGCATACCCAGCGCCGCCCCGATCAGAATCCAGGCGGTTTGGGCGCGTTTATTTCGACCGCGCGCCCATTGGCCGGCCCATATCGCCAGCCCGGCAACGCATGTTTGCCCGATTACCGCAGCGCCGGCTTGCGCCGCTTGTTGCTGATTGCGCGCCGCAATTGGTAAAACAGCGATCACGAACTGTGCGGCTATTACAGCCGCAATGAGGCTCAAGGCCAATCGGCTTCGACGCATGTATGCTTGATTGTCCATCCTGGTTGTGATGATGGATGACGGATATCAGCTTCAGGAAACAGGCGCGCATTGTAAAACACTTTGCTTGCTGCGCGACGCAAGAACCCGGCTGTAAATCTGTATCTGTCCAGGATGCGCGCGGTTGTGTTGCGAGTTGTCTGGGGATTTGCTGATTGGCAGCAGGGGGCGGCCAATGGTCAGGCCGGCTTGTTCAGGCGAGGTGAAGTGAGCGGCGCGATCGGCTGCTCACGAGGCCGGGTCGGGGAAAGGGCGAGGCGCTGGATTCATTTCACCAGATACAGCGCCCAGAAGACGGCCAGCCATACGCCTGCAATGAAATACCAGTACAGCGCGCAGGCTTGCACAGCGGTTCGGCGTGTTGCGCTGAACTGACCCATGAAGGCTCGGACGAGAACGATGGTCATGAAGACGACGCCGCCGAATACGCGGGCCACGTGGAATCCCATCAAAAAGAAGAAGGCCGAGCCATAGGCGTTGCTGTAGGGCGCAAAGCCCAGACTGGCGAATTCCCAGGCTTGAACGGCCATAAACACGAGGCCGAGGATGGCTGCCATCCCAATCCCGATTTGCAGCCGGCGCGTGTCGCTGGCTGCAATCCCACGCTCGGCCCACGCCACAAGCGCGACGCTGATAGCCAGGATGAGGGTGTTGATGGCCGGCAGCCCTATCGACAGGGGTGGTGTATCCGGCGGCGGCCATGCCTGGCTCATGGCCCGCAGCGAGAAATAGGCCAGGAACAGCCCCAGGAAAAACATCGACTCGGACACGACGAAAAATGCCGCGCCGATCAATCCTGTATTGCGCCGGCGAACAGAAGTCGCGCGGGATGTCTCTCTCCGCTCGGCGCTCCTCAAGGTGCCCATTGATGTTTGCCCATGTCCCTGGCGCGCAGCTCAGTGCTCGGAGGGTTGAGTGGACGCGCTGCGGATATCATCGGCGATCCAGGTTCCCAGCCCGATCACGGTCACGACAGCGCCGAGCACAACGGCGACAGCGCCGAATGCCAGTCCGAAGCAGAGAATCGTCAGCCCGAGTGCCAGGACGATGGGGGAGAAACTCGGCGTCGGCATGTGGATATGCTCCTCGACGTGGCCGTCAGGGGCCGCATCTCCCATGCGCGCTTGTGTGTGTACAGGTGTGTCGCTCATTTCAGTCTCCGAGTGATTAGCGAATCATGTAGGTGTTGACCCACAACAATCCCAGGGCGACGCCGGTCAGGAACAACGCCGCTGCTGCTACGAGCGCCGCGCGCCGTCGCGCCCGGCGAAGACCAGTCAAGTTTGACATCCAGCTATGCCTCCAGAGATCACGACCAGGCTGCGGCGCGATCGATCACCATGCTGATGAACAACAGCGCCAGGTAGAGCAATGAATATTTGTAAAGCCGGGCGGCTGACAGCGGCGAGGGATTCGCCCTCAGTTGCCAGGCGCGCGCCAGGAAAATGCCGCCCAGCGCCACAGCGCCGGCCAGATACAGCCAGCCCATCACCCTGAGCGGAACGGGAACCAGCGATAGAACGACCGTCGCGATGGCGTACAGAACGATCTGCCGGATGGTCTCCTGCTCTCCGGCCACCACCGGCAGCATGGGAATGCCGGCGCGCGCGTAGTCCTTTTGCTTCATCAGCGCCAGCGCCCAGAAGTGCGGGGGCGTCCAGTAGAACACGATGGCGAACAGCATCAGCGCCGGCCATGTCAACTGACCGCTGGCCGCTGCCCACCCGACGAGCGCGGGAATGGCGCCGGCCCCTCCGCCGATCACGATGTTGTGCCAGGTGCGGCGCTTGAGCCAGCGGGTGTAGATGACGGTGTAGTACACAAAGCCGGCCAGCGCCAGCGCCGCAGTCAGGACGTTGACGAACAGGACCAGGATGGCGAATGCCAGCGCGGCCAGCGTGAAGCCGAAAATGTAGGCGTTGCGCGCCGACACGCGACCTTGCGGCCCTGGCCTGAGGCTGGTGCGACCCATCATGCGGTCGATGTCGATGTCATAGGCCATGTTGACGGCGTTGGCGCCGCCGGCCATCAGGTATCCTCCGATCGCTGTCCACAGGACCAGATACCACGCCGGAGGGCCGGCGGGCGTGATGAACATGGCTGCCAGCGTGGTCAGCAGCAATAGCGAGATGACGCGCGGCTTGGTGAGGGCGACATAGTCGCTCACCATCTGGCGCCAGCGCGGCTTGAGCGTTTCGGGCGCCTCGACAGGCAGCCGGCGCGCCAGCACGGCCAGCGTCAACGCGCTCAACCAGGTGAAGGCAGCCACCGCGTTGTGCAGCGTGGCAAGCGCGGCCGGGCGGGCGGCCAACACCATGAACGCGCCGATTGTGGCTTGCGCCACGAAGCCACCAATCAGGGCATAGCCTGGTATGAGCAGGGGGCGCGCAGCGACATGACTGTGGGCGGCAGCGCGCACCCGCACAACAGCCGATAGTGTCAGGATCAATGTGACAGCGGCCATGACACGGTGCAGCCATTGCGCAAAGACCAGCGGGCTGCCATTGGGAAGCAGCGACCCGTTGCACAACGGATAGGACGCGCCACAGGCGAGCGCGGCGCCGCTGCCGGCCACAATCCCGCCGGTGCTCAGGAGGATGTAGACGGCGCCGGCGGTCAGCGCGAGTGACCGGCGCAACGCGCTGGTAGCCCGGCTGGCTTCGCGCCGGCCTGGTTCGTCTGTGTGCGCCAGGATGGTCATGGTTGCCAGACAACCCGCCAGAGCCATACCCACCGCCAGATGGGCGGCTACGCTGGCCGTGTGTAGCAGCGACCAGACCGTGACAGCGCCCAGAAGGATCTGTATGGCGAGCAGCCCCAGCGTCACGCCACTCAGGATCCTCAGCGCTCGACTTGTCTTCCAGCGGAAGTTCATCACGGCGATTCCCACAACCAGCGCGCTGACTACGCCGGCAAATACGCGATGGAAGACTTCGATGACGGCGTGGGGCGTGGGAATGGGGATCACCTGGCCGTAGCACAGCGGCCAGTCCGGACAACCCAGGCCGGAATCTGTGATGCGCACGACGTTGCCTGCCACGATCAGAAAATAGGTCAGGATGGTCGTGGTCAGCGTCAGTTTGCGCAGCGCGCTGAGCCGGTCTGTCTGACTGCGAAGCGCGAAGGTGAGATGTGTCATGGTGAAGATGAAGCCGGGCTGCTAATGCGCTTGTGAAGCGGCGTGAGACTGGCCGGCTGCGGCCAGGCGCAGATCGCGCGCCGGTCTTTCGCTGTTCACCGACGGCAGAACGGCGAAATTGTGCTCGGGCGGCGGTGAGGCGGTCGTCCATTCAAGGGTGTTGCCTTCCCACGGGTCGTTGCCGGCCGGCTGGCCCCGGCGCAGCGACTGGATGAAGTTGACCATGAAGATCAGCACCGAGACGGCGATCATGAACGCGCCGATGGTCGCCAGCAGGTTGCCCAGGTCCCAGCCCCGGTCGCCGGTGTAGGTGGCGATGCGGCGCGGCATGCCCATCAGGCCGAGCAGATGCATGGGGAAGAAAGTCAGGTTGAAGCCGACCCACATCAACGCGAAGTTGATCTTGCCGAGGGTGTCGTCGAGCAGGCGGCCGGTGATCTTGGGCAGCCAGTAATAGAAGCCGGCGAAGATGCCGAACACGCTGCCGCCGAACAGCACATAGTGAAAGTGCGCCACGACCCAATAGGTGTTGTGCACCTGCATGTCGAGCGGGATCACCGCCTGGATGACGCCGGTGATCCCGCCCACCAGGAAGGTGCTGAGGAAGCCGAGGCACATCAGCAACGGCGTCTTCAGACTGAGAGAGCCGCCCCACAGGGTGAAGATCCAGTTGAACATCTTCACGCCGGTCGGCACAGCGATGATCATCGTGGTGAGCATGAAGAAGCGCTCCACAATGGGATCGACGCCGGAAACGAACATGTGATGCACCCATGTGGTGAAGCCAAGCAGGCCGATCAGGATTGTGGAGACGACGACTGCCTTGAGGCCGAACAACGGCTTGCGCGAGAACACCGGCAGGATTTCGGACACGATGCCCATGGCCGGCAGGATCATGATGTACACCGCCGGGTGCGAGTAGAACCAGAACATGTGCTGGAACAGTACCGGGTCGCCGCCCAGCGCCGGGTCAAAGATGCCCACCTTGGCGAAGCGTTCGGCGGCAATGAGCACCATGGTGATGCCCAGCACCGGCGTCGCCAGCACCTGAATGATGCTCGTGGCATACAGTGACCAGATGAAAAGCGGCAGGCGGAACCAGGTCAGTCCCGGCGCGCGCATCTTGTGAATCGTGACAATGAAGTTGAGACCGGTCAGGATCGAGGAAAACCCGGTGAAGAACACGCCCAGCGTCGCCGCAATGACATGCGTGTTGGCGAAGGTCGTGCTGTACGGCGTATAGAACGTCCACCCCGTATCAATCCCGCCCACGGCCACCACCCACAGGGTAAACAGCGAGCCGATGACGAAGATGTACCAGCTCAGCAGGTTGAGCTTGGGAAAGGCCACGTCCTTGGCGCCAATCATCAGCGGGATAAGGAAATTCCCCAGGGTGGCCGGAATCGAGGGCACGAGGAAGAAGAAAATGAGAATCACCCCGTGCAGCGTGAAGAACTTGTTGTACGTATCCGCTGTGAACATGTCCGCCTGGGGCGTCAGCAGTTCGAGCCGGATGAGCAGCGCGAAGAAGCCGCCAAGGAAGAACATCAGCGTGATGGAAACCATGTAGAGCAGACCAATCCGCTTGTGGTCGGTCGTGAAGAGCCACGATTTCCACCCGTAGTGGGAGTTCAGATAGTGAATGCGCGGTAGGGAGACGTTTTCTTCAATCAT
>DAOTYS010000020.1:0-5834 GCA_034434575.1 Thermoflexales bacterium
GGCGCTCGTGGAAGCGCATCGGCAGACGCGCAGCAAAGGCGTTCTCTTCATGGTGATTAATGTGAAAGATTCAGACGACGACGCCCGCGCCTACGCCCAGGAGCATGGAATCATCTTTCCAGTCATTCGAAACCACAGCGAGGCCATCGCCGACGCATATCGCGTGCAGGGGCTGCCCCAGGTGGCGATGATCGCTCCCAACGGCACACTGCGCAAAGTGTTGCTGGGTTACAGCTCAGTGGATAACTTTGTGCGCGAAGCCGGCGCGATCGCCGGCGGCAGGCGCTGCAAGGTGACTACTGAGCAAATCCCGTAACGCCGCGCAGACAAACAAGCGCGGTCAGACTAATCCCCGGCCCCGCCGGCCGGGGATTATTGCTTTCGGCAGCGCCATCTCGCGTCATTGCGCCTGCGGCTGTTCACTGCAAATGCGCCCGCCTGAAGCGCATGGTTGAGGTAGAATAACTGTCCAGTGCTGGAGAGATGCCGGAGTGGTTGAACGGGGCGGTCTCGAAAACCGTTGTGGGGCATTCGCCTCACCGTGAGTTCGAATCTCACTCTCTCCGCTCACAGCGACCAGCCGGCGGTCTACGGCTGGTCGCTTTTGATTGGCAGGTTCAGAAATGGCCGCGCGCTGCGCAGAGTGCTTGAACGAAGCGGTTGAGCGATGCGAGGTGTCGGGCGTGCCGTTGTGCGCCGGCTGCCTGTGGTACACCGAGGATGGCCGGCGCGTCAGCGAACGGGTCGCCCGACGGATGCGCGAACAGGGCGACACCGTTTACTCTCCCAGGGCCTACCTTGACCAGCTCGGCGCGGCCATCGAATTGCCTCGCCTGCCCGAGGCGCCACCCTTGCCGAGCCGGCCACGCAACGGGAACGACTTCGTTGCGGCGCTGGCCGGGATCGGCGGGATCATTTCCATCGCCACCTGTTTCGGGGTGGGCTTTGCTCTCTGCGCGCCGCCGTTGCCGCTGCTGCCGTTGTTGCTGGGCGGGATCGGGCTGGCCGGCGCGCAACACGCCAGCAACCCCGAACAGGCGCGTTTGCTGTCGTGGCTCGGCATTGCCGGCGGCCTGGGCTTCATTGCCCTGATGTTGCTGCTGGTGATCGGGTCAATCGCTTTCGGCACGACCAGCCTGTTGGGCGCACTGCTCGCGCCTTCAGGCGCGCCGGCCGCCCCATGACGCAGACATGCGGATGTGGAGATGCGCGGATGTGGAGACGCGCTGCGGCGCGTCTCTACTACGATGCGATGACCGCGCTGCTATAATGCGCGCGCTCGGCTGAGCGCGCCCAGGCCGCAGACGCCGCTTTCGGATGTCCGACGCTTCGACCACGGCGGACATCTCCAATAACGACCATGCGAGTTCTGATCACAGGGATGGACGGGTTCGCCGGGAGCTATCTGGCCGAACTCCTGTTGCGCGAAACACACTGGAGTTTGATCGGCGTGTCGCGTTCGACCGAGGGGGAGCGCGCCAGCAACCGGGTGCAGTGGTGGCGGCTCGACCTGCGCGACCCGGATGGCATCCGCCGGCTGATGAAGTACGAGCGCCCCGACCTCGTGATCCACCTGGCCGCCCAATCGCACGTCCCGACCGCCTGGAAGGACCCCTGGGCCACCGTCGAGAACAATCTGCGCGGGCAGATCAATCTGCTGGAAGGCATCCTCATCAACCGGCTGACGCCGCGTGTGCTGATCGTCACATCCAACGAAGTGTACGGCGCGCCGGCGCTGTCGAGCGATCTGCCATTCACCGAGTCCAGCCCGCTGCGGCCCAATAACCCCTATGGCGTGAGCAAAGCCGCCCAGGATCTATCGGCCCTGCAATACCACATGAGCCACAAGCTCGATCTGCTGGTCGCCCGGCCTTTCAACCATATTGGCCCGCGCCAGCGCGAGCACTTTGTGGTGTCTGACTTCGCCCGGCAAATTGCGCTGATCGAGGCCGGCAGGCAAGAGCCTGTGATGCGCCTCGGCAACATGGCTGCCCAGCGCGACTTCACCGACGTTCGAGACGTCGTGCGCGCGTATTTCCTGATGATCAAGCTCGCGGATGGCGGGCGCGCTTACAATGTGTGCAGCGGAACGCCGCGCTCGATCCAATCCGTTTTGGATGCCTTATTTGCAATGACCCCGGCGCGCATCCGCGTGGAAAGCGACCCGTCGAAGTTCCGCCCGCTGGACACGCCCGTGAGCTATGGCGACCCCGGCCGGCTGCGCGAAGCCACCGGCTGGGCGCCGGCCATCCCCTTTGAACAAACCCTGGCCGATATTCTGAACGACTGGCGCGCGCGCGTGGCCGCCGACAACGTCGCCAGCGCCGCCTGAACACACGTCGCATCACCCATGAGCAAACCCACTGCACTGATCACCGGCGTCACCGGACAGGATGGCTCGTACCTGGCCGAGTTCCTGTTGAGCAAAGGCTATCGCGTCGTGGGCATGGTGCGGCGCAGCAGCACCACCAACTTCGACCGCATCCGCCACATCCAGGACGACATCGAGATCGTCGCCGGCGACCTGCTCGATCAGTCCTCGCTGATGGACATCGTGCGCGAACACCAGCCCGACGAAGTGTACAACCTGGCCGCGCAATCCTTCGTGCTGACGTCGTTCAGCCAGCCGGTGCTGACCGGCGAGTTCACGGCGCTGGGCGTCACGCGGATGCTCGAAGCCATCCGCCTGATCAAGCCGGACGCGCGCTTCTACCAGGCCAGCAGCAGCGAAATGTTCGGCAAAGTGGTCGAAGTGCCCCAGCGCGAGAGCACGCCTTTTCATCCGCGCAGCCCCTACGGCGTGGCCAAGGTCTACGGCCATTGGATCACGGTCAACTACCGCGAAAGCTACAACCTCTTCGCCTGCAGCGGCATCCTGTTCAATCACGAGTCGGAGCGTCGCGGCCTCGAATTCGTGACGCGCAAGGTGACGCACGCCGCAGCGCGCATCAAGCTCGGCCTGCAAGATAAGGTCAAGCTGGGCAATCTCGATGCCCGGCGCGACTGGGGCTACGCCGGCGACTACGTGCGCGGCATGTGGCTGATGCTCCAGCAGGACAAACCCGACGACTACGTGCTGGCCACCGGCGAGACGCACTCGGTGCGCGAACTCTGCGAAGTCGCCTTCGCCCGCGTCGGCCTCGACTGGCAGCAGCATGTCGAAATCGATCCCCGGCACTACCGGCCGGCCGAGGTGGATTTGCTCATCGGCGATGCCGGCAAAGCCAGGGAGCGGCTGGGCTGGCAGCCGGAAGTGCGCTTCAAGCAATTGATCGAAATGATGGTGGACGCCGATCTGGAGAATCTGCAGCGCGAAGCCGGCGCGCGATGATCGCGCTTCGAGCCGGGCTTCCATGAAATCGACCATCTCACTTTGCAACACCTGAGGAGGCATTCAATGAGCGACATCAGATTTGGAACTGACGGCTGGCGCGGGCGAATTGCCGACGACTACACCTTCGCCAACGTGCGGCGCTGCGCGCAGGGCTACGCGCGCTATATTCTGGAGACAGCTCAAACCAGGCCCGCCGGCGGCGACATGTCGGTGGTCATCGGCCACGACAAGCGATTCCAATCCGAGGACTTTGCCGCCGCGGCCGCTGAAGTGCTGGCGGCGCACGGCATCAAAGTCTGGTTGACCGACGGCGCCACGCCCACGCCGGTCATCGCCTATGCCGTTGTAGACAAGCGCGCTCTGGGCGCCATCAACATCACCGCCAGCCACAACCCGCCCCAGGACAATGGCTTCAAGGTGCGCGGCAGCACCGGCGGCGCCATCGACCCCGACGGCCTCAAGCGCATCGAGTCGCTCATTCCCGCCGCCTCCGACGTCAAAACCCTGAACTACGACCGCGCCGCGTCGCAGGGGTTGATCGAGAAGTTCGACCCCGCCCCGCCCTATCTCGCCAACCTGGCGAAACTGGTGGACGTGCAGCCGATCCGCGACGCCGGCCTGAAGATCGTGGTGGACGCGATGTGGGGCAACGGGGCCGGCTGGCTGACCCGCATTCTGAGCGGCGGCAAGACGGAAATCATCGAGATTCACAACACGCGCAACCCCTCATTCCCAGAGATGAAGCGCCCGGAACCAATCCCACCCAACGTCGATGCTGGCCTGGCCGCCACGACACGACACGGCGCAAGCTGTTGCTGCATCATGGACGGCGACGCCGACCGCTGCGGCCTGGGCGATGAGAACGGCAAGTTCGTCGATCAGTTGCGCGTGTTCGCCCTGCTGGCGTTGTACTTGCTCGAAATCCGCGGCCAGCGCGGACCGATTGTTAAAACGCTGAGCACCACCTCCATGCTGGAGCAGCTCGGCGAGATGTACGGCGTGCCGGTCTATGAGACCGGCGTCGGCTTTAAATTCGTCGCGCCCAAGATGACCGAAGTGGACGCCATGATCGGCGGCGAGGAAAGCGGCGGCTATGCTTTCCGGGGTCACGTGCCCGAGCGCGACGGCATCCTGGGCAACCTGTGCCTGCTCGACTTCATGGTCAAGACCCGGCGCTCGCCCTCGCAACTGGTGGACCTGTTGTTCAGCAAAGTCGGGCCGCACTACTACGACCGCATCGACACGCTGTGCACGCCGGCCCAGCGCGATCAGGTGCGCGCGACACTGGCCGCCGTTCAGCCCGACAAAGTGGCCGGCCTGCGCGTCACCGGCAAAAACATGACCGACGGCTTCAAGTTCAGCCTGGAGGACGGCGGTTTTCTGCTCATCCGGCTGAGCGGCACCGAGCCGATCGTGCGCGTGTACACCGAGACCACGCGCGAGGACCTGGTGCAGTCCATTCTGCGCGACGGGTTGCGCATCGCCGGCCTGGGCGACACCGCCAGCGACGATTAGCCGCTCATGCTGTTCGACACGCACTGCCACCTCGACGCCGGCGCCTTTGACCCTGACCGCGATGAGGTCTGGGCGCGCGCGCAACACGCCGGTGTCGCGTGGCTGGTCAATCCGGCCTACGACCTGGCAAGCTGCCGGCGCGCGATTGCGCTGGCCGCGCAACACGAGCGCATCTACGCCGCAGTCGGCATCCATCCCAACGACTGCGCCACGTTTGACAACGACCTGCCGGCTTTGCGCGAGTTGTTGAAACAACCCAAAGTCGTGGCGGTCGGCGAGATCGGCCTGGACTACCACTGGGATCGCACCACGCCGGCGCAACAGGCGGCGGCATTCGTGGCGCAACTGGCGCTGGCGCGCGAATTCAATCTGCCCGTCGTCGTGCATTGCCGCGACGCATACGACGACACGCTGGCGCTGCTGGAGGCGCACGCGCAAGGCCTGCGCGTCGTGTTGCACGCCTTTGCCGGGCGCATGGAACACGCCGAGCGCGCGCTGCGGCAGGGCTGGCACATCGGCATCGGCGGCCCGGTCACCTATCGCAAGGCCGAAAACCTGCGCGAAGCGGCCGGCGCCATCCCACTCGATCGTATGCTCCTGGAGACAGACTCGCCTTATCTCCCGCCCCATCCCCATCGCGGCCAACGCAATGAGCCGGCCCGCCTGACGCTGGTAGCTGAGAGCGTATCTCAGGTTCGCGGCGTATCATTGGCGCGCGTTACGGCTGAAACGACATCCGCCGCAATGACGTTCTTTGGGTTGTAGAGCGAGTGGAACTATGGATACTGTGTCCGGGCTGGCGCGCGAGACCGCAGCCGGCCCATCAAAACGAATGGAGTCAACACACGGGATGGAATCTGTGCCCGGCCCGACGCGCAACACGCCGCAGCGCGCGATGGAACTCATCCGCGATCAGATGGCGCAGGTCGAATCGACGTTGCTGAGCCTGCCCGACCTTCAGCCGGTCGAGTTGCGCCGGGCCGTC
>DAOTYS010000021.1:0-24410 GCA_034434575.1 Thermoflexales bacterium
AGACAAAACGCCCACCTTGCAGGCGCCCGGCGTGATGAGCGAGTTTCAGCGTTTCCTCACCAGGTCGAACGCCATTGCCCTGGCCATTGGCGTCATCATTGGCGCAGCGACGACTCAGGTGGTCAACTCGGTCGTCAACGATCTGATCAACCCGATCATCGGCGCGCTGCTGGCCAACCTGGATCTGTCGCAGGTGAAAATTGTGCTGGGCACGCTCAAACAGCCCGATGGAACCAGCGTCGAAAACGCGATTCGCATCGGCAACTTCATTTCGATCCTCATCAACTTCGCAATCACGATGCTGGTGGTGTTCGTGATTGCGCGGATAGTGGCCAGACAAGCGCTCGAAAAGTAGCGGCGGCGCGGCGCAGCAGGTCGGCGCGACATCACGCCGCCGCGCCGGCAGCCGTGGGCTGCTCGAACCGGCCATAGGTCTCGCTCATCTCGCGCAGCCGACCGGCCAGTTCAGCGGTCAATTGACCGGGGAGCAGACGCCATTGCCAGTTGCCATGCGGCCGGCCCGGCAGGTTCATGCGCGCCTCTTCGCCCAACCCCAGAACATCCTGCAGGGTCAGCACGATGGTGTCGGCCACTGACATCATCAACAGCCGGGCCATATCCCAGTGGATGCGACTGCCGTCTGTGCCGGTGTAATTCAACACCTGCCTGCGCGTGGGCGCGTCCAGGCTGTTGAACCAGCCCACGGTGGTGTTGTTGTCGTGCGTGCCGCTGTACGCCACACAGTTGCGGATGTAGTTGTGCGGCAGGTAGCTCGAACGGGTGTCGGCCACAAACGCGAACTGCAACACGCGCATGCCGGGGAAATGGAAGGCGTCGCGCAGCGCCTCGACCTCCGGCGTAATCACGCCCAGGTCTTCGGCAATGATGGGCAGGCGATAATCCGCCGGCGCATCGGCCGGGCGCAGCGCGCGCTCGATGGCGCGGAATAGTTCGTAGCCAGGGGCTTTCACCCAGCGGCCCTTGATGGCGGTCGGCTCACTGGCCGGCACTTCCCAGTACGCCTCGAAGCCGCGAAAATGGTCGATGCGCACGCGATCATACAGGCTGAACGCGCTGCGGCAGCGATCGATCCACCAATCGAAGCCGCGTTGCTGCATCACATCCCAGCGATAGAGCGGGTTGCCCCAGCGCTGGCCGGTGGGGCTGAAGTAGTCGGGCGGCACGCCGGCGATCACAGTTGAGTTGCCGGCTTCGTCGAAGTGAAACAAATCCCGATTGGCCCAGGCGTCGGCGCTGTCGTAGGCGACGAAGATCGGAATGTCGCCGATGATCTCGATGCCGCGCGCATTGGCGCGCTGTTTGACGGCCCCCCACTGCTTGAAGAACTGATATTGAAAATATTGATAGGCGCGCTGTTCGCGGCCCAGTTTGGCGCGCCATGCCGCCAGCGCGTCCGGTTCGCGGCGCGCGATGCCTTTCTCCCACGCGTTCCACACCCGGCCCCCGTGCGCGTCCTTGAGCGCCATGAACAAGGCGTAGTCGTCGAGCCAGCGCGTATTGGCCGCGCAGAACGCGTCGAACGCCGATCGTTCAGCGGCGCTCGCATGCGCCTCAAAGCGGCGAAAAGCGCGTTGCAGGCGGTCAAACTTGAATTGAATGACCGGCCCATAGTCCACACGCCAGGCGGGGAAGTCGGGCGCGTCGGCCAGATCTTCCGGGGCCAGGGCGCCTTCGCGTTCCAGGGTGTCCAGGCTGATGAGCAGTGGATTGCCGGCAAAAGCTGAAAAGCACTGATAGGGCGAATCGCCGTAGCCGGTCGGCCCCAGCGGCAGCACCTGCCACAGCCGCTGGCCGGCCTCGGCCAGAAAATCGACAAACTGAAATGCTTCTTCGCCCAGTTCGCCGATGCCAAACCGGCCCGGCAGAGACGTGGGATGCAACAACAGGCCGCTTGATCTTTCCATATCGCGGATGATAAACCAGATTGCGGCGTGGCTATAATGACTCATCCCGTGATGACACAATCCACGCGCGACTCGACAGGCCGCAGAACAGCCCTGCAACGAACCGGCGAGCTGCCCGCTCATCGCGGCCAGCCGGTTGAGTCCGCCGAAGTCATCGAAGAAGTGTGGGAGCGCGCCAGTGCGCCGGCTGGAACACTCCGCGCGCTGGCCGAAGTGGTCGTGATGCTGGCAATCCTGTGCGGCGTCTACACTTTCTTCCTCACCGGCGCGACGATCGTGGGCGCAGTGATGGAGCCAACGCTGCTGAGCGGCCAGCAACTGCTGGTCAGCCGCGCCACCTACCTGCTCTCTCCGCCGCAGCGAGGCGATGTGGTGGTGTTGCGCGATCCGCTCGGGTCGGGTCGCATCGTCACCCGGCGTGTGATCGGGCTGCCCGGCGAAAAGGTCGAAGTGCGCGGCCGGCAGGTGATTGTCAACAATCGTCCGCTGAATGAGCCTTACGTCAGCGCCCCAATCGTCGTCGGCGACAGCATGACATCGGTCGTGGCGCTGCAACTCGGCAACGATGAGTTGTATGTGCTGGCCGACAATCGCCTTTCCTTGAACGACAGCCGCACCTGGGGGCCGGTCAAGCTGGATGCCGTGGTGGGCCGGGCCTGGCTGATTTACTGGCCGCCCGACAGCATCGGCGTCATCCAGCACGAACGGTACCCGGAACAGATCTTTCCATGACCCTGACCAATCCTGAACTCGCTCGCTATATCGACCATACGCTGTTGAAGCCGGACGCCACCCGCGCGCAGATCGAGCGCCTGTGCGCCGAGGCGACGCAATACCACTTCGCCTCCGTGTGCGTCAATCTGTGCTGGGGCCGGCTGTGCGCCGATCTGCTGGACAAGTCGGACGTGAAGCTGTGCGTGGTGGTGGGTTTCCCGTTCGGCGCCACGACGACGCTGGCCAAGATGTTCGAGACCGACCAGGCGATCGACGCGGGGGCGCGAGAGATCGACATGGTGATCAACATCGGCGCGCTGAAAAGCGGTTTGACCGACTTTGCGCGGCAGGACATTGCCGGTGTGGCATCCTCGTGCCACAAGAAGAAGCGCAAGGACGCGCTGCTGAAAGTCATCATCGAGTGCGGCCTGTTGACCGATGAGGAAAAGCGCCTGGCCTGTCAGTTGGCGCAAGAGGCCGGCGCAGATTTCGTCAAGACCTCCACCGGCATCAATTCCACCGGCGCAACCGTCGAGGATGTGCGGCTGATGCGCGCGGTGGTGGGGCCGGAGATGGGAGTCAAGGCCGCCGGCGGCATCCGCACGCGCGAACAGGCCCTCGCCATGATCGAGGCCGGCGCCACGCGCATCGGCACAAGCGCCGGGGTGGCGATTGTGGGCGGCGCGGCTGCGACGCCGGCGGGGTATTAGGCGCCATCAGGTGTCGGACTCCTGAAGGCAGTCCGACACCAGCCTGAGCCTGCCGGGAGGGGCGCTTAGCGGCGCAGCCGTTTTGCGCTCACCACGCCCGTGTTCAGGCCAATCAGATTCAGGCCGCCGAAGAAGCGGGCGTGCTCGATCTTCATGCAGCGATCCATCACCACATCCAGGCCGGCTTCCACCGCCCGCCGCGCCGCCGCCTCGTTGACCACGCCCAGTTGCATCCACACCACTTTCGCGCCGACGGCGATGGCCTCTTCCACGATCGGCGGCACATCCGCCGAGTTACGAAAGATGTCCACTACCTCGATCTCTCCCGGCTGCGCTTCGGCCAGCTTCGTCAGCGAGGGATAGCACGGGCGGCCAAGAATCATCTTTTCGCGCGGGTTGACAGGCGCCACCTCATACCCCTCGGCCAGCAGATAAATCGCGGCGAAATGGCTGGGCCGATATGGATTGCCGCTCAGCCCCACCATCGCAATGCGGCGATATGTGGACAGGATTTCCAGGCGCTCCGAGGCGCTCTCAATCAGTCTGGCCATGCTTCCCCCTTGCGCCGGTCGGACGATCCAGGATGCTGCAAGCGTCCGGCGAGACCGCCGACAAAGTCTGCGGGGCCGGTCTCTCGCGCCGATCGGACACTGAGACACCCTGCGCAGCCCGCAGCGCCTGATCCAGGTCCCAGATCAGGTCTTCAACGTCTTCCAGGCCGATGGACAGGCGAATCATGTCAGGGGTGATGCCGCCGGCGCGCTGCTCTTCTTCGCTGAGCTGCGCGTGCGTGGTGCTGGCCGGATGGATCACCAGCGACTTGGCGTCGCCCACATTCGCCAGATGGCTGAAAAGTTGCAGGCTCTCGATGAAAGTTCTTCCGGCTTCAAACGCCAGCCCTGAGCCTGTCGAAGGGCTGCCCTTGACGCCGAAGGTGAACACCGCGCCGGCGCCCCTGGGCAGATATTTCTGCGCCAGCGCGTGATGCGGGCTGCCGGGCAGTGAGGGATAGTTCACCCACGCCACAGCCGGGTGGCCGGCCAGAAACTCGGCGACGGCGCGCGCGTTGGCGACGTGGCGCTCCATGCGCAAACCCAGCGTCTCCAGCCCTTGCAGGAAGAGGAACGCATTGAAGGGGCTGAGCGCCGGCCCCATGTCGCGCAGCGATTCGACGCGCGCCTTCATGATCCACGCAAAATTGCCAAAGGTCTCGTAGAAGCGGATGCCGTGATAGCCCTTGCTCGGCTCGGTCAGGCCGGGGAACTTGCCGTTGTCCCAGCGGAACTTCCCGCTGTCCACAATCACGCCGCCAATGCTGGTGCCATGCCCGCCGATGAACTTGGTGGCGCTGTGCACCACGATATCGGCGCCCCACTCGATGGGCCGGCACAGATAGGGCGTGGCAAACGTGTTGTCCACGATCAACGGCAGGCCGTGTTCGTGGGCAATGTGGGCGACCGCCTCAATGTCCAGCACGTCGATGCGCGGATTGCCGATCGTCTCGGCATACAGCGCGCGCGTGCGCGGTGTGATGGCGCGACGGAAGTTGTCGGGGTCGCTGCTGTCCACAAAGGTTGCCTGAATGCCCATCTTGCGAAAGCTGATGTCGAACTGGGTGTATGTGCCGCCGTACAGCGTGTTGCTGGCGACGATCTCATCTCCCTCGCCCATCAACGTGAAGATGGTGATGAATTGCGCCGCCTGGCCGCTGGCAACCGCCAGCGCGCCCACGCCGCCTTCGAGCGACGCCATGCGCTCCTCGAACGCGGCGGTCGTGGGGTTCATGATGCGCGTGTAAATGTTGCCGAATCGCTGCAACGCGAACAAGGTCGCGGCATGGTCGGTGTCTTCGAAGACATAGCTGGTCGTCTGGTAGATCGGCATGGCCCGCGCGCCCGTGGCCGGGTCGGGCCGCTGTCCCGCGTGCAGGGCGCGAGTGTTGAAGCCGTAGGCTTTATCCTGTGCCAAAGTCGTCTCCTTATGAAACAGGGCGCGCTCTGGCTCACCCTGCCCGAATGGGGCAGGATTGTAACGGCCTGTTGCCGCAGACGCAATGGCGGCAGGGGACAGCGGGCCATCCGCCCGCTCCAGCGTATCATGCGCGCCATGCAACCACTCATTCGGCCCGCCGCGCCCGCCGACCAGCGCGCCATTCGCGCCTGGGTATGGCGAGCCGGCCTCAACCCCATCAACCTGAGCTGGCGCAACTTCGTAGTGGCAGAGGTCGAGGGGCAGATTGTCGGCCTCGGCCAGTTGCGCCCCCATGCCGATGGCAGCCTCGAACTGGCCTCGCTGGTGGTGTCTCCGGCCCATCGCGGGCGCGGCATCGGCAGCCAGATTGTGCGCGCATTGTTGGCCGGCCGCCAGGGCCCAATCTATCTGTTCTGTGAAAACGCGTTGCAGCCGTACTACACCCGGCTTGGATTTCAACCGGTCCAGCCGGCCGATTTGCCCCCGGCGCTGGCGCGCATGCATCGCATGGCGAGATGGCTGATGCGACTCGCCTCCGCCGTGAGCCGGCGCGAGATGGGCATCGTTGCCATGCGCTGGGAGCGTGGGTGTTCAATGCATGGTACCCCGACTGGGTGTGGGACTACGACCGGCTGATGTACGCGCAACATTCATCTGTCGGGCGCGGCATGTTCGCCGGCTTCGAGAACTACAATCTGGCGCCGGATGGCGTGATCCCACCCTTGCCCGGCGAGGCGCAGGTGCTTAACCTCGATGCCGACGTGGTGATGGAGCCGGATCGGCTGGGCGTGTATCTCGGCCAGGCAGCCGGCATTGCGCTGTATCGCGCGCTGGCCGGCTGGGGCGGCAAACTGCGCGGCTACGCCTTCGGCAGTTTCATCTGCCTGGTCAGCATTCGCGACGACATCACACTGCAATACTGGCAGCAAACGTTCAACAACCAGACCGTGCGCAAGTTCGAGGGGACAGGCTGGGTGGCCGGCGGACTGGGCTTCTGCGACGCCGACGGCTGGAAGAGTTGGGAGACGCGCTGGTGGGATCAGCCCTTCTGCTGGACCGCCGGCGCGTACCTGCAGATCCGCTACGACGAGGGAACCAGCAACGACGGCTGGAAGGTGAACTATTCGGTCGAGCTGGAATAAGGACATCAGGTGTCGGACTCCTCAAAAGAAGTCCGACACCTGAGCCACCGGTCTGCGAGGCCTTTTCGGTGGACTATACTTCCGGCCATGCTCACGCGGGCAGAATTGCGGCAGGCGATCGGCCAGTCCTTCAGTGTGGAGGAACTGGAGATCTTGTGCGCCGACCTGGGCATTGATCCAGAATCGATCCCCGGCCGCGACAACGGCAAGGACTACTGGGTCACTCAGATCGTGGCGCACTTTCAGCGCCGCGACCAGATGCCGGCGTTGCTGGCCGCCTTGAAAGATCGCCGGCCCGATGTGGCCTGGGGCGCGCCGGCGCAGGACGCCCCGACTTCGGCAAGCTCAGTCGAGCCGTGGTGGGACAGCCTTCAGTCCGCCGGGTTGCTGGCGGCGCGCGGCGACGTGATCGTGGCGAACATCAGCAACTCCAGCACAGTGGCGGCCGGCAAGAACATCACCCTCAACCTCGGCGCGTCGGCGCCGGACGACAAACAGGTCATTGCAACGAATCTGGCAAGCGCAGCCGGCAGCATCACAGGCAACAGCCCACAGGCGCAGATCGCCCGCCTGCAACTGAAGCTGCTGCAAGCAGAATTGACCAAAGTAGAGGAAGGACTGACGCCGGACGGCGCCACGATTATCGAAACTGCCGACTGGCTGCTGGACAACGCGCCGCAGATAGCCGGGGCGTTGCGCGCGCTGTTCGCCCTGCCTGCCGTGGGACGCGTGATGAGCAAGGCCGGCGATGCCGCCCTGCTATGGGCCAGGCAACGCTTTGGGGCATGAATGGCTGACTAACCGCCCGCTCCCTCTACACCGTCCCCATCTACATCCACGCCCTCACCGCCCGACAAGAACCCGCTCAAGCGCCTGGCGCAGTTGATGCGCAACGCGCGCGGCGGCGATGTGATTGCCGCCAACGTCGAGAATTCGCAGGATGTCACCGTCGGCAAAAACATCGTCAAGATTCGCATTGGCACGCTGGTGGCGCCGGCAACGCCGGTGCTGATCGGCGTCATCACGTTCATCGCGCTGGCGGCTGTGGCGAGCTACATCGCTTTTGTGCCGGCGCGTATGCCAACCAACGACTTCTCGCCCTACTTCAACGTGGTGGTGGCAGAGTTCGGCCAGCTCGACGCGCAGGGCCGCGCGCAACCCTCGCCGGCCGGGCTGGTGATCCAGGTCACCAGCAGCGACACCCCGGACTTCAACGGATTCTGGGAGGGTGTGGCCGAGTTCACGCCGATCCGGGACGGCGGGGCGTCTGTGGCGCAAGGCTGTCGGCAGGGCCAGGCGCAGATCCGGTCGCCGCGGTCGGGCAGCCGGCTCAGCGGGATCGTGAGCATTCGCGGCTCGGCCACGTGCGACCACTTCGACTATTACAAGTTCGAGTTCGAGGACGCGCGCTGCGACAAGGGCATTTGCTTTGTGGCCGGCCCGTTCAGGCCGGGGGTGGTGAACGGCGAGTTGATGTTGTGGAACACGCGCACAGTGCCGAACGGGCAGTACGTGCTGCGCCTGGTCGTCGTCGGCCAGAACGGAGTCATTTTCCGCCAGATTGCGCGCATACGGGTCAACATCGCAAACTGACGGCTGGCTATAATGGCCCAAACGTCGCTCTGGCAAGCCGGCAACCGCCGGGCGCCAGGCTCTGGTGAGGAAATACAGCAATGGCGGATTTGTTCGATAAGATTGCAACCGATCCTTCGATGCAGGCTGTCCGCATGGGCAAAGAGACCGGCATCTACCCGTACTTCAAACCCCTGTCCGAAACCGAAGGCACCGAAGTGGTGATCGACGGACGCCGGCTGATCATGATCGGCTCCAACAACTATCTGGGGCTGACCACGCATCCCAAAGTGCGCGAGGCCGCCATCGAGGCGACGCGCAAGTACGGCACCTCATGCACCGGCAGCCGGTTCCTGAACGGCACGCTGGAACTGCACAAGGAACTGGAGCGCCGGCTGGCCCGCTTCATCGGCAAAGAGGCGGCCATCGTGTTCAGCACCGGTTATCAGAGCAACCTGGGCGCCATCACGGCGCTGATGGACAAGGACGATATCGCCATCTGTGACAAGGAAATCCACGCTTCGCTGGTCGATGCGGTCAGGATGGCCGGCTGCCAGATGAAGCGCTTCCGCCACAACGACATGAACGACCTGGAGCGCGTGCTGAAAGACAACAAGGACGCGCCAAAGATGGTCATCGTCGATGGCGTGTACTCGATGGGCGGCGACCTGGCCTGTGCGCCGGAAATTGCGGCGCTGTGCCGCAAGTATGGCGCGCGCTTCTTCGTCGATGACGCGCATGGTCTGGGCGTAATGGGGCCGGGCGGGCGCGGCACAGCGATGCACTTCGGCTGCGTCGATCAGGTCGATCTGATCATGGGCACGTTCAGCAAGTCGTTTGCCTCGCTGGGCGGCGTGATCGCCGGCGACCAGGATGTGATCGACTTCATCCAGCATCACGCCCGCTCGTTCATCTTCAGCGCTTCGATGCCGCCGGCCAACGCAGCCGCCGTGCTGGCCTGTCTCGACATCATCGAGGCCGATCCCAGCTACGTCGAGCGGGTGCATACCCAGTCGGCCAAAGTGCGCAATGCGTTGCGCGAGATGGGCTACAACTGCGGTGAGAGCGTCACGCCCATCATCCCGGTCATTATCGGCAGCGAGATGTACACCGTCGCGGCCTGGCAATCGTTTTTCGAGTACGGCATCTATACCAACCCGGTTTTGCCGCCCGGCGTGCCGCCGAACAAGAGCCTGTTGCGCACCAGCTACATGGCCACCCACACCGACCAGCAGATCGAAAAGATCATCGCCGGCTTCTACGAGGTGGGCGTGCGCATCGGCCTGATCGAGGAAAAAGAGACTGTCGCGGCGTAAGCCACCGCGCACACTGCGACGCAGCCAAATCCAGGCGCTGAGGCATCACGCTTCAGCGCCTGGTTCGTTTTAATTGACAGGAACGCGCGTGAGGGTATCAGCCGAGCGTTTGCCCACACAATCCACAGGTCCACCTGTCCACAGGATGTGGAAGGCATCCGATAGACCGGTATTCCAACCCTATATCTGCCGTCTGTGAATCCGCGCAAGACTTATGGGATATCCCGACGCTCACATGGGATAAACAGCCGTGAATGGCCGGCGGCGGCGATCACGACCAGATGTACGACGCCATGCCGCCGGCATCCCCGGATATGGCGAGTCCACCCGCTTGTCCACATCATCCACTGCCCTACTACGACGACGATAGAAAACAATCACGATGAAGAAGCAGCAAAATTGGTGGGGATTGGACAGGCGTTTGAGACGGTAACCACCATAACTGCCTCGCAACGTTCACTCGCCAGTGCAAACCCCTCGCGCAGAGCGTCCCACACGGCCTGCGGTTCGCCGGCGATCATCGTGCTCATCGCGCCCGGCCACACATCCAGCCTGCGCTGCTGCCACAGGCGGATCGCGTCGCGTATCACGGCGTCGTGGTGTTCAGGTCGCAGCGGATACAGGCTGACTTGCGCAGAAATGACAGGTGTGTTCATGTCAAACTCCTTGAGCGCCCGCCATCTTTCAGGTGTCGCCAAAGACCACGCACAGGCCGATGAAGCCGCCGAACGGCAGGCGCGAAATGCGCTGTTCCAGGCGGCCCGGCAGCAGCGTCGTGGCCCATTCGACCCCGGCGATCGGGCGGGCGCAGCATTGGCGCGCCCGCCGGCTCAACTCGAATGGTGAATAGAAATGCGCGGCCTGCCACACCGGCAGCCTCGACCGCTTGCGCTGCCAGCCCATCAGGCTCCACGCATTCAGAACACCGAGCGCCAGACCGCGCCGCGCCACGCGCGCCGCTTCGCGCAAAGCGCGGGCCGGGTCGGGCATGAACTCCAGCGATGTGATCATGAGCGCCACGTCGAAGGCGGCGTCGGCAAAGGGCAGGCCGCCGGAGTGAGCGCGGACATACGCCGGCCCGCCCCGGCGGGCCGCCTCGGCCAGCATCGGCGCAGCCACATCGACGCCGGCAACCTGCCAGCCCAGCGCCGCCAGCCAGCGCGTGAAGTGGCCGGTGCCACACCCAATCTCAAGGGCTGTGCCAGGTGGACCCAGGCGAGCCAGCCAGCGGCTCAGCAGCCGGCGCTCGGCCTGATCCGCGCCGGCCCCTTCAGTCTCGTACCAGCTTTCGTAGCCGCCGGCAATGGCAGCGTCGTCAAACGGATTGAACGGCGTCATCGAAAGTGCGTGTTGCGTATCTCATGTTCCGTATTGCGTATCGGATCCCGCGCGTTCTGTTGTCTGTGTTCTGTTGTCCGCACTCTGATGTCTGTGCTCTGTCGTCTCCTGTCTCCTACGGCAGGAAGCTGTTGCTGTAGGCCCTGGAGGTGTCGATGGCGCTGGTCAGGATGCCGGCGCGCACCGAGAAGTCTGTGAACGTCTGCCATACCTCGGCGCGTTGCTCGCCCCAGCGGGTTGCCTCGGCCTGATAACGGGGCGCAAGCCAGCGGGCGCTGGCCCGCACGATGTCGGCGCTGGTTTGCAGTTCCGGCACTTGCTCCAACAAGATGGTTGCCGCTTCGTCTGGATTGCGAATGGCAAAGTCGTAGCCCCGGGCGGTGGCTTGCAGGAACCGCCGCACCAGGTCCGGGTTCTCGGCGATGAGCGACTCGCTGGTGATGATGAGCGGCGTGTAGTAATCCGGCACGCAGTCGGCGTAATCGCTGAGCATGAGCATGTTGTAGGGTTGGCCGGCCACTTCTGCGGCCACGCCATCCCAGGCGAAGAAAATCCAGGCGAAGTCGATCTCGCGGCCGAGCATGGCGCGAAAGTCGCTGGTGGGGCCGAGTTGAACAATCTGGATGTTGCTGGCGTCGGCTCCGTCACACTTGAGAAGGGCGTCCAGGAAGGGCTTTTCAAATGGCAGGCCAAATGCGCCGTAACGCTTGCCGGCCAGGTCAGCCGGCCGCTGCACGCCGGCCTCTTTCACGCTGGCAAAGCCCGACGTGTTGTGCTGGATGATGGCGGCGATCGACACAATCGGCAGACCCTGGCTGCGGTCGATCACCACCTGCTCCTGCGATGATACGCCGAACAGAGCCTGGCGCTCAGCCACGACCTGATTGGGCAGCACAGTGGCGCCGGGCTGTTGAATGTCAAGGGCGATGCCTTCATCGCGGTACCACCCCTTCGCCATCGCCACATAGACGCCGGTGTGATTGGTGTTGGGCGTCCAGTCCAGCATCAGCGTCACTTTTTCGGGAGCAGGCGAAACGGGGCTGGCCGGCGCGCCGGCTGGCGTCGCCGGTTGAGGGGCGCGGCAGGCGGCGATGAGCGCAGCCGCGCCGGCCAAAAGCAGGATCTGTCTTCGCGTCTTCATACACATCATCTCCTCTGATCCTTTGAATTGAGCCTTTCAAAATGGATTTCGACATATTTCACGCGGGTGTCGGACGCCTTTGAGGCGTCCGACACCTATGTCTGACCTATGATGTTTTGCGGTAATGCCAGCGGGTCAGCCGCCGCTCGAAGAACAGCACGATCCCGAACAGGGCGAGGGTCAGCGCAGACACGGCGATGATGCCGGCGAAGGCCTGCGCGGTCTGGCCGGCGCTGAACGAGCGCAACATGAACACCCCCAGCCCTTTGGGCGCGGCGATCCACTCGCCCAGCACTGCGCCAATCACGCAGTAGGTGACGGCCACCTTCAGCCCGCTGAAGAAAGCCGGCAGGGCGGCAGGCAGTTTGGCTTTTTGCAGCACCTGCCAGCGCGTCGCGCCGAACGTGCGCAGCATGTCAATCAGCGTGGCGCTTGTGCTGCGCAGCCCATCGGCCAGATTGACGGTCACCGGGAAGAAGCACACCAGCGCCACCACGATCACTTTGGGCAGGATGCCCAGGCCAAACAGGATGACCAGCAACGGCGCGATGGCGATGGTAGGCACGGTCTGTGACACAACCAACAGGGGGTACACAGCGCGCTGGGCCAGCGGCCATGCCTCCATCACAAAGGCAAACCCCGCGCCCACTGCGACTGCCAGCGCCAGACCAATCAGGGCCACTTGCAGGGTTGCGCCAGCGTGGTCGGCGATTAGCGGCAATTGACGCAGGCCGACTTGAACGATGCGCGACGGGGAGGGCAACTGGATCTCGCGCAGGCCGGACAGCCGCGCGCCGACTTCCCACGCCGCGAGTAGCGCGAGGGACAAGGTGATCGTGGGCAGCGCGCGCCGCGCAGGGGGGTGGTCCTTTACGGCGCTGTGGCGTGCACGCATAGCAGCCGGCCCTCTCGAATCGTCACGCTGGCGCGATGGCCCAGCATGACGTTGCTGACGCCGCGCGCCGGGCCGAAGACAAGAGGCTCGTCGCGCAGCGGGTATTCAAGCCCCTCGGTGCGCACGCCGTGCGCGTCGCCGCCGAAAGGGATCAATGACACGATGTCGCCGGGCGCGCCGCGCAGCTCGGCCGGCTGATCGGGCGTGATGAGAAAAGTCTGCTCTCCGCCGGCGGCAATCAACACGCGCGCGCCGGCCAGCGCCGGCATGGCCAGCAACATGACGTTGGCAATGGTCTGGTCAAGCCGGCCGCCCAATGCGCCGAGCACAACGATCTCACCAGGTTCGCCGGAAGCTTCGGGTGCGCCGGCCATCGCGGCAATGGCATAGGTCAGCGCCAGCTCCAGATCCGTTTCGTCCTTGTGCGCAGGGTAGCGGTGCAACGCCGCGCCGCGCCCGGCCAGTTGTTGCAGGTCATCTTCGCTGAGCGAATCAAAGTCGCCGATAACAGCGTGCGGGGTGAGACCCAGCGCCATCGCCGCGCGCGCGCCGCCGTCTGCGCAGATCAGTTGATCGCCGGGGCGCAGCCAGCGCCGCGCATCCTCGGACGTGGGCGCGTTGCCATTTGCAATGATCACCGTTCGCATGAAAAACCGCCTTGCGCGGGGAGCCCGCGTAAGGCGGTTGTGCACGACAACAATTTGTGCTGTGTTTCCCTACGCTGGCATGACCCAGATCAGGTTAAAGCGGATATGATCCGCAGGGTCGGCGCGGCGCAGGTTGTTGACCCCGCATAGCGCCCTCTCAGCCCGCTTCCGCAGACTCCCCGTCTTATTAGATTGTGGCGGGATTATACGCGATTCTGTAGGGCAAGCCGCCGGCTTGCCCACAGCCGCCGGCCTGCCCTACACAATGGCGTACACTCGAAGGTCTGACGGATATAGCCATGCGAATCAGGGGACTGGATGCGCGCCGGCGTTCGAGAGTTTTCGCGCTGTGGCGGCAATGGCGGGCCAGTTGGCGCGACACGACGCTGCTGCTGCGCCAGTTCGGGGCGCCGCTGGCCGGGTTTGCCCTCATCGTCGTCGGGGGTGGGCTGGCCTATCACACCCTGTCCATCCAGGCCAGCGAGCCGGTGGATTCCGCCATCGAAGCAATCTATCTTGCCCTGTCGCTGGTCTTTCTACAATCGCCTGGTGAGTTTCCGCATGTGTGGTATTTGCAAGTGTTTTACTTCGCCCTACCGGTGCTGGGCCTGGGCGTTTTGGCGCAGGGCCTGGCGGACTTTGGCGTGTCCCTGTTCAACCGGCGTGCGCGCAGCAAGGAGTGGGAAATGGCCGTCGCATCGACATACAACCAGCATGTGGTGCTGGTCGGTCTGGGGCATCTTGGGTATCGTGTGATGAAGCAATTGCGCGATATGAATCAGGATGTGGTGGTTATCGAACTCGATCCCGACGCCGACCTGGTGACAACCGTGCGGGCCATGGGGGTGACTGTGCTGCACGACGACGCCCGGCGCGAGGCGGCACTGCGAGCAGCCGGCGTCCCCCGCGCGCGCACGATTGTGTTGTGTTCGCAAAACGACGCCATGAATCTGCAAATCGCGCTGAAGGCGCGCAGCATGAACCCGGCCATCCAGGTGATCGTGCGCATCTTCGATGACGATTTCGCCGAGGCGCTGCAAAACCAGTTCAACTTCAGGGCGCTCAGCGCCACCAGCATGGCCGCGCCGGCCTTTGCCGCCGCAGCCGTCGGCGTGGATGTGACGCGCCCCATCACCGTCGAGGGGCAGGCGCTCAGCTTTGCCCGCATGAGCGTGGGCGCGGCGTCGCCGCTGGCCGGCAAATCGATTCTCGAGATCGAGCAACAGTATGACCTGAGCGTGGTGTTCTGGCGCCGCGCGGAGGAGTCGGATTTTCATCCTGCCCCCAGCCGGCGTCTCGCTGCGCGCGATACCATCGCCGTGATCGGCAAACCAGAGTGCATTCATCGCCTGGTGCGCGAGATTGACGATTGACGATTGAGCGATTGACGATTGTCGGTGTGCAGCTGCCCAATACGCAGTACGCAATACTCGACACTCAGCACTCACTACTCACCACCCCATGCGACTATCCAGATTATTCAGCCAGACATTGCGAGAAGCGCCGGCCGACGCCGAGGTGACCAGCCATCAGTTGCTGTTGCGCGCCGGCTACATTCGCCAGCTTGGCGCCGGCATCTTCAGCTACCTGCCGCTGGCCCGGCGCGCCATGAACAAAATCGAGTCCATCATGCGCGAGGAGATCGACGCCATCGGCGGCCAGGAGATCACCATGCCGGTCGTGCACCCGGCTGAGATCTGGAAAGAGACTGGGCGCTGGGGCGCCGTTGGCGCGGAGATGGGCCGCTTTAAGGACAAGGCCGGCCACGACATGGCGCTGGCGATGACGCATGAGGAAGTGGCGACCGATCTTGCGCGCCGGGAAATCCGCTCATACCGCCAGTTGCCGCAACTGGTGTATCACATCCAGACCAAATGGCGCGACGATCCGCGTCCCCGCGCCGGCCTGATCCGCGCGCGCGAATTCACCACGTTCGACAGCTACTCATTCGACGCCGACTGGGACGGGCTGGATCGGCACTATGAGGCGCACTATCGCGCCTATTTCCGTATCTTCGAGCGGTGCGGCCTGCCCGTGATCGCGGTCGCTTCGGACACCGGCATGATGGGCGGGACGATGGCCCATGAGTACATGTACCTGACGCCGGTCGGCGAGGACACGCTGGTGTTGTGCGACGGCTGCGGGTACAAGGCAAACCGGCAGGTGGCGCGCTTTCGCAAGCCGGCTGCCAATCCCACAGAGCTGCCGCTGCCAATGCAGAAGGTGGCCACGCCCGATACGACAACCATCGAGGCGCTGGCCGCTTTTTTGAACGTGCCAAAGTCGAAGACGGCCAAAGCTGTGTTCATGGCAGCGGAGCCGTCCGGCCCCCTGCCTGCCGGCGCGCAACCGATCAGGCCGGGCGCGCGCGAGTTCTTTGTGTTTGCCGTGGTGCGCGGCGACATGGACGTGAACGAGACCAAACTGGCGAACGCCGTTCAGGCCCGTTCGCTGCGCCCTGCCACAGTGGAGGAGATTCGCGCCATCGGCGCGGAGCCGGGCTATGGGTCGCCGGTTGGCGCGCGCGGGGCGTATGTAGTCGTCGATGACGCCATTCCCCACTCGCCCAACCTGGTCGCCGGCGCAAATGAAGCCGGCTATCACCTGCTCAACGTCACTTGTGGCCGCGACTATCAGCCCGCGCTTGTGTGTGATATCGCCGCCGCAGAGGAAGGCGACGCCTGCCCGGACTGCGGCGCTCCCCTGCGCACGTCGCGCGGCGTGGAAGTCGGCAACATCTTCAAGCTGGGCGCGCGCTACAGCGAAGCCATGGGCGCCATGTTTCTGGATAAGGACGGCAAAGCCAGGCCGGCGCTGATGGGGTCGTATGGCATTGGCGTGGGCCGGCTGCTGGCGTGCATCGCAGAGGAACACCACGACGAATACGGCCTGAAATGGCCGGCCTCCGTAGCGCCGTACCACGTTCATCTCGTGTCGCTGCGCAGCGCAGACGGCGGCGCGGAGCAGACGGCCGGGCAAATCTATGATGCGTTGTGGGCAGCCGGCGTTGAGACGCTGTGGGACGACCGAGACGAACGCCCCGGCGTGAAGTTCAACGACGCGGATTTGATCGGCTTGCCGGCGCGCGTCACGGTGGGCGAACGCACCCTCAAGGCCGGCGCTGTGGAAGTGAAGCGGCGCGGGCAGAAAGAGAGCCGGCTGGTTGCTCTTGATGCCAATCTTCCCGCCATCGTGCGCGAAATAGTCTGGGGCGCGGGGGAATGAGGCCGCGCGCCGGCTTCAGAATTCAGCCGCTTCGCGGGCCAGGCGCGCAAAGTGCGCGTCGGAGGTCGCGCCGCGCTGCAAGTCGTTGAGCAGGCGCGCCAGCCGTTCATAGTCCACCGGCGCGCCGACGGCCCGCAATTCCTCGACAAAGCGATGATCCGGCTGCGAAACATCCAGGCGCCAGGGCTGCGCCAGCCTGCGCTTCAGCCAGGCGTGATAGCGCAACAAGGCCGCGTTGCGTTGCCCGGCTGCGCGCGACAGGTTGGCCATCGCCAGCACATACTCGCTCGGCGCGCGCCGGACGCGCAGTTCTGGCATGACAAACGGCCTTCCGAAACGCCGGCCCGACCACACCATGTATGCCCCGATCAACGCCAGAGTGAGCGACACGGCCAGGCCGGCCGGCGCGCTCAACATCCAACCGAGCAACGAAGGTGTCTGGCGCGACCCGTGGTGAAATTCATCGAAGGCGACGACACTGCCCGCTGGGACGAGGCCGGTCAGATTCAGAATCAGGCGCGCGTTTGCTTCATTGCGCAGGCCCTCGTTGGTGAATGGAAACGCGCCGGCCAGCGCGATCACCCGACCGCTGCCCATGCGCCGCGACACGATGAGCGCGCCATCATCCACCTGCGCGTGGATCAGCGCATCGTCAGGCGGATCGAGCGCCAGCGCATTGTCCTTGTTGTCCCGGCGCCATTGAAAATCGCCGACCGGCAGTGTTGACAGCAAGGGCTGCGCCAGCGTTGCCGTGACCTGCCGCGTCTCGAGCAGAGTCGTGTCAAATCCAAACGCGCCAAGCGGCGATTCATCGAGCAAAGCGTATTGAGCAGGCCCGCGCCGGGTGATCGGATAGGAGACCTCGCGCTCAAATGCCAGCACCAACAGGCCGCCGGCTTCGACCCACCGGCGCAGCGCCGCCAGTTCCTCGCGCGCAAAGGCATAGCGTGTGTTGGGCTGCAAGACGTACAGCAGTCGCGCGTCGCGTGGTATGCGATAGGGCCGGCCTTCGACCAGCCTGACGCGAAAGCCCATGGCTTCGTGCCAGCGGGCCAGCGCGACGCTGCCGGTCACGCCGTAGGCGCGCGCGCTCAGGGGCGGGCCGTCCGGCGCGCTCAGTTGCAAGCTGGCGGCCGCAAGCGCGCCGGCCAGCAGCACTGCCGCGCCGATCAGCAGCGCTTTCAGATTCGAGCGTTGCGGCGTGTTTCTCGACATGCGGCTACTGCTGATTGGGCGCTGGTTTGCGCTCGGCAACGGCCAGATTTAAAAGCGCGCTCACCCGCGACTCGAACGCCGCGTACCCCTGCGGCGTGATGAGGCGAAAGCCATACCACACATCGTCGAACATCTCGACCACCGGCTGCAAAGCGCCGGCCAGCGCCGGCTGGCCGGCAACCTGGCGCACATATTCTCGATTGGTCTGTGTTCTGTCGTAGCGCAACGCCCCGCTCTCATCCAGTTTGAGCAGGCAGGCCAGGTAGAGCATCCTCACTGCGAGCCGGTAGTCCTGAATAGCGGAGGCTTGTTGCGCGCGCGCGACGGCTTCGACAGAGGTTGACACTTCGGCGTCTGCCCCGGCGCCGCGCGCAGCGTTGCGTCGGCGCGCGGCAAGGAATCGGTATAGCGCCGGCCCCGCTGCGACAATGAGGCCAATCACGCCAATGCTGCCGGCGATGGCCAGCGCCAGGCGGATTGCGTCAATGCCGATGCGCGGGATCTGCAATTCGGGCGCGCGCTCTGACGGGGTTGGGCGAGGCGCAGGCGTTGCCAGCGGGCGTTGCAAATTCGGGTCGCTCAACACGGTGTCCAGCGCAGTCAGGGCGTCATCAACTGGCTGGTCGCCGCCGGTTTGCGCCGGGGGGCGTTGCTGCCCGACGGCGTCGATGCGCTCGACCAGCGCCGCATGATGGGGCTGGGGCAATGGAGATGCGGCAAGCCCTGGGCGCGCCCACAGGGCTTGCAGGCCGGCGGCCGCAAGGCAGGCCATAACCAGGGCGATCGCGTTCGTTTGACTCACAATGGCGAGGATTATAGTGATGCAGCGCGATGCTATAATCCGGTTTCTTCCGGGGAATGGCGCAGTCTGGTAGCGCGCACGGTTTGGGACCGTGAGGTCCCGGGTTCAAATCCCGGTTCCCCGATTGAGCAGGCGCGCCCATCTCTTGACGCGCCTGTGTGATCTGTCTATACTGTAGTTGCCGCGCTGACCTGCTTAAGCACTCCAGGATGCCGCACGGCATGTGCGCGTTCGCAAGGCTGACTGAGATGCGAGCGCGATTGTGAATCGCCGGACGCGCGCAGCAATGCTCGATCATTTCGAGACCTCGTCGTGGCGGATGACGCGCCCGCCAAACTCCACGCCGGATTGATGCTTGACAGTGTTGTGAATGGCAATTCGGCGGAGAGCGCAGCGTCTTCAAGCGCGAAACAGACCGAAGAGCAATATCCAGATATGAGCCCGAGACGAACCAGTTCAACCACCATTGCGGCTGCCCGCCCGGAAGAAAAGCCGGCTGCCTCGGACAGCGCGCGCGAAGCCGTTGAGGCAACCGCAAACGGCGCCAGCGCTCCTGATACGCCACCCAACGGCGCTTCGAACGGGGCCGCCAATCATGATGCGGCGAACGGCGCAGCAAGCGACGCCGATGCGCGAGTCCCGGCTGACACCGAGCCGGAAGCCATAGTTGCCGAGCCGGCGAAAGAGGTTGCCGCAGACGCGCAAGGCCCCGCGCCGGCGCAGACGACTGCTTTGCTGCACGCCAGTGTGACCTCTGTCAGCCCTCCGCCGCCAACGCAGGCGCCCGCGACGCAGGCGCCCGCGACGCAGGCGCCCGTGACGCATCCGCCGCAACAGCACGGCCAGCAGCATGGGCCGCGGCCTCGTCGCAACATGATCGACATGGCGCAGCTCGAACGCGAAACGCTGGGCGACCTGCGCGATCGGGCCAGGGACATGGGCGTGTCGGGCTACAGCCGGCTCAAGAAAGACGATCTCATCATCCGCCTGTTGCAGGCGCAGGCTGAGCGACAGGGTCTGGAATTGCGCGGCGGCGTGCTCGATGTCGTGGATGACAACATCGGCTTCCTGCGCGCAGAGCACTATCTGCCGGGAACAGACGATATCTATGTGTCGCCTTCCCAGATCAAACGCTTCGGCTTGCGCACCGGCGACATGGTCGTTGGCCAGGTTCGCCCTCCAAAGGAAGGCGAGAAATATTTCAGTCTGCTGCGCGTCGAGGCGGTCAACGGTCAGGACCCGGAGCAGGCCAAGAACCGGCCCGTCTTTGAGAAACTGACGCCCATCTTCCCTGACGAGATCTACAACCTGGAGGGCACGAACAAGCTCAGCATGCGCCTGCTCAATCTGGTCGCGCCGATTGGGAAAGGCCAGCGCGGCTTGATCGTGGCGCCGCCTAAGGTTGGCAAAACGACGTTCCTCAAAGACATCGCCAATGCGATCAGCGCGCGCTATCGCGACACGCATCTGATGGTGGCCCTGATCGCCGAGCGCCCCGAAGAAGCCACGGACATGGACCGCTCGGTGGAAGCGGAGGTGGTGGCGAGCACTTTCGACGAGCCGGTGCAGAATCACGTGCGCGTGGCCGAGATGGTGCTCGCGCGCGCCAAGCGCCTGGTCGAGTGCGGCCGGCATGTGGTCATCCTGCTCGACTCCCTCACCCGCCTCAGCCGGGCCTACAACCTGACGGTCACTTCCAGCGGACGCACGTTGTCCGGCGGTGTTGATCCGGCGGCCCTCTATCCGCCGAAGGCGTTTTTTGGCGCCGCCCGCAACATCGAAGAAGGCGGCAGCCTGACCATCATTGCCACCGTGCTGGTGGACACCGGCAGCCGCATGGACGACATGATCTACGAGGAGTTCAAGGGCACCGGCAATATGGAGTTGCACCTGTCGCGCAAGCTGGCCGACCGGCGCATCTTCCCCGCCATCGATATCGAGCGCAGCGGCACGCGGCGCGACGAAATGCTGCTGGGCGAAAAGACCAGCCAGCGCGCGTATCTGATGCGCCGGATGCTTGCGCAGCTCACCACGCCGCAACCTCAGGGCGCCGGCTACGACCTCACCAATGCCATGGAAGCGTTCCTGCAACGCTTTGCCCGCACCAAGAGCAACGAGGAGTTCCTCGCCTCGTTGACCAAGGACGGCATCTAGCTTCGCGCGTCAGGAGCGGACAGGCGGCTGAAACAACTCAACCGGGATGCCGTCCGGGTCGAGCATGTACAACGCCCAGCCGCCTTTGTTGGCCCCGGCGTCGATCTCAATCGGCGGGGAGCGGAACTGAGCGCCTTTGGCTTTCAGCGCTTCGTAAGCCGCCGGCAGATCGTCCACATACAGCGAGAGATGGGCGCTGCCGGGCTGGTTGACGCGCGGCACAGCCGGCTCGCCCCTCGGCGCGGCGTACTCAAACAGCTCCAGTTTGTGCGTCGAGTTGGGGATGGCCAGGTGCGCGGCTTTGACCACGCAATCGGGGATGCCCACAATGTCGCGGAAATACGGGTTGCTGATCTCGCGCTGCCAGAGCAATTTGAACCCCAGCAGGTTGATGTAGAAGTCCAGCGATCGCTCCAGGTTCGACACGCTGAAGCTGGTGTGGTCGGCTCCGGTAATGTTCATGGGGATGGCTCGATTCAATACGGTTGACGTGAAACGCGCTAACGCGGCATCAAAATAGCGCTGACTGATAAGAATCGTATTCCTCTTTTTCCTCAGCGATGGAATGCTGCGAGATGTCAGAATCCATGCCGGCCACGAATTCCTGAATGGGTATCTCTTCAAGCCTCGATGCCAGATAGCCGCTGATTTCAGCGTCGCTCATTTCAGCAAGGTCATGCTGGTAATCGAACTGGCTGCACAATCGCTTTGCCAGATCGCGCGGCCAGAAACGCAGACTCATTTGCACAATTTCAGCGCCGACCTTTTCAGCAACCTGGCGCGTTTTGCTGGTGTCTGGCAGCCGATCTACGATGATGTAGGTTCGCGAGCTGTGTCGATTTTTGCCGATCTCTATCTCGCGAGCATAGCGCGTCAATTTGTCCTTGGAAATCTCCGAGTTTCCGGGGCCGATGAAGCCAATGTCGAATCGGGCCAGCTGACCCGGTTTGACAAGGATGGTGGCGTCGCTTTCACGAGCGTCCGAGCTGTCAGACAGCCAGAAGACTCTGGAATCTTTGTCGTTGGTAACGGGGTTGACACGCTCGAAATCCAGTATGCTCAGCACAGAGCCAAGCACCAGCCGCTCGAATAGCTTTCCATAGATCGATTTGTCTGACCCGCGAATTGTCAATGTCATGCTGCCGATGGCAGTCATGAGTCGGGAAATATCTTTCCACCCAAGCGCAATTCTTTGGCCAGATGCATCTTGAACGAATCCTAAGGTCATTTGTATCTCGCCGATGCTTTTTCGCGATTCTTCGGCTGCTTCATCAATCGCAGCCTCGAAGTCGGCAACATACGCGTCAAGGGCCTGTGGGTTGCTGCGCAGAACGTTCTGCACCGATTTGCCAGTCAGGCCGATCAGCCATTGAGCAATCCATACGCCGGCCTTGTCGCCTTTGGCGCCTGAGTTGATTCGTTCAACAGCCAGGGGCGATAGTCGGTCTGAGAAGTCTGCGAACTGCCGCCAGCCGTGCGCAAACAGCGCGACAAGCGCGGCGCTGAGTTGTGTTATACGCCGGCGTGTCAGCGGCTCGGTTTGCGCGCGGAGGTTGTCTCCCATCAGCACAGCCAGGACAGCCCGTCTGGTTGCTGCAATCCCGATTCGCTCAACAAACTCTTTCCCGCCGCCGGTCAACAATAATCGCCCGCCTTCCGGAAAGAGAACGTCCAGTGGTTGTTCGTCCATGTCTCACTAGCCTACGGTGTAGTCTTCTCGATAATCGAACAGCCCTGTGAAGGCTGGCGCCGGCTCGCAGTTGCGCCACAAAATATCGTTGGCGGCCCGGCCCAGCCATTTGCCAACTGAGTTGCGGATGATGTCAACGTACTGCGGATTGATCTCGAAAAGAACAAATCTGCGGCCCAGTTTTGCAGCGGCGGCGCCCACAGTGCCCGATCCGGCGAAGGGGTCCATCACGACATCGCCCTTGAATGAGTAATAGCGAATGACTTTCTCCGCCAGTTCCATCGGAAATGCCGCCGGATGCGGCGAGTTGGTGGCCGGTTGGATGCGCCACACATTCGTGCGCTCGTAGTCGTCGTCTATCTTTGACGCCTGAACCGCCTCGCGGTCCGGGTGGTTCCGAATATGCCAGTCAATCAGCAGGTCTGTGCGCTTTCGGTAGACCAACACGTACTCTGTGACCGGAACAGCCTTGTACTGAAGCGGATTTCGATCGGCGGCGAATCGCCGTCCCCGGCCGGTTGCCCAGCCGGCGCCTTCGGGCTTGACCCAGATGATGTCATCAATGAAATCGAATCCCTCTTCGATGAAGATGCGATGAAGGTCAAACGGCACAGCGATGCGCTTTGATGATTCGTTGCGGCTGGCTCTGCGCAACAGCACCGGCGCAGTGTTCATCACAAAGAATCGCCCTTCGCTCAATGCGCGATGCGCGCGGCGAATGACCTGTCTCATTTTGAACAGATAACTTTCGTACGCTTCGTATTCGCTGTACTCCGGTCGGGCATTGAAATAAGGCGGCGATGTGAATATCAGATCGACTGACCCGGACGGCATCTCATCGAGCAAATCGACGCAATCCCCCAGCCCCACCGTGTTTCGCAGCGGAGATAGCGTGTATTCCATTTTCTGCCTTCGCCCGCTCTGTGGCGTTCCATTTCGCTTGAGCAGACGCGACTCAATCATTTCAGGGGCGGTGGATTTATCGCTCAGTATCTCGGTTGTGTATGCGTCGATGACGATCTCGCCGATCTTGTTTCCCTCGCCGCTGCACAGCGGCACACGCCAGACATGGTAACGATCATCGATTTCTGGAAGCCCCAACACAACCGCATTGACCAGATCCGCCTCGGCCAACCATTGCAGTGTGATCGATCTGGCGTCGGCAACTGTCTTGACCAGATATTTGCGCGTTTCGGAGATAAGCGGTTTTCTTTGCGCCATGTCTCTTGGGAATCAGTCGTCAGGGATACAAATACGGATGTTCCGGCTGCTCTGTCGGCTCGATCATATCAGGCGCGATGACGGGCAATCGTTCGCCGGCAAACTCACCCACGCGCAGCCGGCCGGTCACGCGCACCCAGCTATCCAACGCCAGCGCAGACGCCTGATCCGTTTCCACAAGCAGCCCAATGGCGGTGGCGTCGGCCACGCAACAACTGACGATGAAACGCGACACCCAGAACTGATTGTCGGCGTTGCGCGGGTCGCGGTACACAAAGCCGATCACATCGACCTCCTGGCCGGCAAACGCCGCCGGATCAGACTGGCGCGAAAACGCGCGCAGCCAGTCGAGGATGTTCTTTGGCCCGCCGGGGGCGCGCTGGGCCACGATGGCGTTGCCGCCGGCGCTGCCGGGCGCGCTCAACCCGATGCCCCGGCTGGCGATGGCGCTGGCGCCCAGTGGCCGGGCCGGGACGAGCAGGCCCATCAGAATGGGAATCGACACCAGGATCACAGCCGGCCACGACAGGCGATGACCACGCCCGGCGCTCCCGCGCTCGATGGCTGCGCGCTGCTCCAACAGCCGGTGCGCCATCGTCAACGCCAGCGCCGCCAGGATCAACACGCCCACAAACACCAGCCAGGCAAATCGCTGGTTGATGTAAAAGGCGAGCGTGCCGTTGCTGAACTTGCTGTACAGCATCAGCGCCAGCCCGGCCAGCACCGCCACTT
>DAOTYS010000022.1:0-3377 GCA_034434575.1 Thermoflexales bacterium
GCGCAGCCTGTGGCCGGGACTGGGCGGGGCGCGGCAAAGTCTGCTATGCTCCTGGGCGCAAGTGAAGACATGCCGATGTCATCAGGGCGCGAAAAGGGTTTGGAAGATCACAGCGCGGCCATCCCGCAGACAGGCCCGCCGGCAAACATTGCGCGCGCCGGCGACCTGCTGGCAACCTGCGAGTTCGTCGAGTTCGCTCTGCTGTTCGGATCGTATGCCCGCCAGACCCCGCTTGCCTGGAGCGATGTCGATATCGCTGTCCATGTTGCGCGCCCGCTAGACCTGCTGGAGATCGGCAGGCTGACCGCCGCGCTGGAGCGCGCTGTGGGCCGGGACGTGGATCTTCTGATCCTGAACACGGCGCTCGAACGGAACCCTGCCCTGGCCTACCGGGTTGTCGCCGAAGGTATTGTGCTGTTCTGCCGCGATGATAAGACCCTGGTGGACTTCAAGCGGCAGGCGATACTGCGCTACCTCGACACGGCCTACCTGCGCGAGCTGGTTGCGCGCGCGTTTGACGAGCGACTGCGGGCCGGTCGGTTTGGGACAAGAGACAGCTCTAGCTCATCACCATTCCGCCGTCCACCTCAATCGCCTGAGCGGTGATGTAGCGGGCGTCGGTTGAGGCGAGGAAAGCGCACAGGCCGGCGATCTCCCACGGCTCGGCCAGGCGCTGCATCGGACAATCGTGAGCGCGCCGCTCCAGCCACTGCTCCACCGTCAGACCGTCGCGCGGCGCGTTCTGCCGCGCAGCCGCCAGCAACAAATTTGTGCGCGTGTTGCCGGGGCAGACCGCGTTGACGGTGACGCCATACGGCGCCAGCTCCATCGCCATCGAGCGCGTCAAGCCGATCACGCCGCTCTTGGCGGCAGAATATTCGTGCGTGCCCGGCCAGCTCACCTTCCCGGCCATCGACGAAATGTTGACGATGCTGCCGCCACGGCGCTGCATCAGGATCGGCGCCACAGCCCGATTGCACAAGAACACGCCGGTCAGGTTGATGTCCAGCATGCGCTGCCACTGCTGCAACGTCATCTCATTCAGCAAACCGCCGGTGTAGATGCCGGCGTCCGCGATCAGCACATCAATGCGCTGCCAGCGCGCCATCACCCGGGCAATGCTGGCATTCACTTCATCCGGCGCGGAAACATCGCAGTGCAAGTCAATCGCGTCGTTGCCATAGCCGCGACACGCCTCGGCAGTCGCGGCATTGGCGGGATCGTCGATATCCAGGCAGGCGACGCCCGCGCCTTCGCGGGCAAAGCGCAGGGCGCAGGCCCGGCCAATGCCATTGGCAGCGCCGGTGATTACGGCCACCTGGCCGGCAAAACGGGGCGATCCAATCTGTTGTTCAGTGGGAGGCAGGAATTCTGTCATGCACAGTTTGTAACACACTTTTCCGAGTCCGGCGCGCCGCGCGTCGGCGTGGATAATGGCCGGCGTGTGTGTGACGCCGGAATTGCCGGCTGGCAAAGGTTGACCGAGTTGACACGCGCTGCGCGCAAACGACATGTTGAAAGCCGGCGCCAGGGAGCTTGCAAGCGATGACAGGAAACCGTTCAGGCGCGAAAAGGCTGCTTTCAAATTTGTGCCCCAACTGCGGCGCGCCGCTGGATCTGTCCGGCGTCGCGCCCGATCAAACCCACATTCAATGTCAATACTGCGGCTCGTCGGTGGCGTTGCCGCAGCGGGAAAAGCCGGCCCCGCCCGCAATGCGCATCACCATCATCGAGTCCAACCCGCCGGAGCGGGCAGAACAGCCCTCCGCCCGAAACAGAGGCTGCGCCTCTACGCTTGCCTTTGCTGCCGGGATTCTGATCCTGGGTGTGGCCGTGTTGATCGCCCTGCGCGACGCCGGCCTGCTGGCGCCGCTGCTCACCGGCCTGCCCGCGCTCTCTCTGCCCGCGCCGGTTTTTGGCGCGCCCTACCTCATGCCGCGCCAAAACGACGGACCGCAACAAATCTTGTATTTGAGCATGGCCGATCGCCAGACGTTCGCCGTCAGCTGCGAGCCGGCGGCGCGCCGGGAGAACTGGCGCAGCCCCCTGTTCAACGCCAGCTTCACCGACATGACGCTGGCCGCCGACGACGAGCGCGCTTACATCGCGCACGGCGACGCGTTGACAGCCCTCAACCGCAGCGACGGCTCAGTCGCCTGGGAAATTGCGCTGGCGTTTGGCATCAGCCCGCCCCATGCGTGCGCAGGCGGCGCCTGTTTGCAGGCGTTCGGCAATCACGTGGTGGCGCGTCTGAAAGACGGAACACTCATGGCGCTGGACGGGCCTGGCGGACGAACCCTCTGGACGAAGCGACTGAACACAGTCAACGGCGGCGTCTTCAACGCCGCCGGCCAGCCCGCCGTCGTGGACACCATCGACAACACGAGCAACGCGGCGCAATGGCAGGTGTTCGACGCGCCCAGCGGGGCAATCGCGCTGCACATTGCGCCGCGCCTGACGGGCGAGCGCGGACGCGACGTGCGCGCCGACGTCAACGACGCTTACATCCTCTCGCCGGATGGCCGTTTCCTGTACGTCGTCGCCGGGGGCAGCCGCGCGGCGGTGTGGAAGTTCGACGCGCGCAGCGGCGAGCAGATCTGGGCGTATGAGGATGGCGCCGGCGGCGGAACGGCGCTGCTGCCCTTCATCGGCGCGCTGCCCTACCCGGTCACGAACAACGCGCTGTTCGTGGTTGAGAATTCGAGCGAGGCAACCGTGGTACGCATCGATGCAAACACTGGCGAGGCCAGCCGCATCTTCAGCCAGGATCGCGTCGAAATCCGCGCCGCGCTGGCCGGCGACGACATTCTGGTGATCTCGGCGCAGCCCACCTTCGACCGTTCCAAAACAGAGCTGTGGGGATTGGATACCGAGACCGGCGGGCGAGCGTGGCAGATGCGCCTGAAGACGCGCCACGCCTTCGACGACTGGGCGCTGGAATCCTACAACGGCCGGCTGTTTCTCGCGCAGACACAATGGGAAGAGGGGCGCGCCCTGTTCGACGCGCTGGACCCGCGCACCGGCGTGAGCGCCGGGCAAATCTCCGTCCCCATCGCGCGCGCCGACCTGAACGGCGCAGCGTTTGCCCAGGGCGTCGCCTGGCTGAACATCGGCAACAGGCTGCACGAAGTGAGCATGAGCGACGGACAGGTGCGCTCGACCTGGCCGTGAGCCGAATCGCCGGGCAACGCGCAACAATGCCGCCGGCCGTGATATAGTCTCACGGCGATGTCGTCGTCCCCCACCCCAAAACAGTGGTTCTGGATGATCGTGGTGAACGTCGCCGTGTCGGCCATCACCACTTTGTTTGTGGTGCGCGCGCTGATGGCGCCCATTGCGCCGGCCCCGGCCAGTTCGCCCCCTCAGACGCCCGCGCC
>DAOTYS010000023.1:0-1950 GCA_034434575.1 Thermoflexales bacterium
CGGCCGCGGCGTGGTCGTAGAGTGGCACCCAGCCGACCACCGCGCCGATCCAGTCGTAGCATTCGGCTTGCGTGAGCATAGAAACTGTGTCTTCGTTGCTGTTGGCGCTCTGCACGAGCACTGTCCGGTCAATCCCTGCCGCTCTCAGTTGCGGCTCCAGGTCCTGGGGCGCGAAATTGGCGTAGATCGGGCCGTATGCCGGGGCCAGCCACGGATACTCGACCTTGGCCAGATTCCAGAAGTGTTGGTGCGTATCTACTCTCATGGAAGTTCTTGCTCCTTCTAAGGTTGTGACCGACTTGCAGGTCAGCCTTGTGGCTTGACCAGCCCTGTGCGTGGATAGTGATAGGCGCGCGTCTGCGTTTCGTCTTTGTAGACATACCAGACGCACGGCGCCTGGTGATCCAGGGTGTGATCGAGCGGACGCAGGGGATGACCGCGCCGGCGACCAGGCAGCCATTCCATGGCGATGGCGCAATGGCTGCAGTACCAGTGCACCCCCACCTTGCCCCACGTCCAGTCGTGCGGCTTGCGATTCACGCCGTCGGTGCGATAAGCCGGTCGGCCGCTCTCCGGGTCGCCGCGCCGCAGCACGCCGCCGGTGCCGCACGGATCAAAAGCGATGACGAAGCGATCCGCCTCCTCGCGCACCAGCACATCTCCTTTGCGTGATGCGCCACTCAGGTGACCGCGCATGCCTTCCACGGTGAGCGCCACCTTCTCCCACGGCGTCATGCGATCCCAGGTGGCATATCGGTCGCCCCAGATGCTCTGGTGCGTTTCCAGGATCGAGTCGAGCACGTGCTGCTCGGTCGCCCTGGAGAGGTAGTTGAGCATCTCGTTGATCCAGGCCACCAGCACATCGTGGGGGATCTTGAACTCCAACCACAGGCGCTCCAGCGCGGCCAGAGCCGGCTGCTGCTCGCCGGCGCGGATGGCCGCCTGGAGGGCGCGCAGCGGGGCCACGCCGAACTCGAAGTCGCGCCAGGCCTTGCAGATCGCGCCGGACAGGGCCTGGGCCATAGGTTGGCCGGCCATCGCATCTCGGACGATCATGAAGCGGATGATGTCCTGAGCCCATGTCATCAGGATGTCGTGCATGATGCGCAGCTCGCGCAGGTAGTACTCCGAGAGCGCCAGCGCCTCCTGCGTCTGGCCGGCAGCGATGGCCTCTTCGAGCATCGCGTATGTCGAGCGGCCGATGGTGTCAATGTCATCCATCCGTATCACCCGCCCGAGGTTGGCGTTGTATTCCAGCTTCAACATGGTTTGCTGCTCACCCCATCAGCTCCTTGCGCACAATGGCGGCGCCTTTCACCATCGCCTTCATCTTCTCGACAGCCAGCCAGCGCGCGGTCTGGCTGAAGCCACAGTCCGAAGAGATCCACAGCTTCTCCGGCCTGACGTAGCGCAACAACAGGCGAATGCGCTCGGCCACCAACTGCGGCGACTCCAGTGAACGCCCCTTCACGTCAATGACGCCGGCGCACAGAATCTTGTCGCCGCCGTGCTGCGCCCACAGCTCTGCCTCCCACATGCACCGGTTGGCGAACTCCATGTGCACCACATCCACGTTCATCTGTTCCAGGTACGGGGCGATGTGCCTGTAGGTGCGGTCGGAAGTGGCCGGGCGGCCGCGGAAGTTGCCGAAACACAGGTGCACGCCGATGGTGGCGTTCACGCCTTCCACGCAGGCGTTGTACATCTTCACGAATTCGGGCAGGCCGCCGGGCATCGTCCAGAAAGCTGGCTCGTCGAACTGGATGTGACGCGCGCCGGCGGCGACGGCATCCTTCAGCTCCTTGTTGATGAAAGGCACAAGCGCCCAGGCCACTTCGCCTTTGTCTTTGTAAACCTTGCCGGGATCAATCCGAAAAGCCTGAGTGAGTGGGCTTTGCAGCGCTGTGATGAAAGGCTTGGTCGTGCGCGTCTTGATGTAGCGCACTTCCT
>DAOTYS010000024.1:0-16313 GCA_034434575.1 Thermoflexales bacterium
ACGACGTACTGGCCATCCATCACGCTGATGTCTGCGCGCGCGCCGGTCAGGCTAAGCGTGTCTTCGACCAGGACGATGTCCGGCATGCGGATGTTGCCACCGGCCACCGACACGCCATAGCCGTCGATCATCACATCGCTGACCATCGCCGAGGCGCCGCCCAGCGATTCAGGCAAACTGATCGTCGCGTCTTTCGCCATCAAGCCGTTCTGGGTCAGAACAACGTTCTTCAAGCCAAACACAATGCCGCCGAGATCCAGAGAAAGCGCGCCGGCTGAGCCGTTCAACTCGACACTACCATCCGGATTGGCGGTCATAGCGAACGAGATGGGTTCGCTATCCGTGCCAGCAAGCAGCGTCGAATTGACGTTCAGAGCGAACTTTTGACCGGACTCGACCACGCTGAGCATGGCCTGGTTGTTGGTCAGGGCCAGCCCCTCGCCCAACACCATGTCTGGCAGCGCCACGTTGAGGCCCGCCGAGCCGAATGACAACCCGTCAGCGCCGATGACCACCTGATCGACCATGGCCGACAGTCCGCCCAGTTCCGGCGGGACTGTGATCCTCGCTGATTCGCTGGTCAACCCTTCGCTGCCGAGCTTCACTGCGCCCAATTCGAGCGCCGCGCCGCCCAAATTGAGCTTGAGACCATTGACCTCGCCGGAGATGGCGCCATCTTTGGACATCATGAACGTGATGGCAGTCGCCTCGGTGTTCTCTGGCAACACCACATTGAGAGTGCCCTGAGCAGACAGCGCGTACTGACCATCGACCACGGACAACTGCGCCCTGGCCCCGCTGATGCTCAGCCCTTCGGCCAGCATTACGTCGGGGATGGCGAAGTCGCCGCCGCCTACGCTCAAACCATAGGCGTCGATGTACACGTCGGTGAGGGCCATGGACGCGCCACCCAGCTCGGCCGGCAAGGCAAAGTTGGCCGTTCTGGCGGTCAAGCCATAGCTGTCAAGGCTCACCTCGTCCAGCTTCATCAACCCGCCGGCGACGTTCAGCTCGAATCCAGGCACATGGCCCATGATCTGCGCGCCGTAGCCATCGGAGGTCAATTCAAGATGAACCTGGGTGGACACCATGTTGTCCGGCAAATTCACGTCGAGCGTTCCGGCTACATTGAACAGGTACGTGTCCGCCTGAACGTCATACACCAGCTTGCCCTTCATGCCCGACATCTTGAGGTAGTCGCCATCGCCGATCCACATATCGGGCAGGGTGATCTCGCCGTTGCCGGTGCTGAGCACCAGGCCTTCGGTGGTGATCCCGAACCCGGTCAGGACCGCGGTCTGGCCACCCAGTTCTGGGGGCATTTGGAGCGTCACCCTGGAGGCGTAAATGCCGTTTTCGGTCATTTGCGCGCCTTCGGGAATCTGGAGAATAACGCCGGCAAGATCGAACTCCATCGGCGGCACTTCGCCCGTGAATTCAGCGCCCGGCTGCAACAGGAAGTTGACCGAGGACATCTTCGTCACGCCCGGGGCGGCGATGATGATGTCACCCGTGCCACCCGCTGTTCCCGCAGGGATGTTCACGTAGGTGATGGAGGCCGGTCTGGCTACCGCAAAGCCGGCAATGCGGTTGAGCTTGGAACTGGCCGTTGGCCCTGGTTTGGCAAGCCCAGTTTTGCCCGACGCGGTGAACGGGCCACTGAACAACTCCAGGTTGCCATCGGTCAGCTTAAGCGTGCCCTGACCGGTCAACGTCTCGCTGTCGAAGACGACTTGATCGTCAGCGCCGGACAACAGCAGTTTGTCGCCTAACTGCACATTGCCCGAAGCATACGTTTTTCCGTCTCCCAGATAGACAAACTGATCCGCTGTGACGGCAATGTTGCCAACCCAGCGGGTCTGTCTGCCTGAGGCGGCGACGATCACGGTGACGACGGCAGCCGTCATCGCCAAAGCGAGACAAACGAGGAGAACCGTTGATCCACGAATCCTTGTTTGTCGATGCTTGAACCTGATCATCGAAGTCCCATCCTTATTGTCACAGCGGCAGACCAAGCGTTCCCCGCGCGTGACCTGCCCTTGATGAGCGAGCAGCGACGCTCTTGATGATGAGCAGGCGTGCGACAACGGCAGTGTACCATAGGGGTAGCATTCGTGCCCTACGATTGCCGTTCGATCTATAGCGTCGAATTTGCGCGCAAACTCTTGCGCACAAGCCTCCATGCGTAAGGCGGGTTGGTCGAATACGGCTGCGCCGGCCTTACTGGATCGTGATCGACCACGCATCGGTGGCCGTCACATCAAAAATGTAGATGCCTTCGCGAGGAATCGAGACCGTTTCAGTCCGCTGAAAGGGTCCCATCGCCTGCGCCAACGGCGGCCCAACCTGCCGGCCTGTTTCAGCATCGTACAAGGTCACAGCAAAGTTGCCCGTCCCGGCGTGCTCGAAGCGGATTGCTACCGCTGCCCTGTGCAGTCGCACAAAGCTGGTGGCCTGATCGCCTCGGCCGGCCAGACGATGATTCTGAGCCGCAAAGGGGGTTTCAGGGGGCGGAACTGGCTGGCTGACGGTCAGAGTCCAGGCGCCGCCCGAGGTTGTGCTTACGTCGACGAAATAGACGCCGGCGATCGGGATATCGATCACGCCGCTCTTTTCCGGCAAACTGGCAGCCTGCAGCATGAGCCGGCCGGCTGAGCCGTCCGCGCCACGCACCGACACTGCCACATTGCCCGCCCCGTTGTACGCCAGCCTGACCAACAGCAGCCGGGTGGACGTGAGCAGCAACCCCGGCGTGGTCTGTTGACCGGCGCCGGCCAGCACATAGCCCTCTGCCGGCAGAGTGATGACCGGAGAGGGTGTTACGCTCACTTCAACAACCGGCGTCAGTGTGGGCGTGGGCGTCACAGAGGGCGTGAGCGAGAGTTCCGAACTGGTCGGGGTCACTGTCGGCGTAGCCGTCATCTCAACGGGATTGAAATCGGTCGGTAATGGCGTGAACGTAGGCGGCAATGTCGGGGTCGATACAGCGTCCGGGAATGGTGAAGGGGTGGGCTGAGCTGCATCCTGGGCTGACTCTGTCGCAGCCGGCAGGCCAGGAGATGACTGGCGTGGGTCCACGGTCGGTGTGGCCGGCGGCAACTCACCGGGCGTCTCAAGCGGCTCAGCAGTAGCCTGGATGCCATCCGCATCATCCGGCAACCACACTGCCCCGCCCGGCCCAGTCGGCGTTGGAGTCGGCAGATCTGCCGCCGAATCGGGCGGGGGCGCCGTGAATTCAGGCGGCAGGGGCAGGATCACGCTCCCTACGCCGGCTGCCAGAGTCGGGCGTGTGTCGCCCATCGCAACCTGCGATGGATCGGGGCAGACAATGATCTGATACGGCCCGCCAAAGGGATCGCACGCTGCGGGGTCATCCGTGTTCAGCAATTGCGAATCAACACAGACCATCGCGTACTGTGCGCCGACGGCGCGATCACGGCAGGCTGCCGAATCGATGGCGCTCACAAGCGGCTGTGATGGGGCCGGCGCCGGCACACCCTCTTCCAGCGGTGGTTGCCCCAGTCCGTTGAGCCATGTCGCCGCCAGCGCCACCATCGCCAGGCCGGCGACAAAACCCGTCAGCCACATCGCCCTTCGCCGCACTGATTTCCCACCACCCGCGTTCATGATCGAGAGTCATTGTAACCCCGAAGCACCCGCAAGTCCGGCTTATCCGTGCAACGGCCATTCTTGGGCGGCAAGGGCGCGCTCCGCGACGGGCGCGTGAGCCTGCGCTATCGCACAAGCACCGGCTCGCCAGACTGGTCGAATCGATACACCCAGACCGGCGGGTCTACCATGCGGCCCTGCGGGTCAAATTGAATCGGACCCAGCAAGCCGGCATGGGTTGCCGCGCGCAGCGCATGGGCCAGCTCCGCCCGGCCCGGCTGACGGCCAGAGCGCGCCTCTGCCTGCAACGCGCTCAGAATCAGACGAGTGGCGTCATAGGCCGTGATCGAGCGCGGCCCGGGTTGGAAGCCGCCCGATACGTCGGGAAAAGTGGCCAACGCGCGCCGCGCAGCCGGCCAGTCGCGCGGGAAAGGCGCGTCTGTGGCAAAGCACTTGCCGGCCACGCGCGCCGCAAACAGGCGTTGCACACCGCCAGATTGGAGATCGGGCAAAACAGCCAGGATGTCCTGGCGCAAATCATTGTCGATCCGGCACGATTCCGGGGCGCGCAGTCGCGCGGTCGGGGCGCCCATGCGAAACAGCACAGGCGATTCGGGCAGCAGGTCTGCCGGCACCCCCGGCGCAACAAGCGGCAGCCCGGCCTGCGTGTAAACCGCAAGCGCGGCCAGCGTGGTATCCAGCCGATAGTGCCCGATGACTGCCACAACCGATTCGTCCAGCACAACATTGCGCGCCATGCGGGCGGCCTGAACGGGATCGGCGTTGTCGTTGTAGGCCACAAACTCAACCTGGAATCCGCCGATGCCGCCGGCTGCGATTTGCTCGCGCAAAGCGATGCGCATCGCCGGGAAAGCTTCGTAGCCCACAGCGGCAAAGCGGCCCTCGAATGGGGCGACCAGGGCAATTTTGACGGTGGGCAGGGGAGCAAGCGATGCGCCGCAGGCCGGCGCCGTTGCCAGCGTGATCAGGGCCGCCAGCGCCAGGGTCGTGTGCTTCACGGCTTTTCTCCCGCTCCTGGCTCGCGCGCCAGGTCGATCACCCCCAGCACCAACCAGTCATCCGGCACAGGCCGGCCTGCGTCTGTTGCCGGCAGCCGCGCCAGCGTGTTCGGATCGTACCATCCGATGGCCAGCCGATAGCGAGCCGGCGGCAAGCCGGCCAGGTCGAGCGTCACGGTATCGCTCACAATTTCGCCCGGCTGCCACACGCCGGTGGGATACAACCCGTCGCGCGTCAAGCGGTCAGCCTGCCGCAGCGGTTCGGGGCGGTCGAGCGGCGACAGATGAACGAATTGCTTGTAATCCTGCGAGATGGGCCTTAGAGCCTGCCAGTGCAGGGTCAGGTTGAGTGAGCGCGCGCCGATGGCCGGCATGGTCAACAGATCGTATCCGAGCAGGCGGATCGACTCTGCGAAGAGCGCCTCGCTGCGCGTCTGCATGGCCGGCGGCTGCCAGTGGTGTTCAGTGATGGCCAGCGTCGGCCGGTGCACATCCCACAAGCCCTGACCGCGCTTGCCCACCAGCGTGATCTCGCCTTCTGTGTGATTGTCGCGCAACCGATACCAGCGCACCAGCAACGTGTAAGGCTCGCCCGCGCCGAGCGTGTCCGCCATATCCACACAATAGCTGTCGCCCACCGGAGCGTCGACCGGCCAGGCCCACGTGGGGGCCAATCCGCCCTGAGCCTCACCGTCTGCGCTGGCGATCGCGCGCCCATCGGCGCCGCGCAGACGCAGGGAGACTTTCAGCGCATCGGGGCGCGGGCGCGCCGTGGACCACGTCACACGGATGCAAATGTTGCGCTCGCCGATGTGAAACCAATCGACCTGTTGGAGGACAATGCCGCTTGGGAAGACGCGGATGATCGAGTCGGGCCGGCTGCTCTGGCTCTCGGAGATCGACAGGCCGGCCAGAATCGCCCGACCCTCATGCTCACCAGATGCCACAGTCGGCGTCAACGGTTGCCCGGATGCATCACGCGCGACAAGCGTGAGGGGCATGGGGCCAGGCAGCGCGTCTGATAATGCGCGATGCGCACTGAGCGTCGGCGCGCCGAATGACGCCTCGCGGGCGTAGCGGAACAGGAAAGCGAAATAGCCGCCCTGAGGCAAAAGTTGTTGCACACCCACCTGTGCCGGCGCGCGCGCGCCCTCCCACTCTGTGGTGAGCGTGAAGACATCGCCGGCCCTGACACGCGCGGGAGACACCAGCGCCTGTGTCAGGGTGTAGGTCTGGCCGGCTGCATCGACGAATGTCAGCGGCCCGCGATGTGGAAATGGCCGGCCGGCGAAGTCCAGCGTCTGCATCGGCGCGGAAAGGTCGGGCGGGTCGAGCCAGCGCGCCACCAGCATAGACGCCACAAGCGCCAGCCCTGCGCCGATTCCCACAATAGCCCAGCGCGCAGCAAGCCGGCCAGCGCGCGGCCATCCTTTCTGACGCGCCCACAGCGCCGCAGCCAGTCCCGCGAGACCGCCGGCTGCCAGCGCGGCCATCAACGAGATGATCTCTCCGGCGCGTTGCAGGGGCGTGGCATCGAGCCATAGCTCGACACGATGTTGGCCGGGCGGCAACGACACCTGCGCCCAGCCGGAGCCAATGAACGGGATCAGTTCGATCTCCGGGCCGCCTACGATGCGCGCGCGCCAGGCCGGCCAGTACAACAAGGGCAACACGAAGGTGGCTCCGTCATCAGCCCCGTCATAGGCCACGTCGATGCGCCAGACCTGGCGCACGGGCGACTGTTCCTCCAACACCGATGATGTGATGTGGCCGGAGAGCGCAAGCGCCCGGCGCGGCATACCTGCCACGTCCGGGCCGGTGAAAGGGCGCGGTTGCGCCGTCACGGGAAGATATTCGGCGCGGATGGTCGTGCCGATGTTGCCGGTGAACCACTCGTACAGCTTCAGGGACTCTGGTGTGACATCCTCGGCGCGCACGTTCAGGCGCTCGTTGGGCAGGCGGGGGATCGATTGCGCCACCAGCAGGAGCAGTGCAGCCAGCGCGATCCATTTTGGATTTTGGATTTTGGATTTCGGATTGGCGAGGGCAGGTGTTGCGTATTGCGTATTGGGTATTGGGTATTGCGTATTCCGGGCGCTGTCGTCTGTGGTCTGTGCGCTGTCATCTGTTGTATTCTGCGTTCTGTCGTCCGCGTTCTGGCTCGCCAGGCTGCCGGTGAGCAATGCAGCGAAGAGGGCCTGGACGGACAGGAATCGCCAGGGGAACTGGGCCAACGGCAGCAACGGCGCGTTCTCCCACACGATTGCCGACGCCGGTGTGATCATCCACGTCGCACCCGCGAACAGGGCCAGCCACAACAAGGCGCCGCTGTTGGAACAGCGCGCACGGACCGCGCGCGCCAGGCATACGACAGCGCCGGCTGCGGCCAGCCCCGCTTGCGCCAGCCCCATGGCAAAGGGCGATGCGACGTAGTCGAAAATCAACCCCGGCTGAATCAAATCGACGCCGCGAAAGTGATTGGCAAAATGAAAGTAGCCGGTGGTCTGATTGCCAAGCTGAACCAGTGGCGCATCGCCCAGCGCCGGCAGCCAGAACCAGGCGCTGAGCAACATCGCCAAGAGGGCGGCCAGCGCCAGGCGAACGACCGGCAACACCGGCGCGCGCCGCTCGCGCCAGACCGCCGCCAGCGCATAGATCACGATGAACGGCGCAAAGATCATGGCCGACACGTTGTGAGTCAGCACAAGCGCCGCCACACACAGCGCCAGCATCAGCGTGTTGACCATGTGAGGGCCGATGTGGAGGCGCGCCGGCGCGGACTGCCGGCGCGCGATTCGATCAATCGCCCAAAAAATCAGCGGATACCAGACGAAGGCATAGAACTCCGAAAGCGAGTCGCCGCGCACGTAGACGTTCACGAGATGAAAGGGGGTCAGCGTGTAGGCCACGGTTGCCAACACCACGCCGAGAGGCGGCAGCCAGCGGCGCGCATAGAGCGCCATCGCGCCGCCGGCGGCAAACATGCCCAGCGTCTGCGTGAGCTTGATGGCAATCAGCAGATCAAAGCCGATCTGGTTCAGCGCAGCCGCCAGATAGTAGGGCAGCGCCGCGTAGAAATGAAAGAACGGGTAGCCCAGGCCGTAGGCTGCGTTGGGCATCCAGCGGGCAGGGAACTGGCCGGCGCGCAGGTTGGCGGACAGCTCGTGCACGCGCTGCAGCAGAAACGGGCTGTCGCCGCCAGCGCGCGTGTTGAGGATGCCAGGGCCGAGCCAGATGACCGCGCTGGCGAGCGCGCAAACCAGCAGCACGACCAGAACCGCGCCGGCACGAGACCGATCCGAAGGTCTATGCAACATGACCACAGATCAAGGCAATGATGCGCGCCGCGTTGCGCCGGCTGGCTTTACGCAACCACACGTGAGACCGATCGCTGAATGGCAGTGGCTGGCGGCTTATAGCCGGCGGCTTTGCAGGAAAAACAGGACGCCGAAGCCCACCGCGCCCAGGATGATCAGCGCGCCGCCGATGGTGGCTAGAATTGCCAGCAGGCTTGGGCCGCCTGCGCGGTTCGAATCGCCGGAGAAAGGCGTCGGCGTGTACTCAATCACCTCGTGGGCCGCGCTGGCGTGACGGATGCCGAGCGAGAACAGCGCATTCACGCCTCCCCCGACATTCGCTGTGTCGTTGAGCGGCGTTGTCGCCACATAGTCCGACCCGATCATGGCCGCAACGGTGTAGGCGCCCACTGCCAGTTCAGTGAAGCAATACGGCTCGCTGACGCCGTCGCTGGTGTATGTCCCTTTGGATTCGCCGCCCGATGTGACACTGAACAGGACGCCTGGGACCAAATCCTCGCCAGGGTCGCGCGCGCCGTTGCCGTCGTTGTCAAAGTAGGCTTGCACACACAGCGCGCCGACAGACGGCGTCGGTGTGGCGTCGCCTTCGGCAGCGGGATTTGTCTCGGCCTGTGCCACAGCCATAGCTGCTTCGGGTTGGGCGCCGGCAGCATTGCCGGCATCTGGCGGGGCCTGCGTCGGCGCCGGCTGCTGCGCCACCGCCGGCTCGATCACCAGCACCTGGTCGATGGACAGCAGATCGCTCTCCAGTTGGTTCAGCCGGCGGAGATCATCCACAGTCTTGTTGTATTGCAGCGCGATGCCAAAAAGCGTGTCTCCCGCTTTGACGGTATAGGTGATGCCGCCGGTCATTTGCGGGGCCGCCGCCTCAGGACCGCCTGTTCCGACGGCGGTCGCTTCAACCGTGGGAGTCGGGCCAGGGTCGGCAGCCGGCGCAGCGGTGAGAGCCGGCGCGACCACCTCCAACAACGCATCGTCCCAGAACACCTCGTTGTGGCGCACTACGTCTTTCATGGTGGCATAGGTCCACACGATGACGGTGCTGGATTTGGCCTCCGCCTCGACCACAAACTGCGCGAAGGCGTCTTTGGCGTCCTGCTCGGCTGACCAGACCACCCGACCGTTGAACGGGCTGGGCTGGGTGTCGCCTTCCGCGCCCGGGTCGATGCCAATCTTGAGCCTGATATCGGCCGATGGGCGGGCCGAGATCGGGCTGTTGTCATTGGTCGACCAGGACTGGCCCCACAGGCTGAAGCGCAGCTTCGACCCGACTTTGACGTTGCTGACCACGCGATAGATGCCGGCGGTGAACGTTCGATTCTCTGTGAAGAGCCGTTGCGCGCCGGCGCCGCTCTTCACCCGGTTCGCGTCGCCGGTCTGAGCGTAGACCGGCGGGTAATTCACGCCTTGCGGGTCGGTGTCGCGGTGCGGAATGAACCACACCCGCCACCCCTGAGGCACGTTGCATTTGCCGTCCTGACAATTGGGATCGTTGGCAAATGGCCCCTCGAAGGTCTCTTGCATGAGCACGCTGGCATCCTGAGCATCCGCCACAGGAGACGCTATCACCAGCAGCGCCAGTAACGCCACCAGGGCGCGTGAAAGCGCCCACACTTTCATTCTCATTGCTGTATCCATGCTACGATGCCTCGCGGGTCTCAAAGGTATTGAACAGGTCTCTGCGGACATCGTTCGAATCGTCCAGGATGGCACCATCATAGCAGCCTTCGGAGATGAGATGCCGGTTGCCGGTCGCGCACGCTTGCGCCGGCGCGCGCCAGTATCCCCGCGCGCCTTTATGATGGGGCTGTCTGGCCACACGCCACCCCGGCCCGCAGACGGCCCAGGCCGGCGCAATAATATCTGACACACAATTTATGGAGCAAGCCTGATGAAAACGATGACCAAACTGGAGCGATTCAACGCAGCCGTTCGCGGCGACGACGTGGACCGGCTGCCGGTGTGCATGTGGGTGCATTTCGCCAGCGAGCACTACTCCGGCGAAGAGACGGCCCGGCTGCACGTCAACTTCTTCAAGACGTACGACTGGGACTTCATGAAGACGATGAACGACTATCGCCTGCCGCTGCCCGGCGTGCCCAACGTGACCACCCGCGAACACTTGCTGGCCTTCAAGCCGCTGCCGATGGATCATCCGACCTACACCAACCAGCTGGCCTGCCTGCGGCGGATTCGCGCAGAAATCGGGCCGGATGTGGCGATTTTGGACACGCTGTTCGACCCGCTGCAAACGCTGGTGCGCGGCACGGGCCGGCAGGCGCGTGATCTTGTGTTGAGCAACCCGGAAGCCGGCCACGTCGCGCTGGAAGCGGTCACCCAGACGCTGATCGCATATATCGGCGAGTTGCGCAAGCTGGGCGTCAACGGACTGTTCTACTCGATCAACGGCGCGGTGGAGCCGGCCAAAGGGGGCCTGACCGACGCGCAGTACGCCGAGTTCGTCGCCCCTTACGACCAGCGCATCCTGCAGGCGGCCGAGGGCATGACCCGCATTGCGCATGTGCATGGCTTCCATCTGCGCTTCGACCGCTGCCTGTCTTATCCGGTCGAGGTGTTCAGCTGGTCGCACCTGGCGACGCCGCCATCGCTGGCCGAGGCCCGCATGTTGACAACGGCTGCGCTGCTCGGCGGCATGGACGAAACGAAGATCGCCTATCAGTCGGTGGATGATGTCAGGGCGGATATCACGCGCTCGGTGGAAGAAGCCGGGCCGCGCAAGCTGTTGATCGGGCCGGGTTGCACTGTGCCGCCGGATACGCCCTACCGGCTGTTGAAGGCCGCCGGCGATACAGTGCGCACCCTGCGCGTGGGTTAAGCGCCCGTGCCATCAGGCGTCGGACTCACTTGAGGAATCCGGCGCCTGATCTGAGCACTGAGCACTGAGCACTGAGCGCCCGGCACTGCCTCAACCGTTCAGGTTCTCGCGCTCTTGCACGCCGAACAGCCGGGGCGGCAGAACAACAAACAAGAGGTTGATCAGGATGCCGGCGATGGCGGCGAACACGATGGCCGGGATGCCATTCGGGAAGATGACTGGAATCTGGAAGGGAAACAGGCCGTTGGGCATCGCCATCGACCCGCCGATGCCGGTGACCAGAATGATGGCGCCAATGGCCAGGTTGCGCGGCTCGAAGAGATTGACCTTCTCAGATTGGATGAGCGCAATGCCCTGCATCCCGATCACCCCGAACAGGTAGATGGCCAGGCCGCCGGTGACGGCAACCGGGATCGTGCCGATCAGGGCGGCCAGTTTGCCGATGAAGGCCAGCGCAATCGCGATGACGCCGGCCACAGCAAGCACCCACGACGAGTAGTTGCGGGTGATGGCCATCAGGCTGTTGTTCTCGCCATAATTGGTGCCGGCTGCGCCGCCGAGCAGGCCGGCCACCACATCCTGCGCGCCGTCGGCCACCAGGTTGAGGCCGATCAGCTTCTTGATCTCCATCGGGGCGCGGCCCAGTTGTTTGGCCAGGGCGTCGATGTACAGGCTCATCTGGTACAGGTGGGCCGTGCTCTCCGGGATGGTGGCGATGGCGATCAGCGCAATGCTGACCACGATCGACCAGGCGCGGGGATCTTCAAAGGCCGGCAGGGTGACGCGGGGCGCGGCGATCCACTCGGCAGTGAGCACCTGATCGAAATTCACCAGCCCGAAGGGGATCGACACCCCATACCCGACGAGGGCGCCCAGCAGAATGGGCAACATGCCGAGCAGGCCGCGATTCTGCAAGTACACCGAGAACGCGACAGTGGCGACCAGCGTGATGAATGCCACCAGCCAGGGGATGCCGGCCATGCCTTCGGGCAGGGGGTTGCTTTGGTTGAACACCGGCCCGCCGCTGGCGGCATTGTTGAGCGCCGCGCCGGCCAACGCAATCCCGATCACCACCGCCACGCTGCCGGTGATGATGGGCGGCAGCACTTTGTCCAGCGCAGCCTTGCCGGCCCGCATGATGAGCAGGCCGATCAGGATCTCGACTACGGCCGTGCCGAGGATGCCGACCTGCGCCAGCCGCACCCCATCGCCGCAGTACGCCTGAGTGGGATCGCCAAAACATTCCGGGGCGAACAGGCTCATCGCGCTGATCACAACAGCGATGTAGCTGAAGCTGGACCCGTAGTACAGCGGGATGCGGCCCCGGGAAACCAGCAGCGCCAGAATGGTGCCAAGGCCGCTGGTGAGCAATGTGGCGCCGACATCGAATTTGGTGAGGATGGCGACGAGCACCGTCGCCGGGAACATCGTCAGAACCTGCTGGAACCCCAGGCTGAGCATGGCGCCAGCCGGCGGTCTGTCCAGCGGCATATAGCCTTGTGCTTTGGTCTCTCGTTGAACAGCCATGTGTGATTTCTGGAATGTGATTGGGTGAATGCAAACTTGAACGTCTCACCACTCACAAGCGGGATGGATTGGCGCTTTCACAGGATTTCTGTCGTCAAAGTCGGTCTGTGTTCACCTCCTGAGATCACGGAACAAGCCGGTTTGGATTGCATCCGCGCGCGAGACCGCGCGCGAGACCAGCCGATGCAGGCGCGTCATGGCGAAGCGGCAGCGGCCGGCGGCAAGCAGCCGGCGGGCAAATTGCGCCAAGTATATCGATTTCGATAAAAAGGAGAGGGGCCGTTGTCAAACCATCGCCGCGCATGTGGTAACATCCGCGCGCGCATCGCGCGCCGCAGCGGACTTTGTCCACGACGAGCGCAACGCCTATCCACGCAGGATCGGCGCCACTCCCGGCATCCCGCGCGGGGCCGGCGATTGCGCCACAAGCAGGTGTTCATGCAGGCGATACAGGATTTCTCCAACCGGCTCATCTCCAATGTCGAAAAAGTCATCTTCGGCAAGCGCGAAACGGTCGAACTGACCGTCATCTGCCTGCTCTGCCAGGGGCACCTGCTCATCGAGGACGTGCCTGGCGTCGGCAAGACCATGCTGGCCAAAGCCCTGGCGCGGTCTATCGGCGGCGCGTTCAAGCGCATCCAGTTCACACCAGACATGCTGCCGGCCGATGTCACCGGCACCTCCATCTACAACCAGAAGACCGGCGAGTTCGAGTTCCGCTCCGGCCCCATCATGGCCCAGATCGTGCTGGCCGACGAGATCAACCGCGCCACACCCAAGACACAGGCCGCGCTCCTCGAAGCGATGGAAGAGCGCCAGGTCACCGTGGATGGCGTGACCCATCTGCTCAATCCGCCCTTCCTTGTGCTGGCGACCCAGAACCCCATCGAATACGAAGGCACCTTCCCGCTGCCCGAAGCGCAGCTCGACCGCTTTCTGATGCGCATCTCGCTGGGCTACCCGACCCCCGACCAGTTGATCGCCATCCTCGACGCCCAGCAATACCAGCACCCGATCGAGAAAATCGCGCAAGTCACCACCACCAGCGAGTTGCTGGACATGCAGGAGCAGATCAAATCGGTGTACGTGGACCCGCTCATCAAACAGTACATCGTCGAACTGGTCGATAAGACCCGCGCGCACCCCGACGTGTACCTGGGCGCCAGTCCGCGCGGCGCGCTTGCCTTGTATCGCACGGCGCAAGCCCGCGCGGTGATGCATGGGCGCGACTATGTCATTCCTGACGATATCAAGGCGCTGGCCCAATCAACGCTGGCGCACCGCGTCATCATCAGTCCGGCAGCCCGTATCAAAGACATCGACACAGGCGGCATCCTCGATGAACTGCTGCGCTCCATCCCTGTGCCAGGCGCCAAAGTGACCCGCTGACAGGGTGACAGGGTGACAGGGTGACTCGCTATCGCGTCATCTGGCTGCTATTCCTCGTGACGGTGGCCGGCGCCTTGAGTAGCGGGCGCTCGTTGTGGTGGAGCTTCGCCGGCGCGCTGTTCACGCTGATCGTCATATCGGTCGTCTGGGCCTGGCTGTCGGTCAACTGGTTGCGCCTGCGGCGCCGCACATTGACCCGCGCCGCGCAGGCCGGCCAGACATTCGAGGAGGAGTTTATCCTCCACAACCTCAGCCGCTTTCCCAAGTTGTGGCTCGAAGTGCGCGACTATTCCACACTGCCCGGCCACGCAGTCAGCCGGGTGACGGGCCTGATCGGCGCAAAACAGTGGCGCGGCTGGCGCGCGCGCACGCTGTGCCGCGAGCGGGGCCGCTATAACCTGGGCCCCATCCTGGTGCGCAGCGGCGATCCGCTCGGCATCTATCAGATGGAGCGCGCCATCCACCGCGTGCACAGCATCCTGGTGTATCCCGCGACCGAGGACTTCCGCGAGTTTCCCCTGCCGGCGGGTCAGCTGCCCGGCGGCGACGCCCTGCGCCGGCGCACGCACTACGTCACCACCAACGCCGCCGGTGTGCGCGACTACATGAACGGCGACGGCATCAATCGCATCCACTGGCCGATCACCATGAAACGCAATCGGCTGACCGTCAAGGAGTTTGAGCTGGATCCCATGTCCGATCTGTGGATTCTGCTCGATCTGCACGGCGAGGTTCACCTCACAGCGGACACAGTCCGCTCGGACAATGTCCGCGCGGACACGCCGGCGTATGCGCTGGGGCGCGCGCCCGATGTCGCGCAACCCTTCACCCTGCCACCAGCCACAGAAGAGTACGCCATCTCAATGGCAGCGTCGATCGCGCAGCACTTCCTGCGCCAGGAGCGGGGTGTGGGATTGATCGCCTACAGCCGGCGGCGTGAGGCGCTGGCCAGTGATCGCGGGGAGCGCCAATACGGCAAGCTGATGGAGATGTTGAGCGTGCTGCGCGCCGACGGCGACGTGCCGTTCCACCGCGTCTTGCGCGCCGAAAGCCCCTCGTTGTCGCGTGGATCGACGATTATCGCCATTTCGCCGTCCACCGACCTGAGCTGGACGAGCGTCGCACAGCACATGACGCGCGCCGGCCTGCGCATGGTTGCGATTGTGATCGATGCGCAAAGTTTTGGGGGAAGTCAGTCGTGCGCGCCCGTTGTTGGCGCGCTCACTGAGGCCGGCGCCCTGGTGCGCATCGTGCGCCGGGGCGAGTCGCTGGCGAGCGCCATCGCGGACGCAGGCCGACAGCAGCCTCTGTCAGGACTGCGCGGACATAGTTCGCCGGCCCGCTGAATTGGGCGGAGCGGCCTGCGCGGACACAGTCCGCCCTGCTCCGCTCTGGCTGCGCAACGCCAGGTACTGGCGCGCGTCATAGACCGTGGCGAATGCGGCAAACACCATCGTCACCAGACTCGATCCAACAACGAACACCAGTTGGCTGACCGGATACGGCCAGAACGAGCCGGCTGTCCTCACCAGCCAGGCCACAACCGCGCCCTGCGCGATCGTCAGCGGCGCAATGACAAACAGCACAGACATGCCGAAGACAGCCAGTCGCACCAGCCAGGCATGTGTCACCACGGCCCCAAAGCGGCGAACACCGATGCGGACACACTCCGACAGCGCGCCCAGGAATCCGCCATCCGCCGAACCCATGATCGCGGCAAAGCGCATCCTCAACAGCGCGTCCGCGACAACAATCCAGGCGATGCCGGCAAGCCCAACGAGCCACGCGCTCGAGAGGGCGGCGCCGCCATAGTTCCGGGCCAGCCACGTGTACCCCGACGCGGAACGCCGTATGAGCACGCGGGCGTAGTTGAGCAGTTCGGAGAACGGAGAGCCGGCGTCGGGGATCAGCGCGCCGATCGAGCGGACTGTGACGGCATAGGAGACGCCTGCCACATCAAAGCTCATGCGGCCCAGGTTGCTCGGGTCAACCCGCAGCTCGCGCAGCCATACCGTGAGGGCCGCGATGCCGGCCAGAATCAAGGCGCCATAGAGCGCGGAAGCAAGCAACAAGGCCGGCCATCGTTCCAGAGCGCCGCGACATGCCGCGCCCAGCGAGATGCGGCATCCTGTGCCGTGGTTCAGCGCGATCCAGGTCACGCCGCCGCGCGCCAGCGCCAGCGTGAAGGCGCCGCACACAGCCTGCGCGAGGTACTGCGCCTGAAGATGGCTGAAGAAAGATGAGAAGAAACTGCCGGTGCGCCAGTAGCTGTCGAAGGTGAGCGCCGTGTTGAGCAGTTGCCCCACGATGCCGGCACCGGCAAAACCGAGCAGCCCCAGCGCGAAGATCGGGCCGGAGTGAGCAGACAGGATAGCAAGCGACTCGCCCCACAGGCCGGCCACACTGCCGGCAGCGCGCTCACGCCGCCCGGCGAGCCTGTGCGTCTCACCCCCGATTGGCGCAGCCTGCGACGAGATGTCGAATGGCCGGCCTGCGGTCTCCTGCATATCTCGCGCTCCTGCCCAGAGTTCGGCCGTAGGATGCCGGCGCGCAGCCTTAAGCCATCACCACCGGGTCTTCACCCTCAACCTGCAACCTGCAACCCTCAATCCTCAA
>DAOTYS010000025.1:0-16682 GCA_034434575.1 Thermoflexales bacterium
ACACCGAGGCGTCGCCGTGCGGATGGTATTTGCCGAGCACGTCGCCAACCACGCGGGCAGATTTGCGGTACGGCGCGCTGGCGCGCGCGCCGGTGTCGTGCATCACGTACAGAATGCGGCGCTGCACCGGCTTCAACCCGTCGCGCGCGTCGGGCAGCGCGCGCGCGACGATGACGCTCATGGCATAGTCGAGATATGCGCCGCGCATCTCGTGGTTGATGTCGATGTCGCGGATGCGTCCGAATCCGTCGTTTGTGTTGCCGGCCCCATTGACGCCATCCACCACCGGCTTGTCGTTGTCATGGGCTGGCGCCTCGTGATCGAGCGCCGGCGACGCAACTATCCCGTGTGAATTGTCGCCAACGGTCAGGTCAGAATTCAGGTTGTCAGACGTCATATCCTCTCAATGTGGGCCGGCGCGCAGTTTGGCCGGTTCCGAACGTTCTGTGCTATGGTATGCGCGTTGAGCGCGCCCGTGATCGCAGTGCTGCCGCGAGGGTTCTAACCTGTTCATTATACGCTCGGCCGGCGCATGACAACGACAGCAAAATCAGCTTTTTGCCGGATTTGCGCCGGAAAAGCCGCTGCTGTGAAGGCGGTGTTATGGGACGGACGGCGGGGATTCAGCCGGTGGCGCGGAAGTGGTCACCCCCGGCAGATAGACGGTGTGCGGCAAGCGGACCTGGTACAGGCTGGCCGAGACGCCCCGGAAATCGCGCCGGCTCAACACTGTCATGCGCTGGTCGAACCAGGCGCGGGTCAGGCCCTGTTCATCCCACAACGGAACTTCGGCTTCGATCAGCCACACGCGCTGGTTCGGGCCAATCAGCGCGCGCAGTGCGGTATCGACCGACGCCGGCCCGCCGCCGTTGTTGGTGTAGGGGCCGTCCATGATGCGCTGGCGCAACCCGGCCAGTGTGCTCAGGCCGTCATCCGGCGCGGGTTCGGCATCCACCGGCAGGCTGGGGGCAAAGTGGGGCAGGTAATACTGGAAGGCGAAGCGCGTGTACGGAATCTGGAAGACCAGCCGGTCCTCATGCGCCAGTTGCGCAGCCACATATTGCGCCGCGCCGCGCAGGTCGGGCCGGATCGGTTGGGCAGCCTGCGCGACAAATCCCCATGCGCTAAACACGCCAAGCCAGATGACGGCAAGGCCGGCGAATAACGTGCGGTGTTGCCAGAGCCGCTCGACGCCCAGCGCGGCCAGCACATACAGCGCCGGGGCGCACCACAGCAGGTAGCGCGGCTGGAACACCGGCACGCGCGTAGACACCAGGAAAACCAACAGGGTCGGCAGCGCCAGCCAGGCGACGACGCCGATCATCGACCATTGCCGGCGGCGATACGCCGCAGCGATCCCGGCAATGGCCATGCCGCTGAACGACAGAATGCCCAGCCAGATCGTCGGCGCGCCAATGTCAAAAGGCGGCCGGCTGGACAGCCCGATCGACCAGTTGTACAGCAGGCTGAGCGCCATCACGTCGAGCGGATAGGCCGGATGTCCGCTGTCTGCGCCCCTCAGCCAGAGCGGCAATTGCCATGCCACGAGGGGCGCGTAGGGCAGCGTGCAGAGCGCCAGCGCGGCGGCTGCGCCCTTCCAATGGCGCCGGGTCTGCGGCAGCCATGAGAGCGCAAAGACGCCGGCGACCGGCAGGAAGAGCGGCGTGAGCAAATGGGTGTAATAGCCCAGGCTGGTTGCAACAATGAACACGCTCCACCATCGGGCCGATGGGGGCGCGCCAAGCGTTGCGCGGCGCAGCGCATACAGCGCGGTCGCAATGAGCAGCGGCTGCAGCGTGTACATCTTGCCCTCGGCGCCGTACCAGATCAGCGCCGGCGCGATCGCGCTCAGTCCCATTGCGATCACCGCCGCGCGCCGGCCAAACAGCCGGCGCGTCAGGGCAAAGATCATGGCCGTCTGCGCGACGCCGCACAGCAGCGAGAAGTAACGCACGGCGAAATCGTTCACGCCGCCCAGCGTCAACCAACCGCGCATGAGCAGGTGATAGAACGGGCCGTTGAAGCCGGCGCGCGTGAGATTGCCCAGGAGTTGATCGAATGACACGAACGCGAAGCGGATGGTGTCAACCTCGTCACGCCACAGGCTTTCGCCGGTGATGTTGGCTGCGCGCAGCGCAAACGCAAAGACGAGCAGCATGTGCGGCGCCCAGCGTTGGATGGCGCGGCCGGCGGCGGCCGCCCATTCGCTGTGGGGCGCGCCGCCGCGCAGCGCGCCATGGTGTTGTCTGGCGCGTTTGGGCATGGATGATCCGATACGCGATTGTATAATCCTTCGTCGCTCCCATGGCAGATGTTCTTCCGCCGCACAGCGTCGAAGCTGAAGAGGCGACGCTGGGTTCATTGCTGATTGATCCGACGGCCACGCCCCGCGTTGCCGCTTTTCTGCGGCCTGAAGATTTTTACATTGTAAAAAACGGCTGGATCTATCAGGCCATGCTGGCCCTGGGCGACAAAGCGGACCTGTTGACGGTGGCGTCGGAACTGGCCAGGCAGAATCTGCTGGAGGAAGCCGGCGGGGAGAGCTATCTGGCGCAGTTGACGGCGGCTGTGCCGACGGCGCTGAATGTTGAGGCGTATGCGCGTCTGGTCGAGGATCTTGCGCTGCGGCGCCGGCTGATTCACTCGGCGTCCGAGATTGCCCGGCTGGCGTATGACCAGACGACGCCGCTGCCGCAGGTGATCGAGAAGAGCGAGGCGTCGCTGTTTGGCGTGTCGGACCAGCGCATGTCCGGCCAGATGACGCCGATCCGCAAGGCCGTCGATGAGTTCTTCGAGCGCGTCGAGTACCTACATGAGCACAGAGATGAGCCGCTGGGCATCCCGAGCGGCTATCCCGATCTCGACAAATTGACCGGCGGCCTGCAAAAGGGTGATCTCATCATTGTCGCCGCCAGGCCGGGCGTGGGCAAGACCAGCCTGATGCTGAACATTGGCTATCACGCTGCGTTCCGGCATCGCCAGCGCGTCGCCATCTTCAGCCTGGAAATGAGCAACGAGCAACTGGTGCAGCGTTTTGTGGCGGCCGAAACCGGCATCGACTCGCAACGTCTGCGCATCGGCGATCTGAAGGACGAAGAGTGGGCGGGGCTGACTAAGGTGTGCATGCAGATGGCCGACCTGTACATGTTCCTGGACGACACGCCTTCGCTCAGCCCGCTGGATTTGCGGGTCAAGTCGCGCCGCATCTACCAGGAGTACGGCCTCGACCTCATCATCGTCGATTATCTGCAACTGATGCAGGCCGAGATGGGCGGGCGCAGCGACAACCGCGTGCAGGAAATCTCGTACATCTCGCGCTCGCTGAAAAGCATCGCGCGCGAGTTGAAGGTGCCGATTGTGGCCGGCAGCCAGTTGTCGCGCCTGGTCGAACAACGCAGCGACAAGCGCCCGATGCTGAGCGATCTGCGCGAGAGCGGGTGCATTGCCGGGGATTCCTTGATCCAGATGGCCGATTCCGGCCAGCGCGTTATGATACGCGATCTGGCGGGCAGGAGCGATTTCAAGGTTTGCGCGCTCGATCCTGACACGCTGCAACTGACAGCGGCCACTGTGTCGCGGGCATTTGCCACCGGCGTCAAGCCGGTCTATCATCTGGTGACCAGGACGGGTCGTTCAGTCACTGCAACTGCCAATCATAAGCTCCTGACTATTGACGGTTGGCGTCGCCTCGACGAGCTTGGTTGCGGGGCACACATTGCGCTCCCGCGCGTTGCGGCGGCTGGGCCGGCTCGTTTCATGTCGGATGCAGAGCTCGCATTGCTCGGCCACCTCATTGGCGATGGTTGCACTCTGTCAACGCACGCCGTGCAATACACGACCCGCGAATCTGATCTGGCAGATCTGGTTCGTGCGCTGGCCGGCGAAGTTTTTGGCGATCAGATCGCGCCTCGAATTCGGCAGGAACGCTCGTGGTTTCAGGTGTATCTGGCCTCAACACGACGGCACACTCATCACGTTCATAGTGCTGTTGCAGAATGGCTTATGGCGATGGGGGGGTGGGGAAGACGCGCGCACGAGAAAGCGGTTCCCGACTGCGTTTTCCAGCAGGATGTTTCAGGCATTAGCCTCTTTCTACGGCATCTCTGGGCAACCGATGGCTGTTTGACTATGCGCGGCTCGTCCACTGTCTATCCAGCGGTCTACTATGCGACAAGCAGCGAGCGTCTCGCGCGCGATGTTCAGTCGTTGCTGTTGAGGTTGTCTATTGTGTCGCGGGTCAAGCGTCAGCGGCAACTTCAGAAAGGACGCGACCAGTTTCATGTGATTGTTAGCGGCAAGCCAGACCTGGCGCGTTTTGCGCAACAAGTGGGCGCTGTGGGCCGACGCCGCGCAGAGGCGCTGGCTGAGATTGAGAGATATCTGGCATCGGTCGAAGCGAATACGAACCGGGATGTGATACCTGTTGACGTGTGGCGCATGTATGTTCGGCCGGCTATGTCCGCCAACAGCATCTCTCATCGCGCATTGCATCAACAATTGGGGATGGCTTACAGTGGAATGACCATCTTCCGGCAAAACATGAGCCGGGAGCGCGCGGCGCGGGTTGCGTCTGTGGTTCGATCGCCTGAGTTGCTGCGCCTGGCGCATAGCGCAGTGTACTGGGATCAAATCGTCTCGATTGAGCCGGCAGGCGAGACAGAGGTGTTCGATATGACCGTGCCGGGACCGAGCAATTTCATCGCCAACGACATATTTGTTCACAACAGCATCGAGCAGGACTCGGACATCGTGATGTTCATCTACCGTGACGAGATCTACAACCCCGACACCGAATTCAAGAACATCGCGGAGATCAACGTGGCCAAGAATCGCAACGGCCCCACCGGCAAGGCCACCCTGTTCTTCGACAAGCGCCTGACTTCGTTCAAGAATCTGGCGCGCGAGAAGATTCAACTGTGATCGATGATTTGATTCGCAACGCGCTGGCGGAGATCGACGATCTGGCCGAACTGAAAGTCAGCCTGGTCGCGCTGCGCCTGTTGGAGTTGAAGCAGACGCCAACGGCCTCGATCACCCGCGACGAGCTGGCGGCGCACCCGGCGCTGAAACACGGCCTGGGCATCGTGCCCGGCATCGCGCTGGAAGCGGCCTTGCAGCGGGCTGTTGCGCGCGGCACTCTGCTGGCGACCACGGCAATCCACCCCGATCACCCGCGCTACTTTGCCAACAACGCCGACAGTCGCCTCGCCATCGAGTCGCTGGAGGCGACCCTGACTGCCGCGCGGGCCGGCCAGCGTGAGACGGCTGACGCGGCGCGGCAGGCGCTATCTCAGCTCGCCGCTGAGATCGCAAAGCTGGAAGGCGTTGAAGCGTATCTGGCCGGCGACAACGACCTGGCGCTGATGCGCGAGTGGCTGGCGCAGGGCTACACGACCGACGAGATCATCGCCGCCGTGCGCGAGGCCTTGCGCGAGCCGCGCCGCAAGGGCGCGCCGGCCCGTTCGCTGCGCGATTGCGCGCGGGCAGTCGAGCGGACCCCGCCGGCCTCACCCAGTCTGTATCACCGCGCCATCATTGCCCGCGCCGAGCCGCCGCCCGATGAGGCGATCGCATTCCGCGAACTGGCGGGGCGCTGGCCGGCCGGTTGCGAGTTTGAGGTGATCCGCACTGCGGCCGGCTTGTTTGGCGGCCGCGCCACGGTGCAGGCGCTCAAGCGCATCGTCCGGCGCGATCATCCCGATGTGAGCGGACTGATTGCGCTGCTGGCCGAGCAGGAAGAGGCCGAGCTGGCGCGTTTGCGCGAACAGCCCGCGCCCGATCTGCTCAGCCGGCGAATCATCCAGATGTACGAAGCTGCATTTGGCCTGCCACCCTCGGCCCACATCGCCAGTGAGATCGCCACCCTCGCCGCAGAGGTCACTGATCTGATTGTCTGGCAGGCTGCCTTTGAGTATGCGCTGAAGCAAAACAAGCGCGACTGGCGCTATGTGCGCAAAATCGTGGAGAATCCTTCATCCGATCTCTTCGTTCCGCAGCCGGTGAACGAAACAGCGCAATACGCCTTTGCCGAGTATCGGCGACGGGTGGGGCGGGGCGCGCTCGACCCCGCTGTGGCTCGTGAGATAAACGACATCGCCGGGCGCGTGACAGAGCAGGCGCAATGGGCGCGCGCATTTGACGCTGCCGCCGCCGCCAATGCGCTAAACTGGAATTACATCAGGAAGGTGTTGACTGCCCCGCCGGCGGAGAAAACGCCGGCGGGACAATCAAAGGTGAGCCGTGGCCAACCCAAATCAACCTCCGGCGCAAAGCGATCCGGCCTCGTCCGCCGACAGCAAGTGGACGAATCCACCGAAGAGCAGCGCGCTGCCGCTCGCGAGCGCGCTCGAAAGCGTATTGAAGAGCGCGCGAGACAGCGTGACCGTGCGCAACAGGAGCAACCAAACGCCCCTTCGTTCGACGCGCACACCCCCTGATTCTGAGCCCGATCTGGGCGCCCTCAGCCATCCAGACGCGCCCATCCCGCCGGCAGATGGCGGGCCGGAGTGCGCTTACTGCCAGAACCGGCGCTTTGTGCTGGATGCGCAGGGCAACTTGAAAGCCTGCCCGGTGTGTGGTGTGGCTCAGGCGCGCAAGGTCGAGGCCATGCGCGCGTTTTCCTCGCACGCCGGCATCGCTCTGCGCCAGACGTTTTTTAACTTCAAAACCGTTTTCAACGGTCAGCAGGACGACATCCTGCGCGATTGTCTGGAGGCCGCCCAGGATTTTGCCGATCATCCGCAGGGCCGCTGGCTGGTGATGTGGGGCGAGCGCGGCAACGGCAAGTCGCACTTGTGCGCGGCGGTTGCCAATCATCTCAGCAACGCCGGCCTGCCCACATTGTTTCTCACCATGCCCGACTTGTTGGCCTCGCTCAAGCAGCTCCTGGATTTGCAGGCCAATACGGAACAGGAGAGTTATAGCGGGCGGATGAAGATCATCAAGACGGCGCCGGTTCTGATTCTGGATGATCTGGGGGCTGAGGGAGCTTCCATCTGGTCTGACGCCATCTTGTATGAGATTCTGGATTGTCGCTATCGCGCCCGGCTGCCGACCATGATTGTCACGAACTGCCCGCTCGATGCGTTCGATCCGCGCATCGCCTCGCGCCTGCAAGACAACGATTTTGTCACTGTGGTTGAGAATCGGGCGCCGGACTATCGAAAACGCCCGCCCGAAGAAAAGCAATCCGCCAGATAGGACATACATCATGGCAAAACTGTGGGGCGGCCGATTCAGCGCGGACATGGACGCGCTGATGAAGCAACTGAATGATTCGATCCGTTTCGACATCCGGCTGTGGGAGGCGGACATTCGCGGCAGCATCGCCTACGCCGGCGCGCTGGCTGCCGCCGGCATCATCACCCGCCGCGAGGCCGCGCAACTGGTTCGCGGGTTGAAGGCTGTGCGCGCCGAGTTCGCCGCCGGCGCCTTCGTTGTCCAGCCCGGCGATGAGGACATTCACACCGCCGTCGAGCGCCGGCTGAAAGAGCTGATCGGCGATGTGGCCGGCAAGTTGCACACCGGCCGCAGCCGCAACGATCAGGTGGCCACCGACATGCGCCTGTTCTGCATTCAGGCCGTTGCCGACCTGAAAGCGCTGATCGCCCAACTGCACAGCGCATTGCTGTCTCAGGCGCAGGCGCATGTGGACACCGTCATGCCGGGCTATACGCACCTGCAACGCGCGCAGCCGATCACGTTCGCGCACTGGTGCCTGGCCTACTTCTGGATGCTGGCCCGCGACAGCGAGCGGCTGAGCGACTGCGCCGGCCGGGCGGATGTCATGCCGTTGGGGTCGGGCGCGCTGGCCGGCAATCCGTTTGCCATCGACCGGCAGGCCCTGGCGGACAGTCTGGGCTTCCGGGCCATTTCGCCGAACAGCCTCGACGCTGTGAGCGACCGCGATTTCGTCGCCGAATTGTTGTTCGACTGCGCGCTGCTCGGCGTCCACCTCAGCCGGCTGGCCGAGGATCTCGTCATCTACTCCAGCGCCGAATTCGGCTTCGTCACCTTCTCCGACGCCTACGCGACCGGCTCCAGCCTGATGCCGCAGAAGAAGAATCCCGACGCGGTCGAGCTGGCGCGGGCCAAGAGCGGGCGGCTTGTCGGCAACCTGGTCTCGGCTTTAACGATGTTAAAAGGGCTGCCGATGGCCTATGACAAGGATATGCAGGAGGACAAGGAGCCGCTGTTCGACTCGCTGGACACGCTGGCCCTGACGCTGCCGGTTGTGGCCGGCGCCATCGCCACGCTGCAGGTGAACGCCGAGCGGATGCGCGCTGCGCTCGACCCGGCCATGCTGGCCACCGATGTCGCCGAGTATCTGGTTCGGCGCGGCGTCCCGTTCCGCGAGGCGCATCACCTCAGCGGCCGGGCGGTCGCTGTCGCTGAATCGAAAGGCGTCCGGCTGGATCAGCTTGGCGATGAAGACTGGCGCAGCATCTCGGATCGCTTCGGCGCAGACATTCGCGCCGTGTTTGACTTTGCGCAGTCGGTGGCTTCGCGCGACGCGGCCGGCGGCGCTTCGCCGCGCGCGGTGCGCGAGCAGATGCGCCAGGCGCGCGCCTGGCTGCGCAAAGCCGGCAAGCGTTCACCATGAAGTACCACGGTCGCTATCCCATCTTCGACCCATCCTGCATTCGCACTTATCCACTGGCGACGCGCCAGAACAAGGTGCGCTGGACCGGATTGACTCACCCGCGCGACGTGTTGGCGGCAGAGCCGGCCCCCGCCGAGGTGCGCGAAGCCGTTGCGCCCATCGCGCAGGCGGTGCGGCGCGCGCGCGCCAATGGCTGGCCGGTGGTGTTGTTCACCGGCGCGCATGTGCTGAAGAACGGTTTTGGCCCGCTTATCATCGACTGGATGCGGCGCGGCGTCATCACGCTGTACGCCGTCAACACCGCCGGAACCATTCACGATTTTGAGCTGGCGCTGATCGGCGAGACCAGCGAGCACGTGCCCAACGTCCTGGGCCGCGGCGAGTTCGGCATGGCCTACGAGTTTTGCTACATCAACGAGGCCATCCGCGAAGGCAACCGGCGCGCGCTGGGGTATGGCGAATCCCTCAGCCGCATGATCGCCGATGACGAATTCCGCGAGACGGTGCTGGCCCGCGTCTGGCGCGCAGGGGCGCCGCGCGTATTTGCCCATCCTGAAATCAGCGTGCTGAATGCGTCCGCTGAGTCTGGCGTGCCGGTGACGGCGCATGCCGTCATCGGCGGTGATGTGATCGATCAACATCCCAGCTTCGACGGCGAGGCGAAGGGAGGAACCAGCGCGCGCGACTTCCTGATCTTTGTCGAGCATATCCGGGGCTTCAGACAGGGTGGCGTGCTGATCAACATGGGGTCTGCCGTGATCGGGCCGGAAGTTTTTCTCAAATCGGTGTCGATGGTGTGCAATGCCGGCGATGTGTTGTCCAGCAATCTGGTTACCGCCGACTTCGACATCCGCCCCTATCAACCCCAAGCCATGACGGATGAGCGCCACTTCGGCTACTACTTCCGCGATCAGAAGAGTGTGGTCACGCGCATACCACAGGCGTTCGGCGGGCGCGGCTATTACGCGCAGGGCGATCAGCTCGTCACGTTTCCAGAGCTGTTCCGGCAGGTGACGGGGTAACGGGGTGACACGGTGACAGCGCAGTTGTTTCCCGGCCAGGAGGAGATTCGGGCATTTGCACAACGCGCGCGCGCGGCGAAGATCGGCGTGTTGGGCGATTTTTGCGTCGACGCGTACTGGTTCATCGACCCTGAGCGTGAGGAGTGGTCGATCGAGACCGGCAAGCGCGTTCACCATGTGCGTCGGCAGCGTTACACGCCCGGCGCGGCGGGCAATGTGGTGGCGAATCTTGCCGCGCTGGGGGTGGGCCATATCGAGACGTTTGGTGTGATTGGGCCTGATCTGTATGGCTGTGAGTTGGCGCGTCTGCTGCGCGGCCTGGGCGCGATCACGGATGGTTTGTGTGTTCAACCGGCTGCGTGGGACACGCCGGTGTATGGCAAGCCCTATGTTGGCAACGAAGAGTTGCAACGGCTGGACTTCGGCGCGTTTAATTGTCTGAGCGACGAGACATGGCAACAGGCGCTGAACTGCGTGCGCGCAGCGCGCGACCGGCTTGATTTTCTGGTGGTCAATCAGCAATTGCCGCAGGGATGGTGCAACGCGCGCCGCGCGCAGGAAATGGCAGACGAATTGACCCACTGGCAGGGCCGGCATCTGGTCGATGCCCGTCAGTTCGCCGGCCTGTTTGGCGCCGCCTGCTGCAAGCTGAACGAGCGCGAGGCGGCGCGCATGGCCGGCCGCGAGTTGCCGGCCGACGCCTGGCTGACCGATGAGCAGGTGGCTGAGCTGTTTGCGCAGAGCTGGGGGACAAGCCGCGAGGCGCGCTTTATCACGCGCGGAGAACGGGGCATGGCTGTAGCGCACGCTGGCCGGATTGATTTTGTCCCCGGCGTGTCCATCACCGGACCGACAGATCCGGTTGGCGCCGGCGACACCGCGACGGCGACACTTGCGGCGTGTCTGGCCTGCGGCATCGCGCCGGCGCAAGCGGCTGTTCTGTCCAACCTTGCTGCCTCGGTGACGGTGCGCAAGCTCAACCAGACCGGCGCGGCCAGCGCGGAAGAATTGCTGACTGCCGCGCGCAGCCTGTCCTACGTCTTCAAGCCATCTCTGGCCGACGACCCCCGCCGGGCTGTTCACTTTCGCAACACGGATCTTGAGATCGTGGAGCCGCCGCCTGCGACGAATTTAAGGTTTGCCGTGTTCGACCACGACGGCACCATCTCCACACTGCGCCAGGGCTGGGAGGCTGTGATGGAGCCGGTGATGGTCAAAGCCATTCTGGGCGAACGCTATCAAACGGCTGACACAGCGCTGTTCGAGCGGGTGCGGCAGCGCGCGCGCGAATTCGTGGAGCAGACCACCGGCATCCAGACCATTCTGCAAATGGATGGCCTGGTCGAAATGGTAGCTGAATTCAATCTCGCGCCCGAATCGCAACGGCTGGACGCCTTTGGCTACAAGGCGGTGTACAACGAGGCGTTGATGGAGATGGTGAACGATCGCATGGCGCGCATCCAGCGCGGCGAACTGGCGCCGTCGGATTTCATCATCAAGGGCGCAATCGCCTTTCTCCAAGCCTTGCGGGCGCGCGGCGTCACCTTGTTTCTGGCGAGCGGCACCGACGAAGCGGATGTCGTTCGGGAAGCGCAGGCGTTGGGATACGCGGAGCTGTTCGACGGCGGCATCTACGGCGCGAAGCCGGGCAGCCGGGCTGACAGCAAAGAGGCTGTGATCCGCGACATCATCGCCCGCATCGAGGCGAGCGGCTCGCGCGCCGACGGGGCCGGCTATCTGGTCGCCGGCGACGGGCCGGTTGAAATTCGCCTGGCCCGGCGTTTGGGCGGGCTGGCGCTGGGGGTTGCCAGCGACGAGGGGCGCCGCTTTGGTTGGAATCATGAAAAACGCCGGCGGGTCATCCGCGCCGGGGCGCACGTTGTTGTGCCCGACTTCTCGCAGTGGCAGACGGCGCTTGATTTTCTGTTTGGCGAGTGACGCAGTCAGTACACGCTCTGATCCACGTTGAACGCTTTGCAGATCGCGTGGATGTCTTCGGCTGACAGGCCCTCCCCCAACTCGCCATTTACCAGATTCAGGTACTCGTACCGCGCGCCGATCTCGGCATACTCGATGCGATCTGCGGCGCGTTTGACCGAAGCGTCGGAGCGCGCCATCACGCCATGTTTGGCCCACAGCACCACGCGATGCCGGCGCAGCTTTTCGACCGTGGCCGTCATCAGTTCGGGCGAGCCAGGCAGCCGGAACGGGATATAGCCAATGCCTTCCGGCAGGTTGATGATCGACTCCGGCTGCCAGCGCAAGAGGTGCTGGTTGAGGTAGCGCTCGTCCTGGTAGCGCGGAATGTGGCTGAGGTAGGTCAGGTGCAGCGGCTGGGCGTGAATGACCGCGTGGAAATTGGTCTTGAAGTTGATGACCTGATCGCGGTGCACGGCCAGGTGCGAGTTCAACTCGCTGGTCAGGCGGGCGAAAAGCCGGCGCGGCGAGGTGTATTGCCGGGCAGTCTGGCCGTCGGGGTTGATGATGATGCAGCCCAGGTTGGCGGCGGGGTCGTCCTTGATCTCGCGCAGCCGGCGCCCCGAGCCGGTGACCAGAAATGCGGCGCCGGCCATTTCGGGAATGGCGGTGGGCAGCTCTATGGTCTCTTCGTAGGGAAACTGCCGGCGCGGATCGACCGGCCAGCCCATGTACACCGAGATGTTGCCGGCTGCGCCTTCGCTGGCCTCGATTTCGGCCAGCCGGCGTCCGGCCTGTCCGATGAGATCCAACAGTTCACTGAGTTCGGGGTAGGGCGCTTCGATCGGCATGATAGGGAAATCGCCTCCTGCTTGTTTCGGCAGATTCTAGCATTCACAATGCAGTGGCTGGCGTCGGCGGCTGAGCGTGTCGAAGCCGTCGAAGCCGTCGAAGCCGTCGAAGCCGTTGCCTGAGCCTGTCGAAGGCAACGGCGCGGTGGCCGAGGACCAGGACAAGCCCGGCGGCTTGTCCTACGGCATCTACGCTTCGGCGGCTGAGCTTGTCGAAGCCGTCGAAGCCGTCGAAGACAGCGGTGGCGCCTTCGACAGGCTCAGGCGCCGCCGCTCAGGCAATAGCTGGCCGGCTACAATGTCGCTTACGAGGAGTCCTCATGCAAGCAGTCCAGGAGTTCGCCGTCCGTATCATCGGTAACGTGGAATCCGTCATCATCGGCAAACGCGACATTGTAGAGTTGCTCATGGTGGCGCTGTTGTGCGAGGGGCATGTTCTGATTGAAGATGTGCCCGGCGTGGGCAAGACCATGCTGGCCCGCGCGATGGCCGCCAGCCTGGGCGGCGCGTTCAAACGCCTGCAATGCACGCCCGACCTGTTGCCCAACGATGTCACCGGCGTATCCGTGTTCAACCAGCAGACCGCCCAGTTCGAGTTCCGCCCCGGCCCGATCTTCGTCAACATTCTGCTGGCCGACGAGATCAACCGCGCCACGCCGCGCACCCAATCGGCCCTGCTCGAAGCGATGCAGGAGCAGCAAGTGACGGTCGATGGCGTCAGCCGGCCGCTTCCCCGGCCGTTTCTGGTGCTGGCAACGCAGAATCCTATCGAATACGAAGGAACCTTTCCGCTGCCCGAAGCCCAGCTTGACCGCTTCCTGATGCGCCTGTCGATGGGCTATCTCTCAACGGCCCAGGAGCGGCAATTGCTGACCAGTCTGCGCCGCGAGCATCCGATCGCCCATGTGCGTCAGGTGGAAGACAGCGAACGGCTGCTCGAACTGCAGCGCCTGGTGTGGGAGGTGCATGTGGACGAATCGCTTCAGGATTATATCGTCCGGCTGGTTGCTGCAACGCGCGATTCGACCGACCTGGCGCTTGGCGCCAGCCCGCGCGCCAGTCTTGCGCTGTTCAAGACGGCGCAGGCGCTGGCAGCGTTGCGCGGGCGCGATCATGTGATTCCGGACGACGTGAAGTATCTGGCGCCGTTCACGTTGACGCACCGCCTGATTGTCAAACCCGAATCGGAGTTGCGCGGGCGCACGGCCAGGACGATCCTGTCCGATATCCTGGCCGCGACACCGCTCAGACTCGAGTTGTAGCAGGGCGGGCGATCCAACTGCTCTGCAAGAGAGTGGACGCTGGCTTGCCGGCATGTTGCCCTTGTCCAGCGATGAAGTGATGGGCGTCAAGTATCTCTATCTGGTCTTCTTTTTGATCGTCGCTGCGGCGCTGCTACAGGCAGACGCTGTCCTGACGGCGTTGTATTTGCTGGTCGGCGCGTTTGCCATTGGGCGATGGTGGAGCCAGCGCGCCATGGCCGGCGTGCAGTTCAAACGTGCGTTCACCAATCGCGTGTTTCCGGGCGAAAAAGTGCCGGTGCGGTTGGAGGTGACCAACACCAGCCGGCTGCCGGCGATCTGGCTGCAATTGCGCGACAGCCTGCCGGTTGGCATGGGGATCAGCCAGTTTCAGGAAGTGGTCTTTCTCGGAGGGCGCCAGACGCGCGTCTTCGAGTACGTGTTGCAGCCGTACCGGCGGGGCTTCTATCAGATCGGCCCGCTGTCGCTCTATTCCGGCGATGTGCTTGGCTTGCTCGATACCCAGCGCCGGGAAGGCGGCGCAGATCATCTGACGGTCTATCCAAAAATCGTGCCGCTCACAAAGCCTGATTTGCCCTCGCGCACGCCGATCGGCAGCCTGCGCCATGCGCATCCCATCTACGAGGATCCCAGCCGCGTGTTTGGCAAACGTGACTACAAGGTGGGCGATTCGCTGCGGCGTGTCGACTGGAAATCGACAGCGGCGCTGGGCCGGCTGCAAGTCAAGCAGTTCGAGCCGTCGATCTCCCTGGAGACGCTGGTTCTCCTGGATATGTGCCGCGCCGACTTTGACGCGCAACGCTGGGTCGACGCCACCGAACTGGCAGTCGTGGTTGCGGCCTCGCTGGCGAACTGGGTGGTTGCGCAGAAACAATCGCTGGCGCTGTCGACCAATGGCAAGGACCCCCTGGGCGCAGCAGCGCCGATCAACGTGCCCATGCGCAAGGGCCGCGCGCATCTGATGCGCGTGCTGGACGTGCTGGCCCGGATAGAAGCCGCCGACGCGATGCCATGCGATGAATTGCTGCGCTGCGAGCGGCCGCGCCTGCCGTGGGGCACAACGGTTGCCGTCATCACCGGCAAAGTGAGCGACGCTCTGTTCGACGAGCTGTTTGCAGCGCAGCGCGCCGGGGTCAACAGCGTGATCGTGATGTGCGGTCCGGTCAGCCATGTCAGCGAAGTGCGCCGGCGCGCCCATCGGTTTGGCATCGCGGCATATCACATTCGTTCGGAACGGGAGATGGATGCATGGCGGCGCTGACGCGGCGCTAAAAGCGCGCCTGGTGTGCGATGAGTGACATGAAAACCCCGCCCGAAGACGGCCTGATGCGCGAGCGTTTTGTGCTCTCGGCGCTGACCCGGCACGCTTTGGCTGTGGTCATGGCACTGTGCCTGGCGCTGGCGTTCATCGATCTGGCGCAACGTCTGATGCCGGCGCTGCCTGTTGGGTTGCTGGCCGGATTCAGCGTCGTTGTGTCCATCGAGGCGATGTATGCCGCCCATGTGTTGTCGCGTGGCAGCGTGTATGGCCGCAGCGCGGCAACCTATCGCTTCACCGAGTGGGTGGTCATTCTGGTGTCGCTCAAGCTGGCGCTGTACGCGGCGCGGGGCTTCGACCAGTTGTGGTTCGATCTCGTTGCATGGCAGAAGGATCTGACGCTGTTCTTCATGGATGGGGAGTATCTGGCCGGCATCGTGCTGATGCTGATCGTGTGGTCAACCAGCACCTTGTTTGCCGGCAATCTCGCAGACCTCGACGCCGACCCCGGCGCCCTCGAAGCCGAACGCGCAGCCGGCGTGCGCACGGAACGCGCCTCCTCGCGCCAGCGTCTCGCCGAACAGATTTTTCTGATGGGCGGCGCCATTGTGGTCATGATGATCCTCGCCCACGTGGAATTGGCCCCGACGTTGACCGGGTTCGGCTATCCCGATCCCATCAGCGCCTACGCAATGATCTACTTCATTGCCGGCTTGAGTCTGCTGGCAATCACGCAGTTCACGTTGCTGCGCGCCGGTTGGCTGTGGGATCGTCTGCCCATCGCCCACGGCCTGGGCCAGCGCTGGATGCTGTACATGGCGATCTTCCTCGGCGCGCTGATCGCTCTGTCGCTGGCGCTGCCGACCGGCTATTCGGTTGGCTTGCTCGGCGTGATCGGTTATCTCATTGCGCTGATCGCCGGGTTGATCCAGACGCTGCTCTTTGTGCTGATGCAGTTGATCTTCGTGATCGGCTCGCTGCTGGCATCGTTGTTTGGCGCCCAGCCGCCAGAGGCGCCGAGACCCATGGCGCCTCCGCCCATCGAGCCGCCGCAGCTTGTCCCGGCCGAGCCGGGCGCCCCTGATCCGCTGTGGGAAATTCTGAAGTCGCTCATCTTCTGGGCGATCTTCATCACCATCGTGCTGTACTCGCTGTCTCAATTGTTGCAACTGCGTCAGGACTGGTTGGCGAAACTGCGCCAGTTGCCAGGGCTGGCCCGGCTCTTCCGGGGGTGGCGCTGGTTGTGGGCGCAATTGCGCGGGGCCGGCCGGAAGCTTGTGGCGCAGGTCGTCGAGACTGTCCGCGCCTTGCGGATGCCGGTCATGGCTCAGCAGGGGCGCAGGCCGTCCGGCTTTGTCAATGTCAGGCGCATGTCGCCCCGGCAGCAAGTCGTCTTTTTCTACCTGGCGCTGTTGCGGCGCGGGTCGCAGCAGGGATATGAGCGCCTGGCCTCCCAGACGCCCTACGAGTATGCCAGCCGGCTGACCGGCGCGCTGCCCGAAGTCTCGGAGGATGTCTCAGCCATGACGGCCGAGTTCGTCGAGGCGCGCTATAGCGCCCACGAGATCGCCGCATCGCGCGTCAGCCTGGTGCGTCGTTACTGGGAACACATCAAAGCTGCTCTGCGCAACGCCCGGCGACGGTCGTGAAGCGCGGGGTGGTGTGTGGCGTATTGTGTATTGCGTATTGGGTGTTGCGTGGCGCGACCAATCGTCAATCGCTCAATCACTCAATCACTCAATCACTCAATCACTCAGTCCTGCCTCGCGC
>DAOTYS010000026.1:0-3725 GCA_034434575.1 Thermoflexales bacterium
CTGTTTGACGGATTGACGACACTCGGCGGGCCGCTGCTTCTGCTGCTGCCGGCGATCATTTTGCTCGCTCAGGTTCTGGACTTTCGACACCGCTTCATCAGCGCGTGCTGCGCCGCGTACCTGCTGTTCAGCATGGTCGGCGGTGGCGACTGGATGCCTATGCATCGTTTCTGGGTGCACATCCTGCCGCTGCTCACTGCGCTGGTTCACGCCGGGATAATCAAGCTGGCGGAACTGATTACACCCCGCCACGCCTGGCTGACCTGCGTCGGGGTTGCGCTGGCGCAATCCGCTTTCCTTTACTTTGGCGCGCTCAACGCCTTCCTCAACTCCTCCACGGGCGGCGTCGGCCAAAACGATGCGTCGCTACACGACGCTTCTCCGGCGGTAGAATACCTGCGCCAGCGATGGCAACCAGGGGACGTGGTCGCAGTGTCCGACGCCGGTGAGATAGCCTACAGATTGCCCCTGCAAGCGCGAGTTGTGGACATGTTCGGACTTGCTGACGCCCATATCGCCCATCTCAATCCGCAGTTCCCTTCCGGATTACTGGGTCGCGGCGATGCTTTCGGGAAGTGGGACGTGGACTACGTCCTGGCCCAAAATCCACGCTTCGTTCAGGTGAATATCGTCGGTCAAACAGACAACGGTGAGTTCATGGCCAACCATACAGCGCAGCGCCTGCTGGCGAACGACGTTCGATTTCGCGCGCGCTATCGTCAGGTCTCGGACAGACCTGAACTCAGCGGATTGTTCGAGCGGATTCCTTAGCCGCATGTTTGACCCCACAATGTCTGAATCAATCGGAATGCTGCACACACACATCTTCCAGATCAACCTTTCAAACGGTGGCTTGCCAAAGCTGGCGGTGCGCGAAGCCGAGGTGCATGAACTCGGTTTAGTTGGCGACAAGCAGCGCAACCTGAAACATCACGGCGGGCCGGAGCGGGCTGTGTGCCTTTACTCACTCGAACGCATTCTGGCGTTGCAGGCCGAGGGCCACCCCATCTATCCCGGCGCGGCGGGGGAAAACATCACCCTGGCCGGCGTGGACTGGGATCAGGTCAGGCCAGGCGCGCGTCTCCGGCTGGGCGAGCAGGTGGTGCTGGAGGTCACGCGCTACACCGAGCCGTGCAGCAACATCCGCGAGTCGTTCAAGGATGAATATTTCAACCGCATTCACCAGGAGCGATTCCCCGGCTGGTCGCGGGTGTACACGCGCGTGGCGCACGGCGGCCGCATCCGGGTGGGGGATGCGGTCAGGGTTGAGGGTTGAGGGTTGAGGGTTGAGGACGCCGGTCGATCAGGGCGCGGTCGAGGCATGGCTGCCGCCGCTCTCGTGCGCGCTGCTGGTGGATTCGGCCACCCAATCAAGATAAGCGGCGCTCCCGCGCACGACCGGCGTCGCCAGAATCTCCGGCGTTTGATATGAGTGTCGGGCGCGAATCGCCTCTTCCACTTGCGCATACAACGCCGCGCGCGTCTTGATGACGCACTGCCATTCCTGCGCTGTCTCGAGCCGGCCCTGCCAGCGGTAGATGCTGGTGATCGGCCCGCCGACCTGCGCGCAGGCCGCCAACCCCTGCTCCACCAGATACTGGGCCATAGCCTCGGCGTCGGCGTAAGTCTCTGTCGTGGTAACAATCTGGATCACGTCTGTCATAGGCGGTATGATAGCCGGCGCCATGTTGGAACAGCCGTTGGTTCGAGCGCCCGAATTTCCAGAAGGCGCGCGCTGGTTGAACAGCGCGCCTCTGTCGTTGCGCGCCCAGCGTGGGCGCAACGCCGTGCTCATTGATTTCTGGGACTACACCTGCGTCAACTGCCTGCGCACCCTGCCCTACGTGATCGAATGGGACGCCAAGTACCGCGATCACGGATTGTTGACCATCGGCGTGCACGCGCCCGAGTTCAGTTTTGCCCGCGAGGCGCGCCAGATCGAACGCGCCATCGCCGAACTGGGCATCCATCACCCGGTGGTGCTCGACAACGACTATGACATCTGGCAGGCGTTCAGCAACAAGGGCTGGCCGTCGAAGTTTCTGATCGACGCGCAGGGCTACATCCGCTACCAGCATTTGGGCGAGGGGGAGTATCTGGCGACCGAGCTGGCGATTCAGGCCGCGCTGCGCGAAAGCAACCCGGCCTTCCGTCCACAACCCCTCACCATTCCCAAGCGCGCCGAGGATGCGCCCGGCGCGCTGTGCTATCGCCCCACGCCAGAGTTGTACTGCGGCTACGAGCGCAGCAGCCTCGGCAACGATGAAGGCGTCGAACTGGAGACGGTGATGTTCTACACCGACCGTGGCAGCCGCGAGCCAGAGCGGTTCTACCTGCACGGCGCGTGGCGGTCAATGCCCGAGTACTGCGCGCTGGCCGGCTCGCAGGGGCATGTGGCGTTGCGCTACAAGGCTAAAGAGGTCAACGTGGTCATGGCGCCGACGGGCGACCCGGTGGAGTTGATGCTGGGTTTGCAGGGCGGCCGGTTGATCGGCGAAGCGGCGCGCGAACAGCCGCGCGTGACGGTGTATCAGGACGGCGAGCCTCTGCCGCAGACGAACGCCGGCGCCGACGTGACCTATGTGGATGGTCAGGCTGTCCTGACGCCCGACCGGCCGCGCATGATGCGCGTGGTCAGCAATCCCGGCTTCGAGGAGCACGAGCTGCGCCTGGACGTGCAGGGCAAAGGCTGCGCCTTCTTTTCCTTTACCTTCACCACGTGCGTGGCTGCCAATCGGTGAGCCGGCTGCCGGCTTTTTGCGTTACCATTCACGCCATTCCGCCCGCAGGACATGCCGCGTGATGCAACAACCAACCGTCGACTACAGACGCAAGTGGCACGTGATGGCCGCCGTCGCCATGAGCATTTTCCTGGCGACCATCGATGGCAGCATCGTCAATGTCGCTTTGCCGACCCTGGCGCGGCGACTGGACGCCAGCTTCGCCACGGTGCAATGGGTCGTGCTGGCCTATCTGCTGACCATGGCCACGCTGATGCTGGGCGTGGGCCGGCTGGCCGACATGCGCGGGAAGAAGCCGATCTTTGTGGCCGGCTTCGTCGTCTTCACCCTCGGTTCTGTGCTGTGCGGCCTGTCCGCCTCGGTGTACTGGCTGATTGCGTTTCGCGTGTTGCAGGCCGTTGGCGCAGCCATGACGCTGGCGATCGGCCCGGCTATCACCACCGAAGCATTCCCGCCCCACGAACGCGGCAAGGCGCTCGGCATCAGCGGCACGATCGTGTCGCTCGGTTCCATCGCCGGCCCCACCGTGGGCGGTCTGATCATCAACGTCCTCGACTGGCATTGGATCTTTTTCGTCAATCTGCCGATCGGCGTTCTCGGCACGTGGATGGCGCTGCGTTTTGTGCCGGACCTCAAGCCGGCCGGCCGGCAGCGATTCGACTTCGGCGGGGCAGCCACCCTGTTCCTCGGCATGTTGTCGTTTTTGCTGGCGCTGACCTTCGGCCAGCAGGCGGGATTTGGCGACCCGCTCGTGCCGGGCCTGCTGGCCGGCTTCGCAGTGTTTCTGGCATTGTTCATCGTCATCGAGCGCCGCGCGCCGCAGCCGATGGTTGACCTGCGTCTGTTCAACAACGCGCTGTTTAGCGTCAGCCTGATCACCGGTTTCATCACGTTCGTCACCGCCGCCGGCTCGTTTCTCATCATGCCGTTCTATTTGCAGAACGTGCTGGGCTACACGCCCAGCCAGACCGGCCTGCTCATGTC
>DAOTYS010000027.1:0-6755 GCA_034434575.1 Thermoflexales bacterium
ACCGTCCGGCGCAAGAATCCGCTCGACCACCAGCCCGACGCCGATGCCACCAATGGCGGCGATCAACTGCCCAATCGCCATGCTGCGGCCGCGCATACGCGGCGTAAGCGCACGGCTGAGCATGTCGAACCAGGCCACGCCGGCCAGCGCGTCACAGGTGTTAAAGATCAAGATTGCCAGGATGAGCAACCACACAGTGACAATCGGTTGCTGCGCCTGGGTGAAGAACAGCCACGCCGCGAACAGGATAAATGTCTGCCGGCCAATGATGCTGGGGATGATGAGATAGGGTTTTTCGCGCCGTTTGCCGCGCACAATGCGCGCGGCAAACAATTGGGGCAGGAACCAGCTCACGCTCCAGATCATGCCGACGGCGCCGATCAGCGCCTTGTCATCCGTCAGCTTGCTGGCCAGGCCGACCAGCACGGTGATGGTCGGGATAAAATACATCCCGATGCTGAACGTGACGATGTCGCCGGTGAAGACGAAGAAATTGCGCCGGCTGTCCAGGGGCGGCGGGACAGAAGCGGCATGGGTCTGATCCACGTTGGTGATTTGAACAGCCATCAGGGGCGTAATCATACGCGAGGGATGCGTTTTGCGGGCGCGCTCATCGGAGCCGGCGGGGAACTCAGCGGGCGGGGGTGTGAATTCAGCGAGTAAAATGCGCTCGCCGTTGAGCCGAGAAGTGGCAAACACAGCAAGACCTGGGATAAAAGAGATGGGCAAAACCTTCGCCGAGAAAGCACTGGCCCGCGCATCCGGCCAGCGCGACGTCACCGCCGGGCAAATCGTGGACGCCCGGCCCGATCGCATCCTGAGCCACGACAACACCGCCGCCATTTACCGGCTGTTCAAACAACTCGGCGTGACCAGGGTCAAGCACCCAGAGCGGCTGGCCGTCACGCTCGATCATGCTGTGCCGGCGCCAACGACGCAGCACGCGCAGAATCACGCCGAAGCGCGCCAGTTCGTCGAAGAGCAGGGGGTGACCCACTTCTTCGAAGTCGGGCGCGGCATCTGCCACCAGGTGCTCAGTGAGGAAGCGCTGGCGCTGCCCGGCCAGCTCATCCTGGGGGCGGACAGCCACACGACGCACTACGGCTGGCTGGGAGCGTTCGGGGCCGGCGTGGGCCGCAGCGAGGTCGCGGCGCTGTGGGCCACCGGCGAGCTGTGGCTGCGCGTGCCGGAGAGCCTCAAGATCGTCTTGAACGGCGAATTGCCCTTCGGCGTCACCTCGAAGGACTTCTGCTTGAAACTCATCGGCGACCTGGGCGCAGATGGCGGCCTGTACGCCAGCGTCGAGTTTCACGGCGACGGCATCGGCAAGCTCAGCCTGGAAAGCCGCATGGTCATTCCAAACATGATGGCCGAGTTCGGGGCCAAGAACGCTTACCTGCCGCCGGATGAAGCGGTGTTCGCGTATCTGGCGGCGCGCCTGGAGCGACGGATGGCGAAGGAGGGAGACCGAACGACGAACGATTGGTCGTCCATCGTCCGACAGAACGCGCTATACCCCGACCCGGACGCCATCTACACTGCCACGCATGTTTACGACGCGAGCGCCCTGGAGCCGATGATCGCCAAGCCGCACCGGGTGGACAACGTGGCGCCTCTCAGCCAGGTTAAAGGGGTCCGCATTCAGCAGGCTTTCCTGGGCACGTGCACAAATGGCCGGCTCGAGGACCTGGCAGCGGCGTGCGAAGTGATGCGCGGCAAGCAAGTCGCGCGCGGGACGCGCATGGTTGTCATTCCGGCTTCTTCCGAGGTGCTGCAAGAGGCAACGCGCCGTGGCTACATCTCGATCTTCCTGGAAGCCGGCGCCGTGATCGGCGTGCCGGGCTGCGGGCCGTGCATGGGCAACCACATGGGCATCCCGGCGCCGAACGAAGTGACCATCAGCAGCGCCAACCGCAACTTTCGCGGGCGCATGGGCACGCGCGAGAGCGAGATTTATCTGGCCTCGCCGGCAGTGGTGGCGGCCAGCGCCGTCGCCGGCAGGATCGCCGATCCGCGCGAGGTGTGAGTGGGCTCAAAATTCGCGCTTCCACATCCGCCCGCCTTCGAGCATGATGCAATCGCCGTTGATGAACTGCGGGCCGGTGAGCAGAAACAGCACGATCTCCCCGACCTGCTCGGCAGTGCCCAACGCCTGGAGGGGGTTGCTTTTGCGCAGGCTTTCCCACTGCTCATCGCTGTAAGTAGGGGGCTTGAGAATGGGGCCGGGGCAAATGGCGTTCACACGCACCTTCGGCCCAAAGATCAAGGTCTGTGAGCGGGTGAGCGCAAGCAGCGCAGCCTTCGAGATGGCGTGGGCGGTGTAGGTCTTGCTGGGGAAGAATGCGCCTTCGTCCACGATGTTGATGATGTTGAAGAAGGTGCCTTCGGGCAAATCCTGCGCCATCATCCACTGGCCAATAACCTGGCTGAGGACGAAAGGCCCTTTGCAGTTGACATCCATGGCCTCATCGAACTGCGCTTCGGTGGTGGACAGATAATCGGCGGCCACAAAGCTGGACGCGCTATTGATGAGAATGTCCACCCGGCCAAAGCGCTGCAACGCCTGCCGGCCCAGATTTGAAGCCGATTGCCAGTCGCCCATGTCGGCCTGCGCCACGAACGCCCGACGCCCCAGCGCCTCGATCTCGCGCGCCGTCTCCTGGGCGGGGCCGGCGCTCCTGCCATAGTGCACCACGATATCCGCGCCCTCGCGCGCCAGCGCCAGGGCAATCGCCTTGCCCACACGATGCGCCGCCCCCGTCACCAATGCCACTTTGCCATGCAGTTTCATGTTCGTTTGTCCTGCTTCCAGAAAAGATTGTTGTATTGAGCAAGGGCGCAGTGTACCGCCAGTGCGGGGGCCGGGCCGGCTCAGCGCCACTGCGCGTAAGGCGAGGCGGCCACGACGCCCAGCAGCGGGCGCAGACGCGGCGAATCGCTGTTGATGGTCGCTGAGGCGTTGCCGTTGCCCAGGTACTGGATCATCGCAGTCCGGTCATCAGCGTGAATGGCGCGCCCAATGAATCGCTCGATCAACAGGTCCACCACCTGTTCAGCGGTTTTGGGCAGGCCAAGCGCGCTGTGCAGCGAGGCATTGGCCGGCGCGCTGGTCTCGCTGGTCTGCTCGCCGAAGAAACGGGCGACAAGCATGTTCGCCAGTGTCCAACGGCCAAAGACCTGATTGCTGTTCCACCAGGCCAGCGCAACATCGGGATAGCCGGTCGGCGCGGTCAGCTCGAACAGCACCTGCCCCAGCATGCCAAACATCTTCTCGAAATCGCGCGGGCCGTTTGTGCTCCAGTTGTCGGGCAGCAGATCGAGCATTTCCGTCAGACCAAAGGCGCGCATGGTGGAGGCGATGAACTCGAACGGGCGTTTGACTTTCTGCCCCCAGCTCTGGGCGAACTTTGAATGGAGCAGAATGGCGCGCACCGTCTGGCGAATGTCGCCGTGCGAGGTGAGGAAGGCTTGCGCGCCGGCCTGCACCGCGTCCGGGCAGAAAACATCGGGATAGTCCGAGATGAAGCGGCGACAGAGTTTGAACGAGATGAAATACGCCGTGCTGGGATGCTCGGCCAGGATGTCCAGCAGTTGTTCGCCCTGTTCGACGCCGCCGTGCGGGAAGTAGTAGAAATCATCGTTGCCAATCCACAGCCGCTTCTCTGTCCAGTCGTGGCGCGGCCAGCGGCGCGTGGCATTGAAGTGAAACTCCCTGTTGGGCGAGTGCTGATTCGTCCAGCCGCTGAGGATTCTGGCGGCCTGGTGCACATCCTGCTCGGTGTAGTTGGGCGCCGTGCGGTAGCCGGGGCCGGGCACATAGCTGTAACTGCCCACCGTGTGCAGCTCCAACAACTCACGGGCGTAGTTTTCACTCGGATTGCCGCCGTCGTTGTAGCGGTTGCTGAGGAAGCGCAGCATGGACGGACTTTTGGCGCTGGCCTCCAGCAAATCACGGAAGTTGCCCAGCGCGTGCTGCCGAATGACGTAGTAATCCTCCCAGTACTTGGTGTAGTCGGTCGGAAAATCGGTGTGGAAGTGATTGGTCCAAAAGTCCACCATCACTTCAAAAAGCTGGCGCTTGCTCAGCAGGGCGCGGGCGTACGTCGCCATCCACAGATAGCGTCGCAGCGCTGCCTCGCGCGTAAAACTGTCGTTGACGTAGGCGTTCAGTTGGGCCAGCGAAGCGTCCAGCGGCGGCACGGCGCTGCTGTCGGAGGCTGTGTTGGGCATACTGGCCAGGTAAGCGTCACAGGCGGCGTCGTTGATGGACTCGTAGTCGAGCTGCTGATCGACAAAAGTGGTCAGATCGAAACTGCCGAATGTGGCGATGTCTTCGGGGCGGGGGCCAAAGGCAAGGCGATTCCAGGCCAGCCGCGCCAATGCGGGCGCATCGCCGGGCGGTGTAGAAAGATTCACAAATACGCTCATCGTGTCACCGTTGTGTGATGGGAACAAACAGGCGGGGGACAAACGCAGTGTCGCCGTAGGTTGTCGTCAGGATGCGCGGCGCGCGCCCGCTGCTGCGGTCGATCAAAGCCACAATGAAGCGCTGCGTCACGGGATCGAATGAAACGCTGCCGGCGCTGTCGCCGCCATACCAAAGGCTTTCGTAGCTGCCCGACGGCGCCCAGCCGGCATTCGCCGCAATCGTCTGGGTGAACGCCAGCGTGCCTGATTGCACTATCGCCGCGACAAATCCGCCGTTGTTGACGGCAAGGGAGGGGAAAACCACCATGGCGCGCCCGCCGGCGCCGATCGCCAGCGCCGGGCGCGTGCGGGCGTCGCCGTTGTTCGCGGTGGTTTGCGCCAGTTTGAGCGGGGCGCTCCAGCTTGCGCCCTGATTGGTCGAATAGGCATACAGAGCGAAGCCATCCAACGGCCAGGTGTTGGCGGGACTGCGCCGCAGACAACCCGACCATGCGACATGCAGCGCCCCGCCGGCATCCACCCTGAGCGCCGGCGCAGTGTTGACGCACCACGACACATTTTGATCCTGATCGATCCGGCTGTAGGTCCAGCCGCCGGCCCCGCTCAGACTGCGCCGCGCCAGCATCAGCGCATCGCCCATGCCGCTGCGCGGTTGCTGCCAGGCAACATAGACATTCGCGGCGTCAACGGCAACGGCAAACGGAATCTGCCAGGTGTTGCGCGGGGTGGTGAGCACGGCGGTTTCGGTCACCCAGCCAGCGCCGATATTCCAGGTGGCATAGAGGTTGGCGGTGTTGGTGGTGTAATCGTACCTGGTCCACGCAGCGGCAAGGTGATTGCCGAACGTGGCCAGCGAAGCCAGCATCTCCGAATCTGTTGTGACGCGACTGAGGAAGATCGGCGGCGACCAGACTGTGCCACTCAGGACGGAGTACATGGCGCGCGTGCCGCGCGTCCAGTAACCGTCGCTCCAGACGGCGTGCAGCCGGCCATCCGAGGTAAACGCCAGCCCGCCGCTGCCGATGTCCAGTGAGCCGCCAACTGTGGCCTGTGTTGGCATCGCTGTCGGCGTAGTCCACTGTGTAGCCGACACCGCGCGCGCGATGTAGAGATCAGAGTAAGCCAGCACCTGATCCGTCCACAGCATCCAGGTTTGCCCGCCAAAGCTGGCAAGGGCGGGATACATCTGATAGGGCAGGCGCGCCGGATTGCCATGCGCCAGTGTCGGGCTGATCCAACTGGCGCCGCCCCACAGCGCAGAGTAGACATCAGCCGCGCCGGCGCGCTCATCCTGCCAGACCAGCCTGATCTGGCTGGCGTCGGCGGCGAGGGCGGGCAGGGTTTGCAGGCGCGGTTGCACAACGGCCGGAATCTCCAGCCAGCTCGATCCATTCCAGCGCGCTGTGTAGATATCGGCGTTGGCGCTGCCGGCGCGGTAGTCCTGCCAGGCGACAAAGACGCCGGCTGTGTTGGCGGCAATGGCGGGGCGGGCGCTGCGCACGCGCGCCGGCGCGTTGTCCACCCGCCAGGGCGCGCTCCAGGTTGAACCGTCCCAGCGCGACACGTAAATGTCCGCCGGCGCCACGGGTGAGCCTGAGCGATGCTCCCACGCCACATAGACCGAGCCGTCGGCAGCATGAGCCACTGCCGGCGCCGAGGCCGAGTCGCGCGGCCCCGGCGTACTGCCATCCAGCCGTTTGTTCACGCGCACATTCGGGCCCCAGGTCTGGCCGCCATCGTTCGAGATGCTGGCATAGATGCGCGGGTAATCCAGGCCGGCGTCGCGCGTGTCTTCCCACACCACAACCACCTGACTGCCGTTGCGGCTGATGGCCGGGCGGCGCTGGGCGTTGGCGGTGTTCGAGTCGTCATTGACTTTGACGCTGGCGAAACAGGAAACCGGCGTAGCCGCGCCGTCACAGCGCGCGGCGTAGATGTCGCCGGGGCGCGAGTTGCCGCTCAACGCGCGAAAGTCGGTCCAAACCAGAGTGAGCTGCCCGCTGCCGTTGCCGGCCATGCGCGGCTGATCCGCCGTCTGCTCCCAGGCGCTGAAGCTGGTCACCTGGGTTCTGGATGTCCACAGGGTTGTGGCCAGATCGAGCCGGGAAACGAAGAGGTGTTGCGCAGTGGCCCAGGCGAAGAACGCGCGATTGTTTTCGATGACGACGGCGGGATTCCTGGCCGCCTGCCCCGAAAAGTGCGGGGTGCGGTTGGTGACGCGCAACTCCTGTTGCGCCGTCGGGTTGGGAAGGTAGACGGCATACAGATCGGGCATGGCGTTGCGCGAGTCGGTCCAGGCAATCAGACTGGCATTGTCCGACACAGCC
>DAOTYS010000028.1:0-11735 GCA_034434575.1 Thermoflexales bacterium
TGGCTCGCAAGGATCGGTACTGTTTAATAGCCAATCGCTTAATCGTCAATCGTCAATCGCTCAATTGCCAATCCAAAATCCAAAATCCAAAATCCAAAATCGAAAAGATGGCGCCAATCTACGTTGTCGGACACAAAAACCCGGATACCGACTCGATCGCGGCGGCGATCGGCTATGCCTGGCTGCTGCGCGAGCGCGACGGCGAGGATGCGGTGGCGGCGCGGGCCGGCTCGGTGCGCCCGCAGACCGAATTCGCGCTGAAGCACTTCGGCGTCGAGTTGCCGCTGCTGCTGGAGGACGCCTCGCCGCGCTTCCGCGCCATCGCCGATCCGATCAAGCCGCTGGCGCCGGATAGCCCGCTGTCCGAGGCGTGGCGGCAGTCGGCGGTGCGCGGGCGAGTGATGCCGGTGGTGGACGCCAGCGGGCGTCCGGTGGGCATGGTCACCAGCCAGTCGGTGTTCAACTACCTGTCGAAGCGGCTCGATCTGGCCGACCGGCCTTTTCGCGATCTGATCGGCGTGCCGGCCGGCCAGGCGTGCGACCCCAACGTGCCGCGCTTCAACGCCAACGACCGCATCAGCGACTACCGGGACCGCATTTTCAACGCGCAATACGACGACTTCTGGGTGGTGGATGGCGACGACAGGTATGTTGGCACGTGCCGGCGCGCCGATATGCTGCAACCGCCCCGGATGCGTCTCGTGATGGTCGATCACAACGAAGCGTCGCAGGCGGTGAACGGGCTGGACGAAGCCGAGTTGCTGGAAGTGCTGGACCACCATCGCCTGGGGACGATTAACACGACAACGCCGATCTCGTTCTACGTCAGCGTGGTTGGCTCGACCTCGACGCTGGTCTCGGAGCGCATGCGGCTGGCGCGCCTGAATCCGCCGCCGGGCATTGCCGGCATGTTGCTGTCAGGCCTGCTGTCCGACACGCTGGTGTTCAAGTCGCCGACGACGACGCAGCGCGATCGCATGTCGGGTCTGTGGCTGGCCTGGATGACCTTTGGCGTGGACGATGCCGAGCGGCAAATGCACGAGTACGGCGAAGAGTTGTTGCGCGCCGGCGCCGACGTGGCCGGTCAGTCCGCCCAGGATATGATCCGCGCGGATATGAAAGAGTTCGAAGCGGGGCGGGTCAAGTTCAGCGTGTCGCAGATCGAGGTGACCAGTTTCATGCCGGTGCTGGAGCGGGTCGGGGAGATACGGCAGGCGCTGGCTGGGCTATGCGAGCAGCGCGGGCATGAACTGGCCGCGCTGATGGTCACCGACATCACCGCCAACAACAGCCTGCTGCTTGCCACCGGGCCGGGCAAATACCTGGAGCGGCTGCCCTTCTCGCGCAAGGGTGAGGGGGTGTGGGACATGCCCGGCATCGTGTCGCGCAAGAAGCAACTCCTGCCGACGCTGCTGGGGGTGCTGCAAGGATGAGGCTATAATCGTTGTCTATGAATGCTGGTCGACGGGCGTGTTGGAGTTGGATGGTGTTGCTGGCGCTGGTGGCGGCATCCGGCGTGTTTGGGCCGGCGCCAGTCCCGGCCTCGGCGCTGGTGGACCCCTATGATCCGGCGCTGCTGATCACCGACGGGGAATTCAACGACCCCTACGCCATGTCGTGCGACCAGATTCAGGCGTTCCTCAACGAGCGGCCGGGCATTTTGAAGGGGTTTGTAGATGGCGACAAGCCGGCCGCGCAGCACATTTGCGAGCAGGCCAATCGGTTTGCGATTAACCCGCGCATTCTGCTGACCCTGATTCAGAAGGAGCAGGGTTTGCTGACCGCGCCAGGCCCATCGGACTATGCCATCAACTGGGCGGCCGGCTGCGGGCCGGGGTGGGACTCCACCAAAGGCTTTGGCGTGCAGATGGCGTGCGCGGCGCGCACGTTGCGCCGGCGCTTCGACAACGCCACCCTGGGCCAGATGGTGGACGGCGTCACGCCGATGAATCGGGCCACGCTGGCGCTGTATCGCTACACCACGCATGTGGCCGGCAACCTGGACTTCTGGAGGATCTGGAACCGCTACTGGCCGGCCAGCGCCGCCACGCCGCCGCCGACGGAAATCGTGGTGGACAGCCGGTTTGTGGAGGCTGCGCCAAAGCTGGTGAATGATTGCCGCAAGGGCTGGATCGTGGGCGCGCAGGGCGGGGGAGGCCATCACTTCGTGACGCCGAACGTTGCGTCGGCGGCCCAATCCACCAACAGCGCAATCTGGCGTCCCAACCTGCCGCGCGCCGGCGTCTACCAGGTGCAGGTGTTTATTCCCAACCGCGCGGCCATCGTGTGGACGTGCGGCGGTGGCAACCCGGTCTGGGACACCAGCAGCGCCCGCTACACCGTGAAGCATCGCGACGGCGAGACGACCTACGCAGTGGATCAGGCCCCGCTGCACGACGCCTGGGTGAACATCGGCGCGTACTACTTCAACGCCGGCGCGGACGGCTATGTGCGCCTGACCGATGTGACGGGCGAACCCTCCATGACGCGCTACGTCTCTTTCGACGATGTGAAGTTCGTGTTCATGGGGCAGTGATCTCGGCCAGGCCCCATCACGGCACGGCGCTCCGCTACGGGACGGGGGTGAGTGGGCGCTTTGCGCGAAAGCGCGGAATCCCTCCAAATCGCCTGGCGCTGCCGTTGTCTGAGCATGTCGAAGGCAGCGGTTGGCTTTCTTTGCCAGAGTTGCAGTTGCGTCTTAACAGGAGCGGGGGCCATTGGGCGCGTATTACAATTGCCCTATTCGCGCGCCAAGGAGGTTGGTGGAGGAGGAAGGTCAAGCTCCAGTTTTGGACGACTTATGCGCACGTTGCTCGCGTTCGACTGATTCCAAGTTTGATTAGACCAGGAGGTTCGATCATGCCAGTCAACCGCAGTTTGTCACGTCGTCAGTTCCTCAAAGTGTCCGCTATTGGCGCTGCCGGCGCTGCGCTCGCCGCATGCGCAGCCCCGCGTCCCGCGCCAACTGGCGGTGAAGCGCAGTCCACCGGGCCAACGGCTGCTCCCCAGGCTGCCGGCGGCGTCATCAAGTGGGCCGAGTTCTACTCGCTGCTTCAGGATGTGAACGGAAAGCTGAACCAGGACTGGATCGCCGGTGTGGTGAAGCAGTTCGAAGAGGCGAACCCAGGCTGGACCGTCGAGCAGGAAGCCATCAAGTGGGACCAGATCGACCAGAAAGCGATCCTGGACCTGACCGCGGGTGTCGATCACGACCTGATGTTCAGCTCGCCGCAGTTGATGGCCAAGCACCTCAAGACGGAGACCTACATTGACCTGACGCCGCTGATCGGCCAGCTCGACAAGGCCGAGCAGGATGACCTGAACTGGAGCCCCGGCTACAAGGCGGCCTCGGTAGGCGGCAAGCAGATCGGCCTGGCAACCGGTGTGCACACCCGCACGAATGTCTACAATCGAGACATGTTCAAGGCGGCTGGCGTCGACCCAGACAAGCCACTGACCACGCTGGATGAAGTGATCGAAGTGGCCAAGAAGACCACCAGGGCCGATCAGGATATCTGGGGTTTGGGCATGTACCTGGGCAACAGCCGGGCCACGATCGAGCTGTACTATGCTCCGATCGTGTGGGCGTATGGCGGCGACTTCTACGACGCGGCCGCCATGAAAGCGACGCTCGCCAATGAGGCCAGCGTCAAAGCAGTGCAGTGGCTGTACGATCTGGTGTACACGCACAAGGTCACACCGCCCTATTCATTTGCCGCCGATGGCACGTATGACAACCTGATCTTGCAGGCGTTCATCGACAGGAAGATCGCCCAGGGCATGGGCTTCGGCAGCTACTGGATCGGCGCGGTGCAGAGCAAGGACATGTTCAAGGATTGCTTCCCGGCCCAGCCGACTTGTGAGCCGGCCGAAGCCGGCGTGATGGTGCAGCCCGGCGCCGCGCGCGCGCAGTTCACGAACGCGTGGTGCATGTCGATCCACAAGCTGAGCAAGAATGTGGACATGGCCTGGAAGCTGATGATGACCGTCTTCAAGCCTGAGAATCTGAAGACTTATCCCGATGCGGGGCTGCCGGCTCGCCTGTCGGCCTGGGATGCGCCGGAATACAGTTCGGCCTTCTACCAGACCTGGCTGGATGCGGCCAAGAACGGCAGGCCGATGCCTCCCACGGCGTACTATGCCGAGCTGGCCGACACCATGGCTGCCGCCATCCAGGAGATCATGTCGAAGCAGGCCGACATCCCGGCCACCCTCCAGAAGTTCGACGACGAGTGGAACAGCAAGTACGCCGGCCAGTGATCCCGCAGCGCTGCGCGCGCCCGGTTGATCTGTCTGTCGTTCGTGTCAATTCCGACGAGTTGGCGCCGCACATGCTGCGGCGCCAATTCCTATGAGGTATGCCCATGTCCTCGGCAAGCGCGCCGATCTCCAGCTACCCCCGCGCATCCCTGTCGAAGCGCGTCTGGTCCGGCCTGCGCAGAAACGCGCTGGCCTACGCCTTAATGTTCCCGCTCGTGTTCCTGCTCGTTGCGTTCCTGTTCGTGCCGTTCGTCTCGCTGATCTACTACGCCATGCAGCGCACTGATCCGGGCATGCCCGACGTTTTTGTGGGCTTGAAGAACTTTGAAATTCTGATCAGGGAAGACCGCTTCCGGCAGAACCTGACGGCCACGCTGGTGTACCTGGTTGGCGTGCTGGCGATCTCGGTGCCGATGGCCTATTTCGCGGCGTTGCTCATCAGCTCCAGCCGGAAAGGGGTAGGGGTTGTGCGCACCATTTTCCTCATCCCGTGGGTGCTCGCGCCGGTCGTCACGGCGCTGTTGTTTCGCACCATGCTGGACCCGCAGAGCGGCCCGATCACCATCGCTCTGTCTGCGTTGTTTGGCCGGCCCTTCTACCTGACGCTGACCGAAGAAGGCTCTCGCTTGCTTATCATCCTGCACAGCGCGTGGCGCAGCTTCCCGCTCATGATGCTGCTGATCGCCGCAGGCATCACGTCGATCCCACTGGAGTTGTACGAGGCTGCCAAGGTCGATGGCGCCGGCTGGTGGCACCAGTTCCGCTACATCACACTGCCGCTCACGCGCGTGCCGCTCTTTTCTGCCGTGCTGCTGATCAGCGTGTTCACGATTCAGGATGCCGAGGGCGTGTACGCTCTGACCCAGGGCGGCCCCGGCTATGGCACCGAGGTCACCGGCGTGCGGCTGTTCAAGGAGGCGTTTCTCTACTTCAATATCGGCTTTGCCTCCAGCATCGGCATCGCGCTGATCAGTCTGTCGATCCTGGTCATGTTCATCTACAACCGCATCCTCGGGCAGGGAGAGAGGGCCTGATGACGACTTCACCATCCATGTCGCGCGCGCGTTTCATTTTCGGCTGGCTTGGCATCCTGTTCGTCATCGTCATCATCGTGTTCCCGGTGTACTGGGGCGTCCGCACATCGCTGGCGCCGAATGGCAACCTGGGATTCTTTCCGGCGGAATTGACCTCGGAGCACTACGAGGGGCTGTTCGCGGGCGGCTTCTTCCGCAATGTGCAGAACAGCCTGATCGTGTCGCTCAGCACGATCTTCTTCACCTTGCCGATTGCGGTGCTGGCCGGCTATGCGCTGGCGCGCTTCGATTTCCCCGGCAAGCGCTATAGCGCCGTGTTGCTGGTGTTGCCATTGTTGCCGGCCATCGCAGTGCTCGTGCCGCTCATCCTGTACATGCGCGGCCTGGGCATTTACAACACGCTGTACTCGGTGATTCTGGCCGGCACGGTGTTCTCGTTGCCCTATTGCACGTGGATGATTCGCGGCTTCATGCTGTCCATTCCCCGCGAGATCGAAGAAGCTGCGCTGATCGACGGGTGCGGCGCATTCCGGGCGCTGTTCACCATCGCGATTCCGCTCGCCGCGCCGGGGCTGATCTCTGTGGCGATTTTCACCCTCATCAGCGCCTGGAACAACTATCTGTTCTCGTTTGCCTTCACCACCAAGCGCGATCTACAGGTGGTGCCGGCTGCGCTGCTGGGCTTCATTCAGGCGTGGGGCACGAACTATGGCGGCATGAACGCGGCTGCTGTGGTCGCCATTCTGCCGCCCCTGACATTCTTCCTGATCTTCCAGAAGTGGTTTGTCCAGGGCATCCTCGCCGGCTCGAGCAAGTGACGCATTCGGGCCGGCCTGTGGCCCTGGCGCCCCGACCCGTCACTTCAGCAGATACAGCAGCATTACCACCGGCGTTTTGGTCCGCACGCTGTGCACCAGATTGGGCGGCATGTGCATCCAGGCGTTCGGCCCGACCTCGCGCGTGTCGCTGCCCAGCGTGACGGTCGCCTCGCCGGCGACGAAGTGCAGGGTGGCTGCCGTGGAGGCCGTGTGCTCCGATAGCTCCTGCCCGGCGCTGAACCCGAACAGCACCACTTTGACCTGATCGTCCTGATACAGCGTCCGGCTTAGGATACCCTCGGCCGGCGCATTGGCGGCCTCGGCGAGATTGGCGAAGAAAGCGTAATTCATGTTCGACTCGATTCTCCTGAGGCGGAGCATACCCGGCGCCGCCGGGTCTGTATTTGCGCTGCGTCAACCACACTGCCACGCGGCGTGATAACGCTCGTTCTTTCCTCATTCGTTGATATAGTTGACCCGGCCCTATGTCGATGGTCAACGGCCCCGAAGCCCGGTCACGGGTCGCGTTGCGAGCCGCTCGTCTGCGCGGATTGCGCAACCAGCTTCGCCGCGTGAGCAGCCAGCTTGCTCGTCTCCAGCAAGTCAGCGATCGCCTCTCGCGCTGGCGGCTGATGGTGTTTGCCGCCGGGTTGGCCTTGAGCGGCGCGGCGCTGATCGCGCGCGGCGATGTCGCCTTCTGGGGCGTCACCGGCGTCTGGGTGGTCGGATTCGCTGCGCTGGTGCGATGGCATCGCGCCATCAACGCCGCCATTGCCCGGCGCGAGGTGTGGCTCGACATCAAGCGCCGGCACATGGCGCGCATGACGCTCGACTGGGCCGGCCTGCCCTATGCGCCCACAGACCATGCCCCCGATGCCGGGCATCCCTTTGAGATCGACCTGGATATCACGGGCGAGAAGTCCATACACCATCTGATCGACACGGCAGCATCACGCGATGGCAGCAGGCGGCTGGCCAGCTGGTTGCTGGAGACCGCGCCATCGCTCGATGCGACCTTGCGCCGGCAGGCGCTGGCGCGGGAATTGACCGGGCAACCGTTGTTCCGCGACCGCCTGAGCCTGAACGCCGGGTTGGCGATGCGCGAGGCCGGCGCAGCCTGGCGCGGCGACACACTGCTGTTGTGGTTGAACGCGCATCAGCCGGCAGCGCCACTCGCCGGCCGGCTTGTTCTGCTCGGCGCGCTCGCCGCCGTCAACATCGCGCTGGTGATACTCGCTAATCTGTCGATCCTGCCGCCTTTCTGGCTGGCGACGTGGTTGGCCTACCTGGCCCTGTTTTTCTGGCAGGCGCGCAACATCAAAGACTCGTTTTCCGACGCGCTCGACATGGAAGGCGCGCTGCGCCAATTGCTGGCGGTATTCAGCTTTCTGGAGCGCCACAGGTATGCCAAAGGCTCGGCGCTCGAAGCGATGTGCGCGCCTTTCCGCGACCGGCGTCATCGCCCGTCGGCTCACTTGCGCCGCATCAGCGATGTGTTGATCGCGGCCGGCGTGGTGCGCAACCCCATTCTCTGGTTCGTCGTGAATGCGTCTGTGCCATGGGATGTGTTTGTCGCGTTCCGGCTGGCGCGGGTCAAAGCGGCGCTGGCGCAGCGATTGCCGGCCTGGCTCGACGTGTGGTTCGAGTTGGAGGCGCTCTCCTCGCTGGCTGCCTTTGCCTGGCTCAACCCGCACTATGCCTTTCCGCAGATCAGCGCCGGCGGGATGGGCGATGCTTTGCGCGCAACGGCGCTCGGGCATCCGTTGGTGGCTCACGAGACACGCGTGAGCAACGACTTTTGCCTGCCGGCCGTGGGCGAACTGGCGCTGATCACCGGCTCCAACATGTCGGGCAAGAGCACGTTCCTGCGCGCGATCGGCGTGAATCTGGCGCTGGCCTGCGCCGGCGGGCCGGTGACTGCATCGGCGCTGGAGACGCGCCCGTTCCGGCTGTTCACGTCGATTCGGGTGACCGACTCGGTGACCGATGGCATCTCCTACTTCTACGCGGAAGTGAAGCGGCTGAGGGCGCTGCTCGACGCGCTGCGCGCGCCCGGCCCGCCGGTCTTCTTTCTGATCGACGAAATCTTTCGCGGCACGAACAACCGCGAGCGGCTCATCGGCAGCCGCGCCTACATTCGCGCGCTGGCCGGCAACAATGGGGTGGGGGCGATTGCCACCCACGATCTCGAGCTGGTCCGGCTGGCCGATGAAGTGCCGGGCATCGCCAACTACCACTTTGCAGAGCGCATCGACGGGCAGCGCATGGTGTTCGACTACCGGCTGCGCCCCGGCCCCTGCCCAAGCACCAACGCGCTGCGCATCATGCAACTGGCCGGTCTGCCGGTGGATGTTGACACGCAGAGCAAGCAGGCTGCATAGCGGCGCGGGGCGTCTCATCGTCACCGGCAAAACACAAGCGGCCGGCATCATCACGATGCCGGCCGCTTGTGGGTCCTGGCGTGAACGCCGGACTCAGAATCAGCGATGCTTAGAATCGGCGATTGTTGCGCCCGCCGCGATCGCCGCCGCGGTTATCGCGCCCGCCGAACCCGCCGCTGCGGGCTTCCGGTGGCCTGGCCTCATTCACTTTGATCTCGCGCCCGCCCAGTTCCTTGCCGTTGCACGCCTTGATGGCGACCAGCGCCTCGGCTGGCGTCTCCATCTCGACGAAGGCGAAACCGCGCGGCTGGCCGGTCATGCGGTCGTTGGGAATCGTGACCGAGCGAATGTTGCCGCTCTGCCCGAACAGATTGCGCAAGTCCTGCTCGGTTGTCTCATAAGACAGATTGCCCACGTACAGTTTGTTGTTCATTAGATTGATCCTCCAAGTGATCAAGTCGCCTTCGCGCGCGAAGGCAGAGAAAAAGATTTGCCAGAAGATGGGGAGAATCCGAGAGCCTCAAAAAGAACCGCGCGCAATCAGCCGAGGATCAATTGGAAGGGCCTGACTCAAGAGCGCCACATCACGGCTACATCAACAACGTGATTGTACCACATCTGGTTGGGTGCGTTCACAGGTTGGGTCAACTTCATACCCTGTCCGGGAAACTCACCGCAGAGACGCTGAGGACGCAGAGCCTGTTTCAGCATTTCTCTCAGCGATCCTGGCAATGCCCTGGCAGCCAAATGTGTGTCTTGCCCCTGGCTGTGAACACGCCCGGTTTGACTGGCCTGGCCGTCTGTGGCAGCGGCAATGTCAGTCCAGCGTGACGCCGCACACCGACACGATCGAAGCGCCCTCATCATCGGCCGGGCAATGCGCGTATCCGCGCGCGCAACCGGCGGCGATGCCCTGGGTCGCCTCCAGCAGTTTCAGTGTCAGGTAGATGGGCGCAACGCCGCACACATTGTTCTGATTGCCGACGCGACGAATGGCGTCGAAGAAGCCATCCGCATTGCCGGCGCGCATGTGGTCGATCAGCGCCTCGTCCGCGTCCGCGATCATGGCTCGGCCTGCATCGTCGACCGGCGGCCCGCCGAACGCCGGCCCGACATGCGCCAGGTCTCCCGATGCAATGAAGAGGACGCGACGGTTCCTGACCAGCCAGACGACGGCATCCAGAAACGACTGAATCGTCTGGTCGCCGCAAGGACGGTGGCCGTTGTTCATGAACGGCCCGAACGAGCCGGCCAGCGCCGGCACGACCTCGATCGGCTGCCCATGGCGGGCATGATGCAGCCACACCAGCGGCAGTTCAAGCGAATGTTCGACGCGATGGCGCAATTCGCCGGCAAAGGCATTCGCCGGGCCGATTGCCTCGGCCAGCGCATCGACGATCGCTTGCGCGGTGGGCAGGACGCCATACGGCGTGGCGTAGTTCTGGCGCGTCAGCGTCAAGGGGTCGTCGCCATAGTGATCGGTGCCGATGATGACGGCCAGATCGGCTTGCTGCGCGATGCGCGTCGCAGCGCTCCAGGCTTGCGCGTACACCGGCCCGCCGCGCGGATAGTCGATGTGCGGGCTGATGATGCCCCGCGCGGCGGGGACGGCAGGCGCGCGCGCGCCGTGTTCCTTTAGGTATTCGTTGAGCGCGCGTTTGAGGGCCGGCGCATTGTCGGGATAGCTGCCGCCGGCGCAGGCCGGCTGCCTGAAGGGCGCGCGCCGGTATTCCTCGAGCGCTGCGGCCTGCGCTGCTGAAGCGCGCTCATTCTCCAGCAGACACGCCTGGTCCAGCGCGCCCAGCAGTTGCTCGACGGCGCGCAGGGGGATGCGCCGGCCATAGCGCAGCGCGAACGCGGCGCAGATGCTCTCTGCGTCGCGCGTGCCGTCGCAAAACGCCAGCGCAGCGGCCAGGGCCGGCGGCACGATCAGCATGTCTTCCGAAAGCTGCAAGGCGTCGCGCAGCAGATAGCGCAGCTCACCGTCTTGTTCAATCGGGCGCAGGTCGATCAGCCGCAAGCGGGGCAGCGGAGTGCGCGCGCGCGGGTCCGCCATTGTCGTGCTCAAACCATGCCTCGTCTTTTGGGATTTTCGTCGTTTGAACCGGATTATAGGCGTGTGATGTTGCGATCAACCGGCAGCTCGCGCGCTGGCGGCAACCTCATCCGGCGCCGTTCATCAGGGCTGCGGCAAGCGCGCGAATGAAATCGGGGGTGCTGCCGCAGCAGCCGCCGAGGAAGGAGGCCCCGGCGTCGCGCATGGCCGGCGCGTAAGCCGCGAACGCCTGTGGCGTGACGCGATACACGATCTGGCCGTTCACCACTTCGGGCAGGCCGGCGTTCGGTTTGATCCACACCGGCAATGCGGTGGCGGCGCGCAGGCGCTTGCAAATGGCGACATACCCCTCGATGCCCTGGCCGCAGTTGGCGCCCACGGCATCCGCCCCGGCATCGGTCAGTTCTTCGGCGGCTTCTTCGGGCGTCACGCCCATCAGGGTGCGGTCCTTGTTTTTGCCGGAATCGAAAGTCATGCTGGCGACGACCGGCAGGCCGGTGGCTTTAGCGGCGGCAAGGGCAGCCTTGATTTCGCCGAGGTCGCTCATCGTTTCGATGACGATGGCGTCCGCGCCTCCGGCAGCCAGCGCCTGGGCCTGCTCCTCGAACGCGGCGCGCAGATCGTCTTCGCTCACTTCGCCCATCATCAGCATTTTGCCGGTCGGCCCGATCGAGGCGAACACTTTGGCGCGATCGCCGGCCGCGCGTTTGGAGATTTCTGCGCCGGCGCGGTTGATGGCCGCAGCCTGATCGGCCAGGCCATGCCGTTCCAGCATGATGCGGCTTGCGCCGAATGTGTTGGTTAAGATGATCTGGCTGCCGGCGTCCACATAGGCGCGCGCGACCTGCTCGACACGATCCGGGTGAGTCAGGTTCCAGGCGTCGGGGCAGTCACCGACCGGCAGGCCAAGTGATTGCAGCATGGTGCCCCAGGCGCCGTCGGTCAACACAGGTAATAGCCGGTTTGAGAGGAGCGACTGAAAAAGAGTGTGCATTGGGTCACCTGTGATGAGCAATTGGAGAGTGAGCCGGCAGCCGGCCTGGACCAACTACTGAGTCTTGACAAGAAAATGTCGTGTGTGTCAAAATAGGCCGCATGAGAATAAAAGGGTCAAATGCAGTTGCTGATGCACGACGCGCGCGCGGCCTGGCCTTGTTAAGCGAAGGAAAGACATGCGCTCAGGCAG
>DAOTYS010000029.1:0-7831 GCA_034434575.1 Thermoflexales bacterium
TATGGCTCCTGCAAAGTCAACGAGGGGCGGTAGTCAATGCCCTGAACGCCTTCTCAATGTGAACGTCAAAGACACGCCGGGCATGGGCTGCATTTACAAAGCCGGCTTGCAGAATCAGTGCGATAGCGATGTTGTTGAGAATCGCCATGATGTGGGCGCTGTGTCCGCGTCGCAGATTGCAGTGATCTTCATTGAAAGTTCCATCGCGTCGCTGGTGAGAACCACCTTCAATTGCCCAGTGCGCCAGAGTCTGCTCCAGGAGCTTCCTGGGTGACGCTTTGTCAGCAGACTGGCTGGTCACGCCATAGTGGACGGTTTGAGTGATCCGGCCAGTCTTCTTGTCGATGCGCCGGCACTCCAGCTTAAAGACCTGGGCCAGATGCGGCCAGTCCGAGCCGTTGGTGACCGAATCGCCTTTCAACAAGCTGCTGACTGTAATCGTGCGCGTCTCGCTGCGGCCATGCCCACTGCGGTGGTCGGTATAAGTGCGAAAGTCCAGCGGTGGGTTGCTGAACCCCCGTCGCGCTGGCGCAGGCGGTGTGAACAACCTGACTATATCGGCAAGCAATTGGGGTTGGTTCTGCTTGACTTTCCACAAGAAGTCGCCGCCAGCAGCCACGATCTGCACCGAAAGCCCGCGTTGGGTGAACAGCGCATCGCCACTCACGAGTTTGCCCTGCAAATCCAGCCCTTTCAGCACCTGTGGCGCACACGTCAATTCCGCCTGACCGGCGCCCAGCTCGGCTTGTAGCACCATGACGCCCGCTGCGGGCGCGTAGACGCCCAGCAGATACACATTGTCTGCTTCGGTTTCCGTGGACGTTGGCAGGGCCGTGCCGCGTATTTGCTTGCCATCGATTGCCCGCTGCGTGTCCTTGCGCACTGCCGACTGTTTCTCGAAGTATGCCCGTAGTTCGGCTTCCAGTTGTTGCGGGTCAATGGCCTGGCGCAAAAAACGTCCGAAGGTCGTGGCGTGCGGCGTTGACACCCGTTTGAGATTCAGCAGCTTGCTCAGTCCTTCCTCGCGTTGTTTACACCAGTCGGCGATTCCCTCGATACTGTCTTGTCCGGCCAGTTTCGCCAGCAACATCAGCACCAGCAGCGTCATGGCTGAGTATCGCTTGCCACGCGCTTTGCGCTTGTCCACCAGTCGGCTGAAGTGGGCGCACAAGCTGCCCACGTCAAACACAATAGGCTCGCTGCTATATGCCGGCAATGCCGGTTCTGTGTCATACTTGAGCGAAGTCTTTTGCGAGTCGGCTGCTTGATTTTGTGTTTTTTCATCTCACCAGCTTACTCGCAAGAGGCTTTTTCGTCACCTGTCAAGCGACTTTGCAGGAGCCATATTCGGCTTCATGTCGCGCGCCAGGGAGTGTCTGTGTTAGAGTTGCGCCATGTTCAAGTCGATTGCAGATGTGACGTCTGGGTTGTTGGGGCAGCAATATATCGCCTCGGATGAGATTGCGACGGTGGTCTATCTGGCCGAGAGAATGGGCAAGCCGATTCTGGCCGAGGGGCCGGCCGGCGTGGGCAAGACTGAGCTATCCAAGGCATGGGCCGGCGCTACAGGGCGTGAACTGATCCGCCTGCAATGCTATGAAGGGCTGGACGAGTCGAAGGCGCTCTACGAGTGGGAATATGCCAAGCAGATGCTCTACACGCAGTTGCTGCGCGACAAACTGAGCCAGATCGTCGGCGAGGCTCAGTCTCTGGCTCAGGCGGCCGATCGCCTGGCCGGCGAGGAGAACGTCTTCTTCTCGATGCGCTTCCTGCTGCCGCGCCCGCTCTTGCGCGCGATCATGAGCGAAAAACCAGTTGTCCTCCTGATCGACGAAATCGACCGCGCCGACGCGGAATTCGAGGCCTTCCTGCTCGAAATTCTGAGCGACTTTCAGGTCAGTGTGCCGGAGCTGGGCACCCTGAAAGCGCGCACGCAGCCGATGGTGGTGCTCACCAGCAACAACACCCGCGAACTGAGCGAGGCGCTCAAGCGGCGCGCCCTCTACCTCTTCATCGACTACCCATCGCTCGAATCGGAGCTCAACATCGTGCGGATGCGTGTGCCCGACTTGTCGCCCAGCGTTGCCAGACAGTGCGTGGAGATCGTGCAGCGTCTGCGCGGGCTGGAGCTGAAGAAGTCGCCCAGCGTGGCGGAAACGGTGGATTGGGCCAAGGCGCTGGTCGCCATCAATGCCCGGCACCTGGACGACAAGACGCTCAACGATACGCTGACCGTGATTTTGAAGCACGAATCGGACATTCAGCGCGCGCGGCGGGCGCTCAGCGCCGGCAAGGGGCGCGATGTCGGCGTCCGGTAGTCTGTGCAGCGCGTCCTTTTGTTTGTCTTCTGTGTTGTGGAGTGATCGGCATGGATGAACGGGTTGTGGAGTTTGTGTCGGCGTTGCGGTCGAACGGCGTGCGCGTGTCGCTGGCCGAATCGGTGGATTCGCTGAAGGCGGTCGAGGTGATCGGCGTCCTTGACCGTGACCAGTTTAAGAACGCGCTCAAGGCCACGTTGATCAAGGAGCCGGCTGATGTGCCGGTGTTCGAGCAAATCTTTCCCCTCTACTTTGGCAGCGGCGGGCCGGAGATGCAGCAGCCGCAGGGTCTGACCCAGGCGCAACAGGAAATGCTGGAGCGCGCCCTGGATGAATTGCGCCAGCAGATTCAGGAGTTGATGCGCATGCTGTCAAAGGGGCAGCGCCTGTCCGACGAGCAACTGCGCGACGCTGCGCGCAAGTCGGGCGTCACCCGGCAGATGCGCGGCATGAACCAGCAGGTGCGCGAGTGGCTCACCGAGCGCATGATCCGGCAACTCGGCCTGACCCCCGAACAGCTCCGCGACGCCCTCGAAGCGCTGATGAAACAACTCAAACTGCAGGGCATGGACCGCGAAGGGCGCCAGGAGGTCAGCGAAACGATCCAGCAGAATGCCGACGCGATGCGCGAGCAGGTGTCGCGCTTCGTCGGCCAGAACATGCTCAACCAGCCGAGCGACAATCCGCGCCGGCGCCGCATCGACGAGCTGATGAATCGCCCGCTGTCATCGCTCAACGACGCCGAGACGGAAGAACTGCGCAACCATGTGCGCCGGCTGGTCGCCCAACTGCGCTCCCGCGCGGCCCTGCGCATGCGCCGGGCCAACCAGGGCAACCTGGACGCCAAATCCACCATCCGGCATAACCAACGCTATGGCGGCGTTCCCCTTGAAATCAAACTGCGCCGGCGCCACCTCAAACCGAAGCTGACAGTGATTGTCGATGTGTCCACATCCATGCGTCCCGTCGCCGAGTTTATGCTGCAGATGGTCTACGAAATGCAGGACCAGGTCAGCAAAGCGCGGTCATTCGCCTTCATCGACGACATTCACGACATCAGCCAGCCTTTCAACGAGCACCGGCCCGAAGACGCCGTGCCGCTGGTGCTGCACAGCATTCCCCCCGGCCATTACAACACCGACCTGGGCAATAGCCTGGTCACATTCAGCAAGGATTTTCTGGACACGGTGGATCGACGCACCACGCTCATCTTTGTAGGCGACGGGCGCAACAACTACAACGACCCGCGCGTCGATCTGGTGCAGACGCTCAAGAGGCGCGCGCGCCGCGTGGTGTGGATGAATCCGGAGCCGCCCTACATGTGGGGGCAGGGCGACAGCGACATGCCGGCCTATGCCCCCATGTGCGATGCTGTGCACCAGGTGGCCACGCTTCAGCAGCTCGCCGACGCGATCGACGACCTTTTCCAGCACCGGGCCTGAGCCGCGATGTTGAGCGAGAGCGCAGACCGCGCGCCGGGCAGCGGCCCGGCCTTTCAGACGACGGCAGCGCGCATCGGGCTGATCACCGGCCCGGCCATCGGCCTGGCATTGCTGGCGCAACAGCTTTCAGTCAGCGTTGAGCAGTGGTTCGCCGGCGCGGCGCTGGCAGTCGGCGGGTTGTGCTATGCCGGCTTTGCGGCCGAACGCGAGTCGGCGGCCCGTTCTCCTTCCGAGGCGGCCAGCGCCGGCGCGATTGCGGGCCTGCTGGCCGGCATCATCGCTGCGTTGCCGGTCACTGCGCTCTTGCTGGCGCTGTCGTTGAACGGCCAGTTTGCGTTATATGCCGAAGACGCCTTTCGCCAACTCGACGCAAGCGGCCTGTTCGACGGCCTGCGCAGCGCCGGCTGGACGAGCGCGATGCTCGCCCGGCTGGGTGTGGCGATTGAACTCGCCTGCTACGGCGCAGGGCTGCCCGTTGCCGGTCTGCTCATTGGCGCTGCAAGCGCGCGCGTGATGCGCGGGATTGGCCGGCAGTAAGAACCCATCCTACGCAACCAGTCCGGCAACCAGGCTTGCTACTGCCTGTAGAGTCCCCCCGGATCGAGTTCCTCGCGGATGCAGCGCAGCTCCGCCTCTGTGGGCGGCGCGGTGCTCGTGAGCGCATCGGCCACTTTGACCGGCCATGCGATGCCGGAGAGCGCGTCTTCAAGCGCAACGCCAGGATGCAGCGAGACCAGGCGCATTTCGCGCGCCGGCGTGTTGAAATCGAACAGCGCCTTGTCGGTGATGACCAGGCGCGGGCCGCCCCCCGGCATCCCCAGCCGTTCTCGCGCGTCGCCTCCCGACATGAAGCCGGGGCTGGTGACGAAGTCCAGCCGCTCCACGAAAGCGCGTCTGCTCAGCCGCATGATGTAGAACAGCCGTTGCGCGTGAATGGCGATTTCGCACGCGCCGCCGCTGCCGGGCAGGCGCACTTTGGGTCTGCCATAGTCGGCGATGACGGTGGTGTTCAGGTTGCCAAAGCGGTCGATTTGCGCTCCGCCCAGGAACCCCACTTCCACCCGGCCGCCTTGCAGGTAGTAGCTGAACAAATCGGCCTGCGACATGACGGCGATCGATCCGCTGACCAGACCGGGGTCGCCGATGGAGAGCGGCAGCCGGGCAGGGCGGGCGCCGTACACGCCGGCCTCGTAGATCAACTCCAGTTGCGGCGCGACGGTGCGCTGCGCCAGATTGCAGGCGATGTTAGGCAGCCCCACGCCCACGAACACGGTTCGCGCGCCGGCCAGCGCCCGCGCCGCAGCCACAATCATCATCTCAGATGCCGTAAACGCAGCGGCTGTGTTCATCGGTAATCCCCATAGTTCACCGGCTGCGACCAGGCGTCGCCCGGCTTCAACCGCTGGCGCGCTGCTGCGCCGAGCTTCTGCGCGTACTCTGCCCGATCCTTCACCCCATACACCCATTCGTCAAGCCAATCTGCTGTGCGTTGCGCGTCGCGCGAGATCTCATCCCACTTCAGGTAGAAGTCGTTGTCGCGGTCGTAGTAACCCTGCGCGTATGACGGATGCGCGCCAAACGGCTCATGCACCACGGCATCGACGATCAGGCCGGGGATGAGGGTGCGATTGGGGTCGGCGCGGATCACGGCTTCATCGGCCACCTCTTCCACCACCACGATCACCCGGCGGGCGGCGAATGCGGCTTCTTTCTGCGCGCCGAGCAGCCCCCATGCCTGGGTGTTGCCGGCTGCGTCGGCGCGCTGCGCGTGCAGGATGGCCACATCGGGATTGAGCGGCGGCACGACGGCCACCCTCTCGCCGTCGTAGGGGCTGTGCACGAATTGAATGCGCGGATTGACCGCCGGCATGTCCGAGCCGGTGTAGCTCCGCAGCGGGTAGAACGGCAGATGAGCCGCGCCGGCGATGTAGCGCCCCACCATCCCGAAGTGCGAGTATTCCTCAATCTCCAGCGGCGCGGGAATGCCTTGCTCGATGGCGCGCCGAATGCAGTTGAGCGAGCCGACGCCGGGATTGCCCAGATAGCTGAACACCAGCTTGCGCGCCACGCCGGCCGCCACCATCTGGTCATAGATCACATCCGGCGTCATGCGAATCAACGTCAGGCCGCGCTTGCGCTGACGGATGATCTCGTGGCCGGCGGCGAAACAGATGAATGCCGTGAAGCCTTCGATCGCAACCGAGGCCCCGTCGGACACGTAACGCGCGATGGCCTCGCGCATAGACAACAGTTTTGCGCTCATTCGGGCAATCATTCACTCATCGTCTGGCTTTGCTCGCGGAGGTACTGCTGGACGTAGTACAGTCCGCCGCCGCCGCGCGAGGTGCTGCCGCTGCCTTTCCAGCCGCCGAACGGCTGCACGCCCGGCCACGCGCCGGTGGTCGCGCCCTTCTCGCGGTTGACGTACACCACGCCGGCTTCGATATGGTCGAGGAAATACTGGATCTCCTTGCGGTCGCGGCTGTAGAAGCCGGCTGTCAGGCCGTAGAGGCTGTCGTTGGCCTCGCGCAGCGCGTCGTCCAGGTCGGTGTACTCGCCGATCACCACGAATGGCAGGAACAGCTCCTCCTTGAAGAGGGCATGGTCTCGCGGCAGGCCATCCACGATCGTCGGCGCGCAATAGAAGCCTTTGGCGAGATCGCCCTCGGTCAGCGGGTAGCCGCCGGCCACGATTTCCCCGCCGTCGCGCGTCGCCAGCGCCACGCATTGCTGGAACCTGTCGTAGGCGGCCTGGTTAATCACCGGCCCGGTGAACACGCCGGCCTGCGTCGGGTCGCCAACTTTCAGCGACTCGGTCTTTTGCTTCAGCAGGCCGACGAACTGCTCCCGGATGTCTCGATGCGCGTACACGCGCGACGCGGCGCTGCACTTCTGCCCGCTCAGCCCGAACGCCGAGCGCGCCACTCCTTCCACTGCCCGGCTCAGGTCGGCCTTGTTGCTGATGATGACGGGGTTCTTGCCGCCCATCTCGGCGACGCACGGGCGCGGATAGCGCATGCTGAAGCGTTTAAGAATGTTAAAACCCACGTCGAACGAGCCGGTGAACGTCATGCCGGCCACATCCGGGTTGGAGACCAGTTCTTCGCCCACCGTCCGCCCCGGCCCGGTGACGAAGTTCACCGCGCCGGGCGGCAATCCGGCGTCGAGGAAGCATCTGGCAAGATGCCACGTGCTGATGGGTGTGTCGCTGGCCGGCTTCAGCACCACCGTGTTGCCGGCGACCAGCGCAGCGCCCATCGGCCCCCCGCTCAAGGCCACGGGGAAGTTGAACGGCGAAATCACCGCCCAGACGCCGTAGGGTTTCATCACGCTGCGCGTCTGAGCGGCGCCTTCCGGCCGCATGGCGTGGATGAAGCCGTCGTTCGCCTCCATCTGGTCGCAGTAATAGTCGATCAGGTCGGCGGTTTCCTTCACATCGCCCAGCGCCTCGGCGCGGCTCTTGCCCACGTCCAGGCTGAGCCAGGCCGACAGTTCAAACAGCCGCTTGTTGATGAGCGCGGCGACTTTGCGCAGCATCGCCACACGCCGGCGCCAGGGCAGCCCGCTCCAGGCCGGGAACGCGGCCTTCGCCGCCGCAATGGCGTCTCGCGCGTCCTGCGCCGAACCCACCTGCGCGTGGCCGAGAATCACCTCGGTGTTGATCGGCGTTCGTTTGGGCGCTTCCTCAATCGCCATGCGCGCTTCCCCATTGATGAGCATGGGGTACGCGCGGCCCAGTTGGGCGCTGACGCCGGCATACGCGCGATCATATTGCTTCTGCGCGCGCGGGTCGGTCAGCGCCACGCTGAGATTGGCGTAGGTGATGACAAGGGGTGACTGTTGTTTTGACGCCGGCTTGCGCGCTGTGCTGCGCGCTGTTTTGCGCGCCGGCTTGCCGCCTGCCTTGACAGGCTGTGTTCTGGGGGCCATTTCTATCCTCCTCGTATAAATAGTGCGTGAAATGCCAACCCACTTCACGCATGAGCGAAAATCCCTGGGGTCAGAGGTTGGTCTGACGGGAAGAATGCTGAACCTCCTGGCGGCTTGACCGCTTCGAAAGCATGCATGCCT
>DAOTYS010000030.1:0-5698 GCA_034434575.1 Thermoflexales bacterium
GGCCGGCCACATAGTCGCCCAGCACCTCATACGACTGCTCGCCCACAAACACGCCGCCGGCGTTGTGAATCTTTCCCACCCATGCCCACGGGTCGCGCACCGACAGGCACAGATGCTCGGGCGCAAAGTCATCGGCCAGCGCCACTGCCTCTGTCAAATCCTCGGTGATGACTGCCCCGCTGCGCGATTCGAACGACTCATAGATGTCGGCGGCGGTGGCAAATTGCGACACCTGCGCCTGCAAGTGACGATCCACTTCGTGCGCCAACTGAAGCGACGGCGTGATGAGAATGGCCGTGCCGCCGGTGTGCTCGGATTGCGCCAGCATGTCGGCCGCCACCCAGGCAGGATTGGCGCTCTCATCGGCTACCACCACCGTCTCGGTCGGTCCGGGCAAGGCATCGATGCCCACTGCGCCAAACACTTGTTTCTTGGCCAGCACGACGAAGGTGTTGCCAGGGCCGGCGATCTTGTCCACGCGCGCAAGGCTTTCGGTGCCGTAGGCCAGCGCGCCGATCGCCTGCGCGCCGCCGATGGCATACACCGCGTCAGCCTCGGCGATGTCTGCGGCGACCAGTGTGATCGGGGCGACCTTGCCGCTGCGGCGATCGGCCGGCGAGCAAACGACGACCTCGTTCACGCCGGCCACGCGGGCGGGGATGGCCGTCATCAGCAACGTGGAAGCCAGCGGCGCGGTGCCGCCGGGGATGTAGACACCCACGCTGTTGAGCGGGCGGATTATCTGGCCCAACAGACCGCCCAGATCGCTGTCCATCCACGAGTGAAAAGGTTGCCGGGCATGGAAGGCGCGGATGCGCTCGGCGGCGCGCTCCAGCGCCGCCACCACTTCGCTGTCCACCAGGTCGTAGGCGGCGGCGATGTCCTCATCCGGCACTTCCAGGGTTTCAGCGGTCAACGAGACGCCATCCAGCTTGCGCGTCCATTCGATGAGCGCGTCATCGCCACGCGCGCGCACGTCAGCCAGAATGCGCCGCACGGCTTCATCTGGCGAGATGTCTTCGCCAAAGGCGGCGATGGTGCGCTGGCGCATGGCCGGCGACACGGGAAATTCGTCAATCGGTTTGCGCTTGAGGATTGAACCAAGCGCCTGGTCTACTTCGTAAATCTTGAGCATGGGCAGGGAGAGGAGTCAGTCGTCAGTCGTCAGGAGTCAGGAGTCAGTAGTCAGTAGTCAGGAGTCAGACAACAGATGAGAGCGTGTCGTGCGGACACAATCGTCAATCGCTCAATCGTTAATTGCTCAATCACTTATTCGTCCAGTTGGCCGGGCGGGAGGCCGAGCGGCATGGGGGCCGGGCGTTCGCACGCGCTGGCCATCGTGATATGCTGACCGTCGCGCGCCGCGTCGTGAATGGTGTGCATCAGGTCGAGCACGTGATAGGCCAGGTCGCCGCTGGCGCGGTGCGGCCGGCCCGACCGCAACGCATAGGCCATGTCGGCCACGCCCAGGCTGCGGCTGTTCTCGGCCCGCAATGGCAAGAGCGGCATCTCCTCCCATGCTTTCTTCTCGGGCCGCCACAGTTTCACCGGCCCGCCAAACGTGTTCGGGTCGGGCGCGCTCAGCGTGCCGTCCGTGCCGTAGATTTCGATGCGCGGCAACTGGTGCGCCCACACATCGAAGCTGGTGATGAGCGTGCCCACGGCGCCGGCGGCGAACTCCAGCACGCCCACGATGTGGGTCGGGATTTCGACGGCGATCTTGTTGCCCTTCCTTGGGCCGCTGCCGATCACGCGCTCCGGAAATGACATCTGGGTCGCGCCGGTGACGCGCTTGACCGGCCCCAGCAGGGTCACCAGAGCCGTCAGGTAGTACGGCCCCATGTCGAACATCGGCCCGCCCCCGCGCTGATAAAAGAACTCCGGGTTGGGGTGCCACGGCTCCGGCCCGCGCCCCAGCATAAAGGCGGTCGCGGCGATGGGCCGGCCGATGGCGCCGTCGTCGATCAGTTTGCGACAGGTTTGCAGGCCGGCGCCCATGAACGTGTCTGGCGCGCACCCAACGCGCAGATGCCGGTCTGCGGCCAGTTGCAGCATACGCCGGGCGTCTTCGCGCGCGACGGCCAGCGGCTTCTCGTTGTAGATCGACTTGCCGGCTTCCAGCGCGCGTATCGCAATGTCCGCGTGGGCCGCCGGTGGCGTGAGGTTGACCACGATCTCGATGTCGGGGTCTGCCAGCAATTCATCGGGCGAGCACGCTTTGGGCACGCCGTATTCGGCGGCTTTGGCCTGCGCCAGTTCTGGGATCACGTCGGCGCATGCCGCTACCTCCAGAATGTCGAACGTCCTGGCAACTTTCAGATATGTGCCGCTGATGTTGCCGCATCCCACGATGCCGATTTTGGTTTTCTGTTGCATGAGAGTCCTCGATGTGATTAGCGCCACAGGGATGTGAGAAAGCGCACTTTCTCGATCGTGTGGAAGTTGCCGCCGCCCTCGTGCTGATTGTATGGGTAGACGCGAATCTCTTTCGGCCCGGCCCAGTGATTGTAAGCGGCATAGACGGTCGAGGGCGGGCAGACCTGGTCCATCAAGCCAACGGAGAACAGCGCCGTCGCCGTCGCGCGCGCGGCCAGATTCACGCCATCGAAGTAGGACAGCGTGCGGAACACGATGTCAACCTTGTCGCGGTGCGTCAGGCAGAAGCGCGTGATTTCGTTGTAAGGGGCGGTGTCCACCAGCTCAGTGGCGCGGCGATAGTGGCACAGGAATGGGACGTCGGGCATGGCCGCTTTGACCGCCGGCTCGAGGCCGGCTGCCGCAATGGTGATGCCGCCGCCCTGGCTGCCGCCGGCCACCGCGATGCGCTCCGGGTCAACCGCCGGGTGACTGCGCGCCGCCTCCACCGCGCGCACGGCGTCGGTGAACACGCGCCGGTAGTAGTAGTGCTGTGGATCGAGAATGCCCTGCGTCATGAAGCCGGGCACAGACGGATTGCCGCCCTGGCCATACAGATCGGGCGTGGCGCCGAACAGCCAACCGCTGCCCTGCCCGCGCGTATCCATGACCAGGTGCGCGAATCCGACGCTGCTCCACAACAGCCAGTCGGTTGGAAAGCCGCGCCCGCCGCCATAGCCGATGTACTCGACCACGCACGGCAAGGGGCCGGAGCGCCGGCGGGGCAACAACAGCCACGCTTTCACCGGCTGACCGCCAAAGCCGTTGAAGGTCACATCAAACGTTTCCTGCGCCTGCAACCCATAGTTGACCTGTTCAAAGGTCGCATTGAGTGGATGCTGGCGCGCATCGGCCAGTGTGTCGCGCCAGAAGGCGTCAAAGTCATCCGGCTCGACGCGCGCAGGCAGATAGGTCTTCAGTTGTTCGAGAGGCAGATCGAATAGAGGCATAAGACTTCATCCCTCGCAGTAAAGTTGTGTGCGGCGAGTGTATACCCAGGCGCCGTCAAGCGGGCCGGCGTCACCCGCCAGACAAGCCGGCGACGATCTGATAGAGGCCGAAGCCGGCCAGCGCCAGCGCCGAGACCATGCCCAGCGCGCGCGTGAACGCCGGCCCCAGGCGCGCAGACGCGGCAAACAGCCCGATCAACGCCAGCAAGACGCCAACCATCACACCGTAGAATCCGATTAGAAAGAGCGCGCTATGCGCCGGCGACTGTGCCCAGGCGCGCGCCAGGATCGGGCCGCCCACGGCACCCCAGAAAATCCAGGGGCCGGGGCTGAGCAGATTTGCCACAACTGCTTTTAGCAAACTGTGTTGAGTGGAGGCCGACGCCGGCGTCACGGCGCGCAGGCGTCTGACTGCGCCCCAGGCCAGATACAACAGGAACACGCCCCCGGCCACTTGCAACCCGCGCAACAGGCCGGCCGGCGCCTGCGTCAACAACAACACGACCAGCGCAATGATCGGCCCATCGCTGAGCAGCGGGGCAAACGCAGCCGGCCAGGCGCGCCGCCAGCCAAGCTGCAACGCCTGCGACAGCAGGTATGCCTGGAACGGGCCGGGAGAGGCGGCGGCGGAAAATCCGAGCGCGGCGCCTTGCAGGGAGAGCAACCACATCCTACCAACGATTATCAAAGGTCTGCATGATGCCGCGCCAGCCCGGCTCGCCGCATGTTGTCTCGACATAGCGGCCGGTGGTGTACTCGCCAATCACCTTGCGCCAGAATGCTTGCGCGACGACGTTTTCCTGCAACTGGAAGACTTCCCACCGGCCCGGGAACAGCTCAAACGCGCGGCGGGCGGCGATGCGCCCCACCCCATGCCGGCGGTATGCGCGCAGGACGAAGAACTCGCGCATCAGCATCACATCGCGCTCGCCGGTGAGGATGGAATGATCGACTTCATCGATCATCACGAAGCCGGCCGGCCGGCCATCAGCGCGGATCAGATACTGATGCCGGCGCGGGTCATCCCAGCAGCCATGCAAATCCGATTCGTCGAACCGGCCCTGCGCATCCACATCCCAACCCATGAACTCGCTGAAGTCGTACAGGTAGAGCTGGTACAGACTGCGCAACAGGCCGTCGTCCCGGCCTGTCATCGGCAACAGTTCCACCTGCATCGTGGTCACTGTCCTGCCCCCTCACCCACGCGCCTGAAGGTCAGCGACACCTCCTGCGAGGGCGCCTTCATCGTCATGGCCAGTTCCTCGCCATCCTCCGAGAGCGCAGCGGTGACGGTGACCGCTGGATCGGCGTCGATCACCTCGCCGGCAGCCGCGCGCCCGCCGACAATGCGCAACCGCAGGCCCGGCTCTGTCGGCCCATCGTAAGGCAACTCCACCCCCAGGATGGTTTCGCCGTCATCGGACAACATCAGGCGAATCTGCTCGCCAACCAGATCATCCCGCTGTGAGCCATCCGCAGCCTGCGCCGCGACCACTTCCCAGTCGCCAACAAAATCCTGAGCGACGACATTCGCCGCCGCGCTGTTGGCCGAGCCGATCGGCAGGTTGGATTCTGTATCGGCAGGCGGGCGCGGTGTGGCGGTTATCTGGCCGTTGCCCGATAGCGCATCCACGAGGGGCGTGCCTCTTCGCTCCGGTAGTGCGCCAGGCGCCGGCATGCCAGCCATCTCAGTCGCCATTGCCTCCAGCGTGGGCACAATCTCCTGCCCAATGTCGCTGAAGCGGAGGAAGATAAAACCGCCGGCCACCGGCACAAGGCAGCACAATACAATCAGCGCCAGCAGGACAGCGATCACGCAGCCGGCGCGACTCTTGCGCGGCGGCGGCTGTATCGGCGGCTGCGCCGGCATCGCGTAGGTTGGCGGCGGGGGCGCGAAGGCCGGTTGCGGTTGCGGTTGCGGTTGCGGCTGCGCCGGCGTGGACGCAACGGGTTGGCCACAGTGCTCACAGAAGCGAGCATTCGGAGTGAGAGGCGCGCCACAGTGCGCGCAGAACTTCGCTGTTGCGCTCATTGTTGACCTCATTTAACAATATCGCCTAAAGCCTGCTTTAACAAGGCGCCAATCTGGCGCGAACTGCCGTTGGTCACTTCAAAGGTTTGTTTGCCAGAATACGTCTGATGTGAAATGAGATCACGCGGCAGCGACGCGAAAGGTCTGCACATCGATGCCAAACACCTGGCGCAACAAACGTCGCAAGGCGTGACTCGTGAGTTTGGCAATCACACGCGTGCACAGCCCGACGACGGTCTTGGCCAGCAGATGTTCGAGATGGCGGCCGGTGTTCTGGAGTTCATGGAATGCCCCCTCGATC
>DAOTYS010000031.1:0-6690 GCA_034434575.1 Thermoflexales bacterium
CACGAATGGCAGCCACGGCTGCGCGCATGACACGCGCGTGGTCTTCGCGGGTCATGGTCAGCGGCGACGGCAAACCCGGCTCGTTGACCAGGTTGAAACTCAACTGGTCGGATGGAATGCCCTGATAGCGCCGGGCAAACATCTGCCAGTGAAAGCAAAAATCATCGAGCGCCGCCTGATCCTTCCACAGGTTGTACGGCTCGGCGCGCTCAGGGTTGACCGAATAACCGGGCGCGCGGTGGAAGTTAAGGCAGACATGAATGCCATATGCACGGCCCAGGTCCACCGCGCGGTCGATCTTCTTCAGCATTGGCTCGCGCAGCCGGCGCGGATGGTCGTCCTCGATCCACAGCGTGTAGCACATTGGCAGGCGCACAAAGTTGAAACCCCACTCAGCAATCCAGCGAAAGTCGTCTTCGCTGACTTCGCCGGCGCTGCGCATGGTGAAAAAATCGAGCAAATTGAAGCCGCGCCAGCGCGGCAATACAGTTTGAGCCGTCATCGAGCCTCCTGGGCTGCATTGTAGCCGCGCAGTAAAATGCGCTCCCAGGCTGGATCGCAAGCCGGCAAGACATCTGACATCTGGGTTTTTGAGGAGGATATGGAATGGGCAGTCTGAGCCACGAGGAGGTTCGTTTCTTTGAGCGCGAGGGATATCTGATCGTGCCGCGCATCTTCGACCCCGCAGACTTGCAGCCATTGCGCCGCGAGATGGAAGCGATCATCGACAATGAGGCGCGCCGGCTGCACGGCGAAGGCAAACTGACCCGGCTGCACGAAGACGCGCCATTTGAAACCCGGCTGGCGCTGATCTACGAGGATGCGCCAGAAAATGGCCTGGCCATCATCCAGGCGCTGGAAGGGCGCGCCGGCGGCGGGCACAAGGGCATCGAAATGTTCCGCGTCATCACCCACCCCAAACTGCTGGCCGTGGTGGAATCGCTGGTCGGGCCGGAGATCATCGGCTCGTCGGTCTATCGCATCCGGCCCAAGCTGCCAAAGATCAATCGCGGCGTCGTGCCGTGGCACCAGGATTCGGGCTATTTTGCCGAAGTGTGCGACAAGCACCTGATCCTCACCGTGTGGATTCCGCTGGTGAACGCCACCATCGAAAATGGCTGCATGCAAATCCTGCCGCGCGCGCACCGGCAGGGCGTCGTCACGCATCACACCGGCGGCAACGCCGGCTTCCTGGTCATCGACGACAAGGACCTGCCGGGCAACCCGCGGGAGGCCGTGGTGGCTGAATGTCCGCTGGGCGGGGCCGTGCTGATGACAAATCTGACGCCGCACTGCTCCACCGAGAACAACTCGGACCACATCCGCTGGAGCGTCGATCTGCGCTACCAGGGCGCAGACGCCCCGAACAACGTCGGCCTGTGGCCGGCTGAGGAACTCGCCGATCACGAGTCGGAACTGGTGCAGTACCAGATGGCGTGCTATCCGCCCGAAGCCGACTTCGTGGTGCAAAGCAAACTGCATCCCGAACAGGTGGCCGATTTCGAGACGTTCCTGCGCCGGCGATCCATGTTCGACAACGCGCGCTACATCGCCTACCCGCGCCGGGGTTGGACGCCGATCGCCGCCTGAAGCTCAACACCTAATACGCAACACACAACACAGCTCGCATGGCCCGGCTCGAAGACCTCCAACGCGGCGCGCAGGTGCGCGGCGTCGTGCCCGATCAGATCGTCACCCTGACCAGTGTGGACTGGCACGGCCCCGACGCGGTGGAGGTTATCTTTCGGCGCGCTGACGGCGGCCTCGGTTCGCAACTGCTCTACCGCAGCGACGAAAGCCGGCTCGATCTGGCCGCCGCACAGCGCCGCTGGACTTTCGACGCCCCCGCCGACCTGTTCAAGCTCGCCTCGGAAGCCTGGCGCATCCGCCTGGCCCACCTGTTCGACGAGCGACTGGCCGTGCACACTTCGCAGATCGAGCCGCTGCCGCACCAGATCACCGCGGTGTACGACCACATGCTCAACCGGCAGCCCCTGCGCTTTCTGCTGGCCGACGACCCCGGCGCCGGCAAAACCATCATGGCCGGACTGCTGATCCGCGAGTTGATCGCGCGCGGCGACGTGCGCCGCTGTCTCGTCTGCGCCCCCGGCAATCTCACCGAGCAATGGCAGGATGAGCTGTGGAGCAAATTCCAGCTCGACTTTGCCCTGCTCACCCGCGAGAGCGTCGAGACATCGCGCAGCGGCAACCCGTTCGCAGAGCGCGATCTGGTGATTGCCCGGCTCGACCAGCTCAGCCGCAGCCCGGAGCTGCAGGCGCGCCTGGCGCAGACCGAATGGGATCTGGTGATCTGCGACGAGGCGCACAAGATGTCCGCCTCTTTCTTCGGCAATGAGGTGAAGGAAACCCGGCGCTACAAACTGGGCAAATTGCTCGGCGCGCTCACGCGCCATCTCCTGCTCATGACCGCCACGCCGCACAACGGCAAGGAGGAAGACTTTCAACTCTTCCTCGCGCTGCTCGACCCCGACCGCTTCGAGGGGCGCTTTCGCGGCGGTGTGCAACAGGTGGACGCCAGCGACCTGATGCGGCGCACGGTGAAAGAAAATCTGCTCAAGTTCGACGGCCGGCCATTATTCCCCGAACGCCGCGCATACACGGTCAACTACGCGCTCTCGCCGGAGGAGAACGATCTGTATCAGGCCGTCACGGCCTATGTGCGCGAGCAGTTCAACCGCGCCGACCAGCTTGAAAACGAAGGCCGGCGCGGCACGGTCGGATTTGCGCTGACTGTCCTGCAGCGCCGGCTGGCCTCTTCCCCGGAGGCGATCTATCAGTCGCTCAAGCGCCGGCGCGAGCGTCTGACGCAGCGGCTGCGCGAAGAGACATTCACCGCCACCGCGCGCAGCGAAGCGCTGCTGAGCGCCGGCTCCGCCTGGGACGACGGCCCCGCATTTTGGGAAGACCTGGACGATGCGCCGGACGCTGAGGTTGAACAGATCGAAGATCAGGTGGTGGACAACGCCACTGCCGCGCGCACCATTGCCGAGTTGCGCGCCGAGATCGGACTGTTGCGCGCGCTCGAGCACCAGGCGTCCGCCGTGCTGCGCAGCGGGCGCGACCGAAAATGGAGCGAGCTGCAAACGCTGTTGCACGAGACGTCGGAGATGCGAACCGGCGTCCTCACCCCCGGCCTGTCGCGCCCGGGCAGACGGCAAGCCGCGCGCAAGCTGGTGATCTTCACCGAGCACCGCGACACGCTCAACTACCTGCGCCGCAGGCTGAACACCCTGTTCGGCGACGACCGCGCGATCGTGTGCATCCACGGCGGCATGCGCCGCGACGAGCGCCGCCAGGTCGAATCCGAGTTCCGCGAAAACCCCGGCGTTTTGATCCTGATCGCCACCGACGCCGCCGGCGAAGGCATCAATTTGCAGCGCGCGCACCTGATGGTCAACTACGACCTGCCCTGGAACCCCAACCGCCTGGAACAGCGCTTCGGGCGCATTCACCGCATCGGGCAGACCGAGGTGTGCCATCTGTGGAATCTGGTCGCGCCCGACACGCGCGAGGGCCACGTATACGCTCGCCTGCTCAACAAGCTGAAAGCCGAGCGCAACGCGCTGGACGGACAAGTGTTCGACGTGCTGGGCGCGCCGGTGTGGGAGAAAACCCTGCGCGATCTGATGATCGAAGCGGTGCGCTACGGCGACGACCCGGCTGTGCGCGCGCGCCTGGAGCGCGCCGTCGATAACGCCGTGGACCGCGCCCGCACCCGCGAACTGCTGGAAAATCGCTCGCTGGCGCAAAGCAGCATGGATGTGTCACAGGTGTTGCGCTTGCGCGAAGACATGGAACGCTATGCCGCCAAACGTCTCCAGCCGCACTACATCAAGGCATTTTTCAAGGCCGCGTTCGAGGCGCTGGGCGGAACGCTGCACCCGCGCGAAAGCGGGCGCTACGCCATCAACACCGTACCGGCCCCCATCCGCCACTACGCCCGCGACCACAGCTTGCCCCCAGTGGCGACGAGCTACGCCCGCGTGTGCTTCGATAAAGCCGACATTCATCGCGGCGGCCCGCAAGGCGATGCGCCGCCGGCTTCCTTCATCTGCCCCGGTCACCCGCTGCTCGACGCCGTGCTCGGAATGACGCTGGATCGCCACCGCGACCTGCTCCACGCCGGCTCGGTGCTGGTGGACGAGACCGACCCCGGCCAGACGCCGCGCATGTTGTTCTACCTGCAACAGACCGTGCGCGACGCGCGCCCGACGCGCAACAATGAGCGGCGCGTCATTTCCACCGAGGCGCATTTTGTTGAGGTGGATTTGAACGGCGCTGTGCGCCTGGGCGGCGGCGCGCCGTATCTGGATTACCGCGCCGCCACAGAGGCCGAGCGCGCCGCGTGTATCCAGGGTGAGGACGCGGCTGGTAGAGACGCGCCGCAGCGCGTCTCTACAACAACACCACCGCCCTTCGGCGCCGCGCACGAACGCATCGCGCTGGCGTATGCCATCAACCATCTGGCGCCGCGCCACCTGGAAGAGGTGCGCCGCCGGCGCCTTGATCTGATCGCCCGCACCGAGGCCGCCGTGACCGAACGCCTGACGCGCGAGATCAACTACTGGGACCGCCGCGCCAATGAACTGCGCGAGCAGGAACAGGCCGGCCGGCCCAACGCCCGGCTGAACTGGCAGAAAGCCCGCCAGCGCGCCGATGAACTTGCCGCCCGCCTGGAGCGACGCCTGGCCGAACTCCAGCAGGAGAAAGACATCGTGGCCGAGCCGCCCATCATCGTGGGCGGGACGCTGGTCATCCCGATCGGGCTGCTGCTGGGCGAGCGCACGCCGCCAGACGTGATTCAGACGCGCATCACCGAGCAGATTGCCATGCGCGCCGTGATGGAGGTCGAGCGCCGGCTGGGCTGCGACCCGCGCGATGTCAGCCGCGACAATCTGGGCTACGACATCGAGAGCCGCGATCCCGTCAGCGGAGGGCTGCGCTTTATCGAGGTGAAAGGCTACCGCGCCGGCGCAGACACAGTGACCGTGACACGCAACGAAATCCTGTGCGCGCTGAACGTGCCAGAGCAGTTCATCCTCGCATTGGTGCAGATTGAAGATGCGGGCGCCGCGAGCGGTCAACCCAACTGCACCATACGCTATGTGCGCCGCCCATTCACGCGCGAGCCGGACGCCGAGGCAGCCGGCGTCAACTACGAACTGCGCCCGTTGTTAGCCCGCAGCGAAACCCCATCGTTGTAGAGCGCGGCCTCCGCGCCGGCAAGGCGCAGTTATACTTTGGCTTGCGGCATCACCCAGGCGCCGAAGCCAGTGGTGTAGCGTGTAGAGACGCGCTACGGCGCGTCTTCGGCGTTTGACAGCCACAACCCGCGCAGCATATAACGATGACACAGACACGGAAAAAGCTGATCGAAGTCGCCCTCCCCCTCGAAGCCATCAACGCCGCCAGCGCCCGCGAAAAGTCCATCCGCCACGGCCACCCCAGCACCCTCCACCTGTGGTGGGCGCGCCGGCCCCTCGCCGCCTGCCGCGCCGTCCTCTTCACCTCCCTGGTCGATGACCCCGACAACCCCGCCGCGCCGCCCGAATTCGTCCACGCCTGCCGCCAACTGCCCAAAGGCAACAACGCCGCTCTCCACGACTCCCCGCGCATGCGCCTGTTCGACTTCATCGAGCGCCTGGTGCAATGGGAGAGCACCACCGACGAGGACATTCTGGAGCAGGCTCGCCGCCTCATCCGCCTGTGCGCCGACGGCAACCCGCCCCCGCTGCTCGATCCGTTCGCCGGCGGCGGCAGCATCCCGCTCGAAGCGCAGCGCCTCGGCCTGGAAGCCCACGCCAGCGACCTCAACCCCGTGGCGGTGATGATCAACAAGGCCCTCATCGAAATCCCGCCCCGCTTCGCCAACCGCCCGCCGGTCAATCCAGAGTACAGAGCGCAGAACCCGGACGCCAGACAGATGCAGGATGCGAGCTGGCGCGGCACGCAAGGGCTGGCCGCCGATGTGCGCTACTACGGCGCGTGGATGCGCGCGCGGGCCTGGCAGCGCATCGGCCACCTGTACCCCACGCACAACGGCGAGACGGTGATTGCCTGGTTGTGGGCGCGCACCGTGACCTGCCCCAACCCGGCCTGTGGCTGCCAGATGCCGCTGGTGCGCTCGTTCGAGCTGAGCAGGAAGCCCGGCAGGCGCGCCTGGGTCGCCCCGCAGACCCGCCCGGACAGCAAAGAGATCAGGTTTGTCGTCAAAACAGGGAACGCGAAAGCGCCAGAGGGCACGGTGAGCCGGCGCGGGGCGACGTGCGTGCGTTGCAAGACGCCCGTGCCGTTTGATTACATCCGCGCCGAGGGCAAGGCCGGGCGCATGGGCGCGCAGTTGATGGCGATCGTGACCGAGGGCAAAAACGGACGGAGTTATTACGCGCCAACGCCGGAGCAGGAGGCGGTTGCGCGCGTTGCAATGCCGGAGAATGCGCCGGATACCGATCTGCCCGAACAGGCGTTGGGGTTTCGCGTGCAGTTGTATGGCATGACGAAGCATCGTGATTTGTTCACGCCACGCCAGTTGGTGGCGCTGACCACGTTCAGCGACCTGGTGGCCGAGGCGCGCGAACAATGTTACCGCGATGCGTTGGCGGCATACGCCAACGACACGGGATCGACGGGCGATGACGCCGTCGTCGTAGAGACGCACAATTTTGCGTC
>DAOTYS010000032.1:0-1865 GCA_034434575.1 Thermoflexales bacterium
CATTCTCCCACTGCGCCGGCCACGCGCGCACGGCCGGCAGGCGAGCGAGGTTGATGCGCACATAGACGTATGCTTCTTCGCGGCCCACCTGCAGTGGAATCTCGCGCACCACCGCTTCGGCATCGGCGTGTTGCAACAAAAGATCGAGCGCGGCGAGCGCATCGGGCGTGATGATGTACTGAGCTACATCCTCGCGCAGGATCAGCCCGGCGTTGGCATCGGCGAAGCGGTGCGGCAGGTCGGCCAGAAGCACATCCATCACCGTTGCCGGGCCGTTCACGCGCGGATCGCCGCCGGTGGTGACCACGATGACGTCGCGGGCGACACCGGCGCGGGCGGCGTCGCGCGCAAGCCCGGCGGCGTCCAGCGCGCTGCGCACCGGCGGGCCATAGCCGCCATAGCTGGTATCGTGGCGCTGGATGAACTCCGTAAAGCGCAGCGTGGTGAAAACCTGCCAGCCAACCACCAGCGCCACAACGAAGGCACTCACCCAACCCGCTACACCGCGCAGGGCCAGCGCGCACAGGGCACGGACGGCAACATCCAGGCCCAGCGCCATGACGATGAAGGGCACGGGGTAGAGCGCCACGAAGTAATGCATCTGCAAAGGCCGCAACGGGCGCAGTTGCAACGCCACCGGCAAGGCCAGCCAGGCCAGCAGAACAACGATGCCTGGCGCGGCATACAGCGCCGGCCGGTGCACCAGTTGGATGACCAGCAAGCCCGCGCTCACGATCAGCAGCGCCATTTGCAGCGCGTCAATCCACTCGAAGGCCGCCCACGCCTGTGCGCGCCAGATAGGATACGCGCCGCCGGTCAAGTCGCTCAGGTGGGCGCCGCCGCTGGCCCAGGACGCAAAGCGCAGGGCATCCGCCGACCAGCTCGCCGCGCTGCCAGCTGCGCCCAACAACGCGCGCACGTTGCGAAAGTCCTGGCCGGCGTCGAAGCCGAGGTAGACCCCGGTCAGGACGAGCAGCGGCAACAGCCCCACCAGGCACGGCAGCGGCCGCAGCGTCGCGCGTCCGATGAACAGGGCAAGCAGCACGACGGGGACGAGGTAGATGGCTGCCAGGTGTGCGCCTGCGCTCAGCGCCAGTCCCCAACCGACGATGGCCCACCCCCAGGGATTGCGCCTGACCACGGCCTCCAACAAGCCAAACAGCAACACCACCTGGAACAGCGGCACGGGCGCCAGCCACATGCGGCGGGCGAATTGGATCGCCCACGGCGCAACGGCGAAAAGCAGACAGGCGACGAACGCGACACGCGGGATCGCGCGAGCGAAGTGTGTGGCCTCGAAAAACCGCCGGCACAGCCACCAGCACATGGCAATGGCGACTACATCGAGCAAAGCGCGATACGCAGCAATCGCCATGAAGTCGCGGGTGAACAGGTAGGGCAGCGCCAGGAGATACAGGTAGACCGGCGGATGATTGGCCACGCTGCCGCTGAACGGCGCCACCGGCAACCAGTCGCCGCGCACGATGCCCATCGCCAGTTGCGGCGCCGAGGCTTCATCGAAGCGCACGTCAATCAGGTCGAGGCGATACAGGCGGAGCGCTGCCGCCAGCGCCATCACCAGGGCGAAGGCGACCCACTCGGAGCGACGAACGCGCAAACTCAGCGATGGCATCGGCGCGCCCTTGAAATTCATGGCAGAACGGTGACGGACACCGGTCGGCTTTCCAGCACGCGGCCATCGCGCAACTGCGCGCGCGCCACCAGGGTATGTTGACCGACGCTCAGCGGCCAAAAGGCGCGATATGGTTGCTGCTGGAAGCGGGCGATTGTCTCGCCGGTCGCCAGGGCCACATCCACTCTCACCACCTCGGCGGCATCCACGCGCACCTCCACCGGCATGCGCT
>DAOTYS010000033.1:0-1535 GCA_034434575.1 Thermoflexales bacterium
CCTGCAAAACTGCGCCCTGTCTTCCATGCTGGACCTGAACGGCAAAATGGATAGCAGGACGCGAGTGCATCACCTGAGGCGCATGCTCATGGATTGCATTGAGGCGCTCAGGCCGGATCGCCAGGATCTGCGACAGGTGGAAGCCGTGCGGGCGCATGCCATTCTGACCGGCCGCTATGTGGATGGCCTGACAATGCAGCAGATCGCCGAGGAACTCGCCCTGAGTCCGCAACAAGCCTACCGCGAGCATAAAAAGGGGCTTGAAGCAGTTGCCGGCTTGATACGTGACCGGCTGTCTGCCGGCAAGGGGGCCGAGGCCCTGGCGGTTCCGATTCAGGCCGGCGGCGAGCAAATCCTGGCCGCCGAAGCCGAAGTGGATCGCATGACGCAGGCGTCGCGCTCGGAATCCGTGAATATGCGCGAAATCCTGGAGGGCGTGCTGAAACTGCTACTGCCGCTCACCCGGCAAACCCACCACATCATCACGCTCTCGCCACAAGACGAATGGCCCCTGATCACGGCCGATCGCACCGCGCTGCGCCAGGCGTTGATCAGCCTGTTGACGCACGCCTTGAGCGTCGCGCGCGCAGATTTGATCGTTGTGGCGCAGCACCAGGACAGCGGCCTGATCCTGGACATTACCGAGTCCTCCGACGCAGTGGGGGCGCAGCCGGCGCCGGCTGCGCAAAGTCAGATCGCCACAGGGCTTGTCGTCGCCCGCCGGCTGATCGAGTCTCAGGGAGGACGACTGGAGACGGCGCCAGGCGCGGCAGCGAGGTGGTCGGCCCGGCTGTTCCTGCCCACCGCCAGGAAAACCACCATCCTGGTCGTCGACGACAACGCGGACATGATCGGCCTGTTCCAACGGTATCTGGCCGGCTACGAGGTCACTATCGTCGGCGTCACCGACAGCGCTCAGACCCTCCCACTGGCGACCAAACTCCAACCCCGGCTCATCACGCTCGACGTGATGATGCCGCAACAGGATGGCTGGGAGGTTCTGCAACGGCTGAAGGAATCTCCCGAGACACAACACATCCCGGTGATCGTGTGCTCCGTGCTCAAAGAGTCGCGCCTGGCTCTGTCCATGGGCGCCAGCGATTACATCACCAAGCCGATCAGCCAGGCCGCCATCCTGGAAGCGCTGCAACGCGAGATGATCATCCTGCGGGCTGTCCCCCAACCCTGACCGCGCCTGTGACACCGGCCAGCGCGCCGCGCAACACCCCCAGCATCTCGGTGACCGTAAACCCCCCTTGCCTTGCGATGCGCACATCGCCCGGGAGTGTCGCCGTTTCCTCGTCAAAGCCCTTCACCGAAACGATGATCACCTGAGTTCCGGCCATGTCGCCGTCCTGGGCCAGCGCCTGCATGAACTCATAGCCATTCTTTTCGGGCATACACAGATCCAGGAAGATCAGGTCCGGGCGCTGGGATTGCGCGATCAGCAACCCCTCGCGGCCGCTGAACGCTTTCAAGACGCGCATCGAGTGATCGATAGCCCGCAACATGCGAGTCAACAGGCGGGCCACATG
>DAOTYS010000034.1:0-6372 GCA_034434575.1 Thermoflexales bacterium
CCGCGCGCGCGCCCCACCGCGCGTTCATGCGCGCCATGGGGCTGGGTGACGCAGACCTGCGCCGGCCGCTGGTGGGCGTGGCGCACACCTGGAACGAGGCGACGCCGTGCAACCTGTCGATGGGCTTTCTCGCCCAGGAGGCCAAACGCGGCATCCGCGAGATGGGCGGCACCCCGCGCGAATTTGTCAGCATCGCCGTCAGCGACGGCATCGCCATGGGGCACGAGGGCATGAAGGCGTCGCTGGTAAGCCGCGAAGTGATCGCCGATTCGATCGAACTGATGATGCGCGCGCATTGCTACGACGCCCTGTTCGGCATGGCCGGCTGCGACAAGAGCCTGCCCGGAACGTTGATGGCTATGGCCCGCCTCAACCTGCCCAGCATTTTCGTGTACGGCGGCACGATCAAGCCGGGTCGCTATCGCGGCAAAGATGTGACGATTCAGACGGTGTACGAGGCGGTGGGCCAGCATGAGGCCGGCCTGATTACCGATGAGGACCTGTATGAACTGGAGTGCTCGGCCTGTCCGGGCATGGGATCGTGCGGGGGCCTGTTCACCGCCAACAGCATGGCCAGCGTCAGCGAAGCGATCGGCATGGCATTGCCGGGCAATGCGTCGCCGCCGGCCGCCGACGAGGCGCGCAAGTCTGTCGCCTACGCAAGCGGGCGGGCGTTGATGAACGTCATGCGCCGGGGCCTGCTGCCCAGCGACATCATGACCCGCGAAGCGTTCGAGAACGCGCTGACCGTCGTATTGGCTATGGGCGGCTCCACCAATGTTGCTTTGCACTTGCCGGCCATCGCGCACGAACTGGGCATCCGGCTCACGTTCGACGATTTCACCCGCATCACCTGCCGCACCCCGCACATCGCCGACATGACGCCAGGCGGCAAATACGTCATGGAGGACCTGCATCGCATCGGCGGCGTGCCGGTGGTGATGAAGACCCTGCTCGACGCCGGCCTGCTGCATGGCGATTGCATCACCGTCACCGGCAAGACAGTGGCCGAGAACCTTAAAAAGGTGAAGAACGCGGAGCAGTTGACAAAACAGAGCGTCGTGTATCCGGTCAGCAAGCCGCTGCGCGCAAGCGGCGGCATAGTGATCCTCAAGGGCAATCTGGCCCCCGAAGGCAGCGTGATCAAAGTGGCCGGCGTCTCGAAGCTGAAGCATGTCGGGCCGGCGCGCGTCTTTGACGATGAAGCGTCGTGCGCCGCCGCCGTGGCCCGGCGCGAGATCAAAGCCGGCGATGTGGTGGTAATCCGCTACGTGGGGCCAAAGGGCGCGCCCGGCATGCCGGAGATGCTGGCCGTCACCGCCGCCATTCGCGGGCAGGGGCTGGGATACGATGTCGCGCTCCTCACCGACGGGCGATTCTCCGGCGCAACCACTGGCCTGGTGATCGGACACATCGGCCCCGAGGCCTATGTCGGCGGGCCGATCGCCGCTCTGCGCGACGGCGACATCATCGAAATCGACGCCAGCAATCCGGCGCGCGGCAAACTGCGCGTGAGATTGAGCCGCGCAGAGATCGCGGCGCGCCTGAAGAACTGGAAACCGCCAAAGCCGCGCTACACGTCGGGCGCGCTGGCCAAGTACGCCCGGCTTGTCGGACGCGCCTGCGACGGAGCCGTCACTGACGGAGCCGTCACTGACGGAGCCGTCACACGCTAAACTTCACAACATCCATGAGAGCCGTTCAACTCATCGAAGCGGGTCGTCCCCTTGAAGCGCGCGATGTGCCCATGCCGGAGATTGGCCCGGCGGACGCGCTGGTGCGTGTGAAAGCAGCCGGCATCTGTCATTCCGACGCGCACTACCGCGCCGGCGTGTCGCGCGTGGCGCCGCTGCCGATGACACTCGGCCACGAGGTGGCAGGCGTGGTCGAGCAGGTCGGCGCCGACGCGCGCGGCGTGCATGTCGGCGATCGCGTGTGCCTGCACTACATGACCACTTGCGGCCAGTGCAGCTACTGCCATCGCGGCACAGAGCAGTTCTGCGCCAGCGGTCAGATGATCGGCAAGCACCGCGATGGCGGTTACGCCGAGTTCATCCGCATCCCGGCCCGCAGTGTGTTCATCCTGCCGGATGAGATTCCTTTCGAGCACGGCGCCATCATGATGTGTTCGTCGGCCACTGCATTCCATGCGCTGCGCAAGGCGCGCTTGAGCGCCGGCGAGTCGGTGGCCGTGTTCGGCGTCGGCGGTCTGGGTCTCTCGGCCGTTCAACTGGCGCAGGCGATGGGCGCCTTGCGCGTCTTCGCCGTCGATATCAACGAGAGCAAGCTCGCGCTGGCGCAGCAGTTTGGGGCAATGCCCATCGACGCGCGCGCCGCAGATCCCGTCGCGCAAATCATGCGCCACACCGGCGGCCGGGGCGTCGATGTGGCGCTGGAGTTGATCGGCCTGCCATTGACAATGCGCCAGGCAGTGTTGTCGCTGGGCATCGGCGGACGGGCCGCGCTGGCCGGCATCACCCGGCAGGGCTTCGAGGTCGCGCCATATGACGAACTCATCAACAAGGAAGCTGAGATCATCGGCGTGTCCGATCATCTGGCGCAGGAGATTCCGCTGCTGCTCGAATACGCGCGGCAGGGCCGGCTGAACCTGCATCCCATTGTGACGCGGACAGTGCCTTTGGAGGCCGGCGCCATCAACGCGACGCTGGACGAACTGGAGCGCTTCGGGGGCGCCGGGCGGGTTGTCATCACGCCTTGACAGGTTGAGGGTTGAGGGTTAAGTGTTGACGAACAAAACACCATTCCCTGAGTAAGCCTGCCCTGCCCGCCGGACATTATCACCGCTGAACCGACGCCGGGGCTGTCTGTGCATGCAGGGGCCGGCCTGGTTGGCGTGGCGCTGATGTGTCAGCGATGAAAGACAATATCCGGGGACGTTAAAACCTCCCTGGAGAACGGGAAGCGTTCTTGTTTCGGCGCGTTCTGCCCGGAAGCGCGCAAGCGGCGCGCAAGTGCCGGCAAATCGAAACGACGCGCGGGAGTCATTGAGGAGGTGATCGCCATAGACGCGGATCACAAATCGGCTAGTGAACCACCAGCAGGTTGGCTTGCGGGATCGAGCAAGCAAAGCAATGGCCTGCGGCAGTGACACGCCGCGTAAGCCGGCGCGATGATTGCCATCCCCTCGCCAACGTTTGGCCGCTCACGCAGTGCGGCGCTTCAGAGAGGCAGGCAAGATGGCTTTCATCAGGCAGTTTATCAACAAGCCGGTTGCTGACACAGAAGGAGAACCGGTCGGCATCCTGACAGACATCATCGCTTCCCGGCTGGGCAATATCCCACAGCCGGCCCTGCGCGCGTTGGCGATCAAACGCGGGCAGACATCGATCTGTGTGCCGATTCACGACACAACCGCCCTGGACAGCGCCACGTCGCCACAGACGATCATCCTCCATCATCGCTTGCGCGATATTCCCGCTTACCATCCCTCGGACCAGGACTTGCGCCTGGCGCATGATGTGCTCGACAAACAGATCATCGACATCAACGGCGCGCGTGTGGTGCGCGTGAGCGATATCGAGGTTGCCAAACTGAACGGACATTTCTACGTCGTCAATGTGGACGTCGGGGGGCGCGGGTTGATGCGGCGGCTGCGAATGAGCCGCGCAGCCAGAGCGATCGCCAGACGCATGGGCCGGCCCATTCCAGAAGGCACCATCGCATGGCGCGATGTGGAATTCCTCCCGGGCACGCATCATATCCAGCTCAAGGTGCCCGGCAGCAAGGTGGCCGAACTGCACCCCGCCGACATCGCCGAGATTATCAGCCAGTTGAACCGGGCCGAGAGCGGGCTGGTGTTGCAGCAACTGGACGTGAAGACAGTCGCCGACACGCTGGAAGAGGTGGAACCGGAATTCCAGGCCAGTCTGGTCGAGTCGATGCCGGATGAGAAAGTCGCCGACGTTCTGGAAGAGATGTCGCCGGACGCCGCGGCCGACCTGCTGGCCGAACTGCCGGAGGACCGCAGCAAAGAACTGCTCAACCTCATGCAGCGCGAGGACGCCGAGGACGTTCGTGAACTGCTCAAATATCCCGACGACTCGGCCGGCGGCCTGATGACCACCGATTACTTCACGGTCAGCCCGGACCTGACCGCCGCGCAGGCCATCGACCTGTTGCGCCAGTCGGCCGACGAAGTGGGCGCGGTGTCTTATATCTACGTCGTCGATCAGGCAGAGAAGCTGATTGGGGTGCTGTCACTTCAGGAGCTGGTGCTGGCCCAGCCGGCCACACTGGTGCGCGACATCATGCACAGGCGTTTCGCGCATCTGAACCTGCTCGACAGCCAGGACGTGGCCGCCAAGCTGATCGCAAAGTACAGTCTGACGGCGCTGCCGGTGCTTGATGCGGAAGGCCGGCTGCAAGGCATCGTGACCGCCGACGACGCGCTCGACAAGATCATTCCCACGGCGTGGAAGAAGCGCCTGCCGAGGATTCACCACTGACGAGCGGACGCGGGCGCGGCGCGCGGCGCGCGGTCACAGGCGCGGCATCAGGCCGGCGCGCGCGCACAATTCGCGGTACCCTTGCAGGCCCAGCGCCAGGCTGACTTCTTCTGCATAGACCTGGACGATGGGCTGGGCTTCAGGTGCCGGCTCTGCGCACCCCCCGCCCCGCTCGAACAACGGGTTCTCGTCGTCCAGCATGAGGCGCCGCTGCGAACCGTCCCAGTCGTCGACGAGGGGATACAGACAGCAATAGTACGGTTTCAGTTCCCAGGCAGACATGCCGTTCGCCACGCACGCCACCTGAATGGCGCAGTAGCGATCCTCAGGTCGGAGAAAAATGCAGGTTTCGCCGTTCGGATGAGTGGGGTCAGGAACGGTGGTCGTGCCGGTGTAGGCGCCGGAGGGCATGTGCGAGTCTTCGTAGTATTCCGCGAACCAGGCCGCAACGTCGCGGCGGTCGGGCGGCATGTGCGGCGCAATCATTCCGGCGTGATCCCGAATGCGCTCCGCCTGCCCGATGTCGAGCCAGACGCCATCACTGCAACAGCGGGCCTGGCACTGGGACACCGCGCACCGGCGTATCGATCTGGACTGCAACAGCGACCCGTCCACGATGGTGTCGCCGATTGTGATGGCAGGGGATTGGTCCATAGACGCCGGCGATTATAACGGCGGGGCGAAATGGCATGCGCGCGCCGTGCGCGCCTGATACGAACCTGCCGTCCCCGAGGGCAGGGACGGCAAGTCACCCGTGGAGGCAAAGCGCGCGCAGCGCGACGCTGCGAACACAGTCCGCGCGGACGCTGACCGCGCGGACCCTGACCACCAGCGTCTATGGGTAGAGACCGCGCGTCATGGTCGCCTCGGCCACCCGGCCAATCCCCAGCACCAGGGCGGCGTTGCGCATACTGGTGTTCAGCTCTTTGGCGCGATTGTGCACATCGTGGAAACTGCGCACCATGATGCGCTGCAATCGGTCGGTCACTGTCTCCTCGTCCCAGAAAAGCTGCTGCATATCCTGGACCCACTCGAAGTAGGACACAACCACGCCGCCGGCGTTGCAGAGAATGTCCGGGATGACAATCAACCCCTTGTCATTCAAGATGGCGTCGGCATCGGGGGTTGTGGGGCCGTTTGCGCCTTCTGCCACAAGCTTGCGGGCGCGCACGCGCGGCGCGGTGACGCGGGTGAGTTGATTCTCTGTCGCAGCCGGCACCAGCACATCGCACGGCAGGGCCAACAACTCATCGTTCGTAAGTGAGTCAGCCTCGCTGAAACCGACCACGGTGCGAAACTCTTTCACGTACTGCTGCAGCTTGGGGATGTTGATTCCGGCCGGGTTGTAGATCGCGCCATCGATATCGCTGACGGCCACCACCTTGCAACCCATCTGGTGCGCGGTCTGCGCAGTGACAGAGCCGACGTTGCCAAAGCCCTGCACCACCACCTCTGCGCCGGCGAGCTGCCAGCCAAAGGTCTTGAAAGCCTCTTCGACGGTGAACATCACGCCGCGCCCGGTCGCCTCCAGCCGGCCAGCGGAGCCGCCGATATTCACCGGTTTGCCGGTCACCACTGCCGGAACGGAATAGCCGTGGTGCATGGAGTACGTGTCCATGATCCACGCCATAATTTGCGGATTGGTGCCCATGTCGGGGGCGGGGATGTCGCGATCGGGGCCGATGATCGGCGCGATTTCGGTCGCATACCGGCGGGTCAGCCCCTCCAGCTCGTGCAGAGACAACTCGCGAGGGTCGCAGATCACACCCCCCTTTGCGCCGCCATAAGGGATGTTCACCACGGCGCATTTCCACGTCATCCACATGGCGAGCGCGCGCACCTCATCCAGATCGACTTGCGGGCTGTAGCGAATGCCGCCCTTCGAGGGGCCGCGCGCGGTGTTGTG
>DAOTYS010000035.1:0-3647 GCA_034434575.1 Thermoflexales bacterium
CGGGCGCCGTGATGCAGGCAATGCGCGTGTGGCCGGCTGAAAGCAAGTGCCGCACGGCGAGGTATGCGCCGCGCCGGTTGTCGGCCAGCACGATATCCGTCTGCGCGCCCGGCAGTCGGCGGTCGATGGCCACCAGCGGAAAGTCCGGCGCAAAATACCGGCGCAGCAGCGCCGCTTCGCCCTCTTCTGCGAGCGGGAACAGGATGATCCCGGACGCGCCTTCGGCCTGAAGTCGCTCAAACTGCGCCCGCTCCACATCCAGGGCGCCATCCGAGTGGCAGAAGATGAGGCTGTACCCGGCGCGATGCAGCACGCTCTCTGCGCCGCGCAACATGTCGGTCGTGAGGGAATCGCGCAAATAGGGGACGATCATGCCCAGCAGTTTTGATCGCCGGGCGCGCGACGGCTCTGCGATGAAGGTGCCTTTGCCGGCGATGCGCTGGAGAAGCCCTTCGCTGGCAAGCACGTCCAGCGCTTCGCGCACCGTGCCCCGGCTCACGCCGAAGCGATCGCACAGCTCCGATTCCGACCAGAGCCGGTCACCGGGCTGCAATTCGCCGCGCGCGATCCGGCGTCTCAATTGCTCGGCGAGCTGAGCATACAGCGGGTTGGGGCTGCCTGGGTCAAGGCTATGCATGGATCAACCTGTCTAGACAAGTATAGACAGGTATGAACACCGTGTCAAGCTGCGCTGGCTGAGGGTTGCGTCAGAAGCTTGAGGCGGCGGGCGCTGTTCGTGAGCTTCTGCTCACCCCATTTTCAGCCCGATGTCAAATGCGCCGGCATAGCCTGAGTCTGTCGGCGTCAGCGCCAGCATGAGCAGTTCGCCGTTGCGTCTGAAGAGGGCGTCATTTTCGTTGCGTGTGCGGCGCCCGCTTCTGCGGTTGTATGGCGCCTGAGCAAACACGCGGTCTGAGATCGCGTCGTCGAAATAGAGCTGTGAGGTGAACTCAAGCTCCCGGCCTGCGGCGTCGGTGGCGCGCACTTTGAAATGAATGTGCGGCGTGCGGCCCGGATACCAGCCGGGGTAGATCGTGGTGAACTGCGCCAGCCCGTCGACGTCTGTGATCTGATAGCCGCGCAGGAAGGATTGGCCCACCGTGTTCGCATAGCGGTCTTGCACGCCGGAATACACGCCTTGCGCGTCGCAGTGCCAGATATCCACCACAGCGCCGGCCAGCGGCGCGCAGCCTGTCGCGTTGGCGCGCAGAATGCGGATTGTCAGCAGCAGCGGCAGCCCTTCCCGCGCGCTGCCATCGGCTGGATCGGCGCGGATGTCGGAGCGGTTCAATTGCTGATCGACAAAGTACGGCCCCTCGGCCTGCGCCGGCGTGACGATGCAGGCCGGCAGGCTCTGGGCCAGGGTCGGTGTTGATGTCGGCGCGGCGTTGGACGTTGCTGGCGGCGTGCCGGGCGCCGGGCTGGCCGGCCTGCTGGCGCACCCGGCCAGCAGTGCGCTGCCCGTCGCGCCGAATAACGCCAGGATTTCCCTGCGGCTCAGAATGCGGCCTGTCTGCGTGTCATCGTGTTCCATGTCTATGTCTCAAATGCCCACTTGCTGCGCGCTCGTTGGTTAATGTAGACATCGCTCGCGGTGTGAGCATCAGGATTCTATTTAGAGCGGCCTGTGAGCCGGCTGTGTTTTCCTCCATCAGCTTCCGTCCAAGGCAGACCCGATGCGCCGCAAGGCGCGCCCGGCCAGTTGCCGCATGGAAATCGCTTCGTGGTCGCGCAACCGGCCCAGCGCCACAGCGCCGATCAACATGGGCGCGAGGCTGATGATGAACAGACCGAGATATGGATTAGTTGCGCTGGGCGCCAGCAGGGTGAGGATGGCGCCGGCCAGCAGCGGCCCGCTGCCGCCGACGAAGCTGCTCCAGGCGTAATACGTGGACAGATAGACCGCGCTGTGCTGGGGCGGCACGGCGCTGTTGAACAGAAACCGGTTCCAACTCATCATCCAGACGGCGCCGCCAATGCCGGCCAGGCAGGACACGCCCATGGCGAAGGCCAGGCTGGTTGGCTCGTGGCGCGGCACGGCCAGCCAGCACCACGGCAGGGCGATCAACAGGGCCAGCCCAAGCAACATCAGCGGCTTGTTGCCGATGCGATCCAGCGCCCAGCCCACCGGCAATGACGACAGCAATGTGCCCGCCGAAGCGCCGATCGTGAGCAGCACGACGTTGCCGGGGCTGAGGCCGATCTGTTCCGCGGCGAACAGAGGGATGAACGAGCCGGACAACGCGCTGCCGAGCGTCACCAGGGTGAGCATACCCATGAACGACATGAAGTTGCGATCCTTCAGCGCGATCTGCACTTCTGCCAGATGCGCGCGCAGATCGATCTGGCTGCGGGTGGGTTTGCCGCCCGGCAGAAACGAGAACAACAGCACGCCAATCAGGCCGCCCGCCACGCCGATCCCCATGGGCACTGTGTAGCGCGACGATCCGGAAAGCTGATCGATGAGGATGCCGGCCAGCGCCACGACCGCAATCTGGCCGATGGTCCCGACCAGATTCTCGAATGCGAGGAACTTGCCGCGAATGTCGTTGGGCACCAGCTCTTGTGTCCAGGGCAGCAGGCCAGTGTCGCCCGTGGCGCGGCACAGCGCAAAGCCAACGATGCACACGGTCACCCAGGCGAATGCGGCGTTGGGGCCGGCGGTTGCCAGGATCGCCGGCGCCAGCAACATGGCTGTGATGATGAACTTGCGAATCGTCCACACGGTCAGAAAAGTGCGCCGGAATCCCCATTTGGACACAAAAGGCGCCATGATCGGCGAGATGAGAGTGGCGTATGGGATCAGCGCCAGCGCCAGGCCGATGCGCGCCTTGTCCAGGCCCAGGTCGGCCAGGAAGAGCGGGAACACTGATCCGAATACGGTCAGCGTGGTAAACACGCTGTTCATGGTCATGGCGGCGATGTAGAAGGGCAGCTTGCGGATTTTCTGCCGGTCGGTCAAGTCAGACATGAGGTAGCCGGGTGAAAGGAACGGGTTGGATGCAACTGCGCGGCCTTGCGCCGGCCCACATCATACCGCGCCGGCGCCGGCCCGATCATCCCCCTGCCCGGCTCAGAAAAGGGACAACTGGCGCGCGGGCTGTTTGCCGTCGAGCAGGATGTAGGGCGCCGCGCGCCGGGCGATCACGCCCAGCGCCTGCAGGTCGCGCAGGTCGCGCAGGGTATGGCGCCGGCGCGCCGCGAGCACTGCTTCGACTGCCTTCGGCCCAATGCCCGGCACGCGCAGCAGTGTCTGCCGGTCGGCGCGGTTGACCTCCACCGGCGCTTCGCGCAGATTGCGCTGCGCCCAGGCCACCTTTGGATCGACATCCAGCGGCAGGTTGCCGGCCTGGGTGAACGGCAATTCCTCCAGCCCGAAGCCATAGTCGCGCAAGAGGAAGGACGATTGATAGAGGCGAAATTCACGCCAGGGGTTCTCGGCCGGCTGGTTCTCCAGCGGGGTGTCGGGCAGCGGGTGAAATGCAGAGAAATACGCCCGCGCCAGGCGCGCCTGCTTGTGCAGCGCCTCGGTGGTGCTGAGCAACTCCAGGTCTGTCTCGCCGGCCGCGCCCACAACGAACTGGGTGGTGGTCGAGGGCCATTTGCCGTTCCAGCCCAGGCGGGCCGGCTGCGCGCGGCGAATCTCC
>DAOTYS010000036.1:0-25480 GCA_034434575.1 Thermoflexales bacterium
GCCTGAGCGCATGTCTTTCCTTCGCTTAACAAGGCCAGGCCGCGCGCGCGTCGTGCATCAGCAACTGCATTTGACCCTTTTATTCTCATGCGGCCTATTTTGACACACACGACATTGTCTTGTCAAGACTCAGTAACTGACAGGATCTCGCGCGCCGTCGAGCAGCCACCTCAGTCCTGATCTTCACCCAGAACCGTTGATGCCGAATCAAATCGAAACGCAAGACGATCTCAGAGGCACATATGATCTGCTGAATCATCCGCGCGCCAACCGGCCCCGCAAGGTCACCCTGGGTGGACTCGTTCGGCGGAGGCGGGGGGCGGGTGTGGGAGACCTCTCTGCATCGTGCGGCGCATCCGGTGCCAGAGTCGCAGCCGATTTGGGAGCATGTGAGTGACCGGGGCAGTGACCTCTTTGAGCGCCTGGCAGCGCGCCGATAACACAACAAGCACTTTGTGATTCGGGCGTTCCAGAACCGCCATTTGGAGTGTGAACAGGACACATCCCAGGCACAGCCGGGGGAAGCCCAGGCCCTGCTGGACTACATTCGCCGCCAGACAGCGGCCGCGAACAACGCCGTATACCGTCCCTGCCCCTGCGCGCCAGCGCCGCTCTCATGTGACGTCAATCCGGTCGCCAAACGATCGCGCGCGAACGCCGCGCAGGCCCCCAAAGCAACCGTGCGCCGGCTGGAAGCATGAGCAAAGCGACAGCCAGCCAGCAGCAGTTACAATGTCATCGACGCGATGGGCGCCCTCCTTGAAACTAAATTCCACATGCCGGCCAGCCAGCCCGGCAGCGTGCCGCGCCCGCGCCTGATCGACCGGCTGCACGCCAGCCTGGACGATGACGCCTGCCGGCTCACGCTCATCTCTGCCCCCGCCGGCTACGGCAAAAGCACTCTCGCCGCCGAGTGGCTGCGCGCGCTGCCCGAAGAACGCGCCCGCGTCGCCTGGCTGTCTCTCGATGTCGCCGATAACGCGCCGGCCCGTTTCGCCGGCTACTGGCTGGCTGCCCTGCAGCGCGCCGAGGCGTCGCTGGGCCGGCGCGCGCGCGCCCTGCTCGACTTGCCCCACCCCTCGCTGATCGCCGCGCTCGACGAACTCATCAACGATCTGAGCGCGCTCGGCCCGCGCGCGCGCATCGTCCTGGCCCTCGACGATTATCACACCGTGACCCATCCCGACATTCACGAGGCCATGGCCTATTGTCTCGATCACCAGCCGCCGCAGTTGCGCCTGGTCATCCTGACCCGCGCCGATCCGCCGCTGCCGCTGGCCCGGCTGCGCGCGCGCAACCAGTTGGCCGAACTACGCGCCCGCGACTTGCGCTTCACGCCGGACGAAGCCGCCCACTTCTTCAACCAGTCGCTGCATCTCAATCTGACGCCGCAGGCTGTCGACGCCCTGGAGGCGCGGGCCGAGGGCTGGGCCGCCAGCCTGCGCCTGGCCGGCCTGGCCATGCAACACCTGTCCGACCCCGCCGCCTTCATCCAGACTTTTCGCGGCAGCCATCGCTATGTGCTGGACTATCTGGCCGAGGAAGTCGTGCGCCAACAGAGCGAGGATATGCGGCGCTTCCTCACCGCCACCGCTGCGCTCGACCGGTTCAACGCTTCGCTGTGCGACGCGCTGACCGGCCGGCGCGACAGCCGCGAGATGCTCAACCAGTTGGAGCAAGCCAACCTGTTCCTCATCCCGCTGGACGACGAGCGCAACTGGTATCGCTATCACCACCTCTTCGCCGACTATCTGCGCGCCGGCATGTCCCCAGCAGAACAGCGCGGATTTCTGGCCGGCGTGGCGCGCTGGCACGAAGCCAACGGCCTCGACTTCGAGGCGGTGCGTTACGCTCTGGCCGCCGGGGAGATCGACGCCGACTTCGATCTGGCCGCCGACATCATGGAGCGCGCCATCCAGAAGACTTCCGCCTGGTCGGGCGGAGACATAGCCACGCTGGCCGGCTGGCTCGACGCACTGCCGCGAACAGTCGCCCGCCGGCGGCCCCTGTTGTGCGCGCATGCTTCACGGGCGTTGTTTTTGGCCGGGCGCATCGAGCAATCCGAACGTTTGCTCGATCTCGCCGAACAAGCCATGCAGTCAGACGCAGCGCCGGACAGCGCGCTTGCAAGCGCGCTGCCAAGCGCGCTGTCCGGGCTGATCGCGCTATATCGCGGAGCGATTGCCGCGTTGCGCGGCGACGCGGCGCCGGCCATCGATCTGACAACCCGGGCCTTGCGCTGTCTGAGACCGGACGACATTCATGCGCGCGCCCGCGCCGCCGATGTGCTGGGGCTGGCCCATGAGATGGCCGGCGATCTGGAACAGGCCAGCCGGCATTACCTGCAGGCAAGCGATCTGGCGCACGATGCCGGCGTCTTGTATCTGGCGATCAACGCGCGCTGCGAGGCGGCCCTTGCTCAGATGAACCTGGGCCGGCTGCATCAGGCCGAAACGTTGTGCCAGCAGGCGCTGCAACTGGCAGAGACCAGCAATCGATCCGATGCGCGCATCCCGCCGGCCGGCTGGGCGTGGGCCGTGCTGGCCGAGATCGCGCTCGAGCGCAACGACTTGCCCAACGCCCGGCGCTATCTGACCGACGCCCTGGCGCTCTCACAGCAAGGCGGATTGACGGATGATCTGCGCTGGGAACTGGCCTGTCTGGCGCGCCTGAATCAGGCGCTGGGTGACTGGCCCGGCGCGCTGGCAGCCATACGCCAGGCCGATGCCATGACCCAGGCCTATCGCGTGCCGCGCCTGTCGGCGCTGTCTGCGGCGCAGATGGCGCGCCTGCTTCTGGCGCAGGGACAAAGTGAGTCGGCCCGAGTGTGGGCCGAGTCGTATCAGGCCGCGCGCGCGTCGCAGTCGCCGGCCTGCTTGCGCGAGTTCGAGGAGATCACGCTGGCCCGCGTGTGGCTGGCGCAGGGCGATGTGGCCAGGGCGCAGGCTGTGCTGACGCCGGTGTTGCAGGCTGCCCGCGCCGGCGGCCGGGTGCGCGCCACGATTGAGGCGCTGATCCTGTTGGCGCAAACCGAGCCGGCCCGCCGCGATGTAGCGATGGATTTTCTGCGGCAGGCGCTGGCGCTGGCCGCGCCGGAGGGATTCCGGCGCGTGTTTGTGGATGAAGGGCCGGGGCTGGCGGAGTTGTTGAGACAGGCGCGCCACGTCGCGCCGGCCTTCGTGGATGAACTGCTCAGCCTGGCGCCAGCGTCCGCAGCCACATCCGTTTCCGGCGCAGCAGCGCGATCACCGCTCAGCGCGCAGGAATTGAACGTGCTGGCGCTGCTGGCAGCCGGCAAGTCGAATGCCGAGATCGCCGCCGCGCTATTCATCAGCCACGGCACCGCCAAGTGGCACGTGCACAACATCCTGCAAAAGCTGGAGGCCGGCAACCGCGCCCAGGCCATCGCCCGCGCGCGAGAGATGGGGCTGGCATAGCGCGCTCTGTCCGAACAAACACACGCGAATGCCGGCAGCCTGCCCGGCACGCGCGTCTTCCTCGTGCGCGGCGATGAGCATGGTGTCCGCCGGCTTCAAACGGTGCAGACGCAGCGCCGCCTGCACAATGGCCGGCTCTGGCGGCGCGGGATATCCCTGCGCCGGACTAAGCAAACCGGAAAAACAATCAGCCAGTTCATGCGTCGCCAGCAGGCGCTGCGCCGGCTGAAGACCGCGCGGGGTGATGGCGATGTTGCGTCCGCCCCGCGCCACAATCCAGCGGCACACTTCCGGCGCGCCGTCGAACGGCGGCTGATTGTCTGCCGGCAATGCGTCGTAAATCACATCGAAGCGCGCGCGCAGCGCATCGGTCGCCAGCCCAAACCGTTGGGCCAGCATTGCCAGACAGCCCTCGATTGGGTGGCGCGCCAGTTCGTCGATGACATTCAACGGCGCGGTCAGCCCCAGGTCGTTGAGCGCCCGGCTTAATGCGTAAGTCATCGCGGGGCGTGTGTTGAACAACGCGCCGTGCGTGTTCCAGATCAGGTTGCGAATCGGTCCACCGCCGCCCATCGCTGCCACCCACATTACCTGGCCGGCTCGAGCGCCTGAGCCAGCAAGCCCTCATCAAAACTCGGTGTATTCAAAGCGGCTCAGCGCGATGGCGATGAATACCGCGCACCACACGACGCTGGCGGCCAGTGGCAGCCATACCATGTCTGGCGGGACGGGCTGACCGGCTGCCACCAGCGCGGCCACTTTGGCCATGCCAAAGGGCGTGATGTAGAGCAGCGGTTGAAGCAGGCTGGTGAGCAGATTGCCGCCCAGCGCCAGACCCAGCGCAATGCCCAGAATGGGCGCGCGCGAACTGAACAAGACGCCGAGCATCAAGGTCAATGAGAGATAAAACAGCGTGTGAATCGCCACGATCCCCAGGCCGGCTAGAAAGGCCGGCGCCGCAAGCAGCGCGCCGCTGCGCGCCGACAACAGCGCGTAAGCGGCAACAGCCGGCAACCCGATCATCAGCGCCAGCACCGCCGGCAGCGCGCCAACCCATTTGGCCAGGATATACGAACGCCGGGCAACAGGCTTTGACAGCAGCCACTCCGCCACGCCAGACTGCTTTTCATCCACGATCGCGTCCTGGCGCAACACAACCACGCCAATTGCCACCGCAAGCGCGCCCAGTTCAAAGAACACGGCCAGTCCCATCTGCGCGCCAAACGCCGCCGGGCCGCCGGCAGCGATGACGTTCGGATCACCGGTGGCCTCGGCCAGAGCCGGCAACACGAATGCCATCAAAGCGACCAGGCCGCCCAGCCCGGCCGTCCACAGCGCGGCGTTGACCTGCCAGCGGCGGGCGCCCCACCAGGCAGAAGTTTCCTTGCGCAGCAGATTGGCGAATCCGCGCAGGCTTTCTCGTTCCCGCGCGCGAACCAAAGTGGCATCAGCGGGCATGGCGATCTCCTTGAATCAGGTTGACGAATACTTCTTCGAGTTCGTAGCGCCGGCGATCGAAGGCGATAACCGTAGCGCAGGGGTCCTGCAAAATGTGGCGCAACAAGTCGCGTTCGGCGGCTGTTTCATCGCTCACGCCGATGTGCCAGGTGACAACGCCGGGCGCTGTGTTCCCGTTGCCCGGCGCCGGCACAGCGCGAGTGATATGCGTCACCCAGGGCAGGGTTGCTATATGGGCTTCAAAATTCTGCGGCTGCTCTTTCAGCGTTGCGGTATAGACCACCCCATCCTGCCCATTGAGCAATTGGTCGATTGGCCCGCTGGCAACCACCTGCCCGTGATCCAGAATGGCGACGTTGTCGCTCACGCGCTGCACATCGTCGAGGATATGCGTGGAGTAAAAGAGGGTGGCGCGCGCGCGCAGCCGGGTCATGATGTCGAGCACAGCCTGCCGGCCCAACGGGTCCAGCGCGGAGGCCGGCTCGTCGAGGATGAGCAGATCGGGATCGTTGATCTGCGCCAGCGCAATGCCCAAACGCTGCTTTTCACCGCCGGAGAACCCCTTGATCGGGCGATCGGCCTTGTCGATCAGGCCGACCAGTTCCAGCATTTCGTCGCAGCGCCGGCGAATGCCATCTGCGGGCGCGCTGAAGAAGAAGCGCGCGGCAAAGCGCAGATTCTCGCGCGCGGTCATGTGCTCGACAAAGCGCAGCTGCTGAGGCAGATAGCCGATGCGCTCGCGGATGGCCACGCTGTCGGTGGCGATGTCGCGGCCAAAGACGGTGGCGCTGCCGCCAGAGGGCCGGGCCAGGCCCAGCAGCAGTTTGATGAAGGTGGTTTTGCCGGCGCCATTCGGGCCGAGAAAGCCAAAGATGGAATGGCGTGACACGCGCAAGTCCACGCCGCGCAGCGCCTGCACGCTGCCAAAAGACTTGCTCAGGCCGCGCGTCTCGATGGCATAGTCATTGGGTTGGGTCATGGCGCACTCCTGGTCGGGAATCCGCCATGAGGGTAGCGCGCGTGTCGAGCCGGCGCATCGGCGCAAGGGATGGCCTGCGCCTGGTCAGGTGGCTAGCGCACGGTCTGGAAGACGGCGCGCCCGCCGGCGTCGATCTCCAAAATGGCGCACAGCAGCAATTGCGCGCTGCGCGTCAAATTGTCGATGTTGACGCGCTCCGGCGCGTCGCCGGGCAGATGGTACTGCGAGTCGGCATACGGCCAGGAGCCGATGTGCATGACGGTGGCGCGGAAGCCGGCGTTGATGAACATACCGTCGTCATCGTTGATGTGTTCTTTGAAGCGCACGCCGGTCTCCAGACCGAGGGGGTAGCGGGCGGCGCAGCCGGCGACAAACTCGGCCAGCGGGCGGCCCTCCTCGGTGCTGTAGCCGACAAAGTGGGTCAGCCGGCCGGCGGCCATGTCCTCATCCGATTTGCCGTCCACCGAATCCACGTTCATCACGGCGATGAGGTTGTCTCCGCGCGCGGCGGCGGCCTCGGCGGCGAAGCGACTGGTCCACGGTGTGTGCTCTTCGTTGCAGAACAGGAAGCGGATCGTGCGTTTGGGCGACAGCGTGGCGAGGACGCGCGCCAGCTCCAGATTGACCACAGCCCCGGCGCAATTGTCATGCGCGCCGGGCGAGTCGATCCAGCTCATCGAGTCTTTGTGCGCAATCAACTGGATGATTTCGTCGGGATGCTCGCAGCCGGGGCGCGCAGCCTCGATGTTGGCCGCCTCGTGCCATGGGTCATCGGGATGCGGCGCGGCGTACCAGTGATGAATCGGTTTGGTCTCGTCGCAGCGAAATGCCTGAACCGGATAGACCGTTGAGATGGGTGTATAACCGCACGATTCCAACTGGCTGCGGATGTAAGCGTCCGCTTCGGCCAGTGAATGCATAGCCTGGCCGGGGCGGGTGTAGTTGACCTTGCGAAAGCGCAGCGGGTCCTGGCTCAGGTAGAAAAGATCGTGTCGCAAACGGTCTGGCGAGATGCGCTGGAGAATGGCCGGGTCGATCATGGCAGGATTGACGATTGAGCGATTGACAATTGACGATTGGTGATTGAGCGATGATGCGGGACGCGCGCACATTGTCGCTGCCCGGCAGCGCGACGTCAAGCGGGGATTGGCGCAGTGGGTTCGACAGGCTCACCCACCGCTCGCAGCTGCCTACAGCCGCGCAATCAGCCGGCCCCGGCGAAAGATGCGGCTGCCGGCCCAGATCAGCGCCGCGTCGATCACCCACAACACCAGCCCGAGCACCAGGACAGCGCCAATGTCGAAGTACATCACGCCGGAGATCTGGCCGAACACCAGCAGCAACAGTGGCAGCACCACCACACTGCCGAGTTGATAGGCATCCTGAAAGCCCTGCGCGCGAACCGACACCAGCACCATGGTCGCCAGCCCAAAGCCGGCCGCGGCTGGCGCCACCCAGATCACCAGCACAACCCACATCGGCGTGGGGAAAAACAGGCCGCCCATCACCGGCCCGGCTGCTGCGTTGGCCATGACGACGTACAGCGCGAAGCCGGCCAATGCCACCGCCACCGCTGCCAGCCAGGGAGACAGCAGCTTGGCGACGAACAGTTCCCGATCGGTGGTGGGCGTGTACAGCAGCGCTTCGAGCGTGCGCCGCTCGCGCTCGCCGGCGAAACTATCGGCCGCCATGACCGAGGATGCCATCAGCGGCAGGATCAGAAACATGGGCGCCAGCAGATAGACCAGGAAAAACAGAATGGCCTGTTGATCCGGCGTGTAAGGCGCCATCTCCGCGCGCAAACCTTCCGGCATGCGCGCGATCAGTTCTGTCAATTCGTCCAGGTTCATCCCGCCCATGCGGACGGAGTCCGCGTTCACCATCGTTGGCGCCAGTGCCGCGATCCACGGCAACACGCCAAATATCACGAGCGGCACGATGATGATGGGCAGAATCACGCCCTTGTTCTGCAACACGACTTTCAGGTCCTTGCGGACAATGGCAAAAATCGCGCGCCAGTTCATGCGCAGTCCTCCTGCGCCGGCCGGCCGTCTGTTGCGGCGGCGTGCAGCGCGAAATAGACCTCTTCCAGCGACGGCTCATGGGGCGTCAGCCGATAGACGCGAATGCCGTGTTGGGTCAGCAATGCCAGCGCATCCGGGATTGCCTCGCGCCCGGTGACGGTCAGAGACAGCGTGTTGCTCATGCCGTTAGCCAGGGCATTGGCCGGTGAGCCTGTAGAACCGGCGGCAACCCGGGGCCGGCCGGCCACCAGCGCGGATGCGCGCGCGAGGAGGTCAGCCGCAGCTTCTACATGCTCCGGCGCCACCTCAACATCGACATCCAGCCGGCGCACATATTGGCGGGCCAGTTCCGCCGGCGCGCCCAGCGCCACCATGCGCCCGTGTTCCATCACCGCCACGCGGTCGCACAGCCGTTGCGCTTCGACCAGGTTATGCGTGCAGAGAAACACCGTGCGGCCTTTCTGCCGCGCCAGCCCGGCGATCAACTCGTGCGCCTGACGCGCAGCCAGCGGATCGAGGCCGGCGGTGGGTTCATCCAGAAACAGCATCTCCGGCTCATGCAACAGCGTGCGGGCCAGCGCCAATCGCTGACGCATGCCGGTGCTGTAGGCGGCCACCTTGAGGTTGGCGCTGTCGCTCAGGCCGAAAAGGTCCAGCAATTCGGTTACGCGCGCGGCGACCCTGTCTTTGGGCACGCCAAACAAATCGGCGTAGATCAGCAGATTGTCGCGGCCGCTCAGACGCGCATCGAGCGAGGCCGATTCGGTCAGCACGCCGGTGCGCGCGCGCAACGCTGGCCCATCACGGATAGGGTCCAGCCCCAGCACGCGCGCGCTGCCGGCATGAGACTCAAGCACGCCGTTCAGCAAGCGCACTGTGGTCGTCTTGCCAGCGCCGTTGTGGCCCAGAAAGCCGAAGACTTCGCCGGCATGAACCTCAAGCGTCAGCGCATCGAGGGCGATCTTGTCACCGAAACGCCGGGTGAGCTGATCTGTGGCGATCACGGCTGTTGTCATCTGGACTGCTCCTGCGGCAAAGAATTCGCGCCGCCGCTCCGGTCCCTGTCTCCGAGATGGCAATGGGGACCGGTGCGCATCTTGACCCGGATCAGGCGAACCAGGCCAGCGCTGCCAGCGCAACGGCGATCGGCAGCCGGGCCAGAGCGACTTTGCGCCAGTTCTGGTCGCCAGACACAGATGTTACCGCCTGTCGCCCCTTTGGGTTGAATACAACCAGCGCGGCTTTGAGCAGCCAGCCGAGCGGGACGACCACGATCAACAGCCAGCTTGCCCAGGTCTTCTCCGCGCCGATGAAGTCGATGACTGCCAGCGCGTACAGCGCAATTAACAACAGGCTGAAGACGATGAACCACCAGGGCCGGCGCCGGCCGCCATAGCCGGCGGACTCGACCGCCTGCCAGCGCGCTCCCAGCGCAAACATCGCTGCGCTGGTGAACAACACGCCGGCGGCCAGCAGATAGCCAAAGAGTTGAATGTACATCGCGCATCTCCTTCCACAAGCGGGCGGCTCGCGCGCAGCGCAAGCCGCCCGCCCCGCGCCACTATTGCGCGGCGCAGACCACCTCGGTGATCTTCCAGGCGCCGGCCTGCTGTGCCAGCCGCACCTCGAAGCTGTGGCCGGCAAAGCTGGTTTCCACGCGCACGGTGGCCGTCGCGCCAGAGATCGCCGGCGCGGCGACGGTCACACTGGCCGGCGCGTCCTGCGCGCACAGAATGGGGTCGAAGCCCATCTCGCCGGCGGTGAATTCATCCAGCCGGGCGACAAACTCGCTCGACAGCGCGTCGCTTGCGCGATAGGCTTTGTCGACCAGCGGGTTGGCCTTTTCGGCATAGGACAGATACCAGGCGTAGAAGTCGCGCGTCACCTGATCCGGCGCCGGGCGATTGCTCGCCGGCGCAGAGACGCAGGCCGGCAGCAACGCGCCCAGCGCCATCATCAGGGCAAACATGGATCGTATGCGCTTGCTTTTCATGTGAGTTTCTCCTGTGAGTCACCCGCCAATCACAGGTGACGGATGTTGCCGCCATTGAACGAAAAAACACGCCGGGCTGCATCGGCAACCCGGCGTGTTTGGAATCGGTCTGACAGGGTAGGCGGCACCTGGTCAAGTGACCAGCTTGTGTTGCAGAGCAAGCGCCACCGCTTCGGTGCGCGAAGTCGCGCCCAACTTCGAGAGCACGCTGCTGACGTGGAACTTGACAGTGGAGCGGCTGATGAAAAGTCTGGCGGCGATGGCGTTGTTGTTCAAGCCTTGCGCCATCAATGCGAGCACTTCCCGTTCGCGGTCGGTCAGGTCGGCGCCGATTTTTGCGGCCGGCTCGCGCGCCGCCTGAACGAGCGCCTGCGCGGCTTCGGGGGCCAGGGTGGGCCGGCCGGCATACGCCGCGCGGATGGCATTGGCCAGTTCTTCGGCAGACACGTCTTTCAGCAGATAACCGATCGCGCCGGCGCGCAGCGCATTCTGAACCAGGTCCTGCTCTTTGAAGCTGGTCAACGCGATCACCTGAACGGCAGGGTGCTGTTCGCGGATCAGCCGGGTGGCTGTCGCGCCGTCCATGCCGGCCATCACCAGATCCATCAGCACGACATCGGGGCGGGCCTGCGCGCAGAGCGCAACGGCCTGTTCGCCGCTGGCCGCCTCGCCGGCCAGGGTCATGTCATCGCACGCCATCAAAAAAGTGGACAGCCCGCTGCGCACGATGGCGTGGTCATCCACGATCATGACCCGTATGGGCTGGCTGAGAACAGGGTCTGGGTCACAGCGTCGTGTAAATCGCGCGCCAGCCGGCTACGCTCATCGGCTTTGGCGCGCTCGGCAGCCTGCGCGCGCAAGATGGCGTTTTCGATGGCCAGCGCGGCCTGGTCGGCAAATGTGACCGCCAGTTGCACTTCCTCCGGCAGAAAAGCGCGCGGCGTCTTGTAATACAGCGCCAACCCGCCGTAGATTTCCGACTTGATGCTCATCGGCACGGCCAGCACGGCGCCGTAGCGATCTTTGACAGCTTGCAGCCTGGCCCGCACCGGCGGATCGAGCGCAATCACGGCCCCATCTACGGAGCGCGCCTCGCCGCCCGAAAACACGGCCTGCGTGTCGTTCACTTCGACCGGTCTGCGCATGAGCACAGCCCGCCCAAGCGCCCCCTGCCCGATACGCAGATGGATATTGGCGATGTACTCTGGCGACAGGCCGATGGACGCCTGGGGAGTGAGCGCGCCGGTTTGCGAGTCGAGCTGGTGGATGGCCGCCGCGCTGGCCTGAAGCAGGCGCTGCGCCTGCGTCACGATGTGGTCGAGAATCTCGCGCAGCGGGCGATCTGTGTTCAGAATGGACAGCGTGTCTTTGAGGCTTTCGGCAACCTGGCGACGTTGCTCGGCTTCCTGATACAGCCGGGCGTTGTCGATGGCCACAGCGGCCTGATGCGCGAATGCCAGAGCGAGCGCGGCGCTGGCCGGCGTGTAGTAGCCGGGCCGGCTGTGATCCAGGCTCAACATGCCGATCACCTGACCTTTGGCAATGAGCGGCACTCCCATCCAGCAACGGATATAGGCGAACAATGAATCGAGGTGTTCTCCGGCCGTCTGGCGAAAGGCCTGGCCGGCCGGGCTGTCTTCCAGCACATCGGGGATGATCGACGGCTGTCCGGTAGTGATGACGGCGTAATTGCTGGCTGCGGCGTTGAAGGGAATGCGCAACCGGTCGATTGTCTCCGGCGGAATGGGGCCGCGATAGGCCAGGATGCGCAGCGCGTCGCGCTCCAGGATCATCAGCGAAGCGCCATCGTACGGCACGACCGTCTTCAATTGATCGAGGACGCCGCCCAGCAACGCGCCCAGATCAAGTGTGGACGACACATCGCGCGAGATGCGCAGCAGCGTGGACAACTCGCGGGTGCGCTCTTCGACGCGCTGCTCCAACGTGCGCTGCATCAACACGCGCTCGGTGGCGTCGATGGACACATTCAGGATGCCGGCAATTCGGGCCTGGTCGGCGGAATCGCCCTCGTACAACGGCGACAAGACCACATCCCAGAAAGACTCGATGCCCCCCGACTCGATGCGCACAGCGTCCTGGCGCACGGTCTCACCCTGCAAGACGCGGTTGAAGAGGGGGATGAGCGTGTCTTCTGTGCCCGGCTCCAGATCGAAGATGCGCGCGCCGGGCAGCACCTGCGCAGCCCGCGAGGGGGTGTAGCGGTCGATGAAAGCTGCCCAGGTTGGGTTGCAGCGCGCCAGCCGGAAATTCGTGTCGATGACGGCGATACCCATCGGCATACGGTCGAAGAGCATCTCCAGCAGGTTGAGTTGCCGGCCCAGCGCGGGATCGGGCACAAAAGCGGCCACCGGCTGGCCGTGGCTCTCGGACGCCGGCAGCAACTCAAACTCGCAGCACACGTGCCCCTGCGCCTGGCACCGGCGCTCGACGCACACCACATCGCGCCGGCCAGTGATGACATTGACGAAGCCGACCAGCACGCCGGCGGTGTAGTCGCAGGTTGGCCGCTCGCTCGGACTTTGTCCGCTCGGACTTTGTCCGCTGTGCCGGCGCGCCATCCAGGCCTCGAAGGCGTCGTGCGCCCGCACCACCACGCGGATCGCATCGGCCTGCCCAACCGGCCATTGCAGCTCAGTCACCTGGAACCGGCCAAACCCCGCCGCCTGATAGGCCTGCACGCACGCCGCAAACAGGCGCTGTTGTTGGGCCGCGTCGCCAGCCCGGCCAAACGTCGCGGCGAAGGAGGCCCCGCCATTTGCCCCGGCCTGTTGCATGACCGAGCCGGCGAGCCGGCTGCCCACCAGAGCATCCATCTGGCTGCGGATGCCCCGGAAGCCGGCTTCGATGTCCAGCAGCGCCACGCGCGCTGCGCCCAGATGCAGCACGCCGGGCATTGCTTCCACCAGCAACTCGTGCGCCTGCAACGGGGCGGCGCCGCGCGGCTCGTTTTGTCTGTTCATCCAGCAGGCTATTGTAGAAGCAGATCAGAACGGGTTGACGGCGCCAACCTACCCGCATCCCTACCCCCAGGTAGGCGACAAACAGTCTGCCGGCGGTTAGGCTGTTGGTCGCGCGGTTGCCGCAGCATCATCAGTCAGATCAACAGGAGCAGAAACGAAATGGAAACAACAGAGAGTCACTTCGGTCAATGGGGTTTTGCGCTGCTTTGGGCCGCGCTCGGCTCGATCTTCATTGCCTTTGTGCCCTTCTACCGGAAAAGCCAGCGCAAGCCGGCCAGCGTGTACCTGGCCTTCATCGTGGCAATGGCCTTCGAGATGTTCGGCGTTCCGATGAGCATGTACATCGTCTCGTGGCTGTTGGGCGTCAGCCTGCCAGAAGGCGTGCTGTGGGGACATACGCTCACCCAGCAGTTCGGTCATCTGGGCATGTACATCGGCACAGGCCTGGCCCTGACCGGCATTGCGCTGGTGGTGCTCGGCTGGCGAGAAGTCTACCGGCGCTATTGGAGCAGGGAGGAAGGCGAAGGCGAGCTGATCACCGACGGCATCTATCGATTCATCCGCCACCCGCAATACGCCGGCTTCCTGCTCATCACGCTGGGCATGCTTCTGGACTGGGCGACCCTGCCCATGCTCATCATGTGGCCGTTGCTGGCAGTCCTGTATTACCGCCTGGCGCGCCGCGAAGAGCGCGAGTTGGAAGAGGAGTTCGGCGACGCCTACCGGCAGTATGCGCGCCGCACGGCCATGTTTGTGCCGCTGCCCCGCTGAGCAGTTCGAGGCCCTGCATCAGATCATGCGCGAGATCGTTGCGCCGGCGGGCCAATAGGGCCGGGACAGGTGTTGTGTGGCGAGCGGCAATGGTCAACTCTCGTCGGCCGGTGAGCTTGTCGAAGCCCCGGCCGGTGAGCCTGTCGAACCGGCGCCTGTCGAGCCGGCGCCTGTCGAACTGTCAGCCGACTGCCTGCGCCGGCGCCGCAGCAACTCCGATGCGGTCGCGCCGGCAGTCGCAGGCGCATCGGGCGCTTGCGTATCGCGGATTTCATCCGCCCTGTCGGCGGGGCGCGGGCCAGTGCGGACAGAGTCCGTGGACACCGGGGCGCCGACAATCCGGCGCTGCGACAGCGCAACCGTTCCCGGCGCTCGCGACCCGCGCGCTTTGGCTTGCATGAGCTGGCTAATCCGCCCGCCTTGCTCGAGGGTTGCGGCAGCCATCTCGCGCCGGGGAACCACGCCGAGCAACTTGCGAAAGCTGACGGCAATGCGCCGCACGCCGATATCGAACGGCAGCAGGCAGGCCGCGATGGCCAGCAACCAGGGGAACAGGTCGGTGCGCGTGGCAGCCGCTGGCGCGTCGAGGCGGAAAGCGTCTGCCGGCTGGGCGAGAACTCCGCCGCCACCCAGCTCCGCCCACGCCAGCAGCGCATCTTCGGCGCTCGGGCCGGGGATGTACTCCGACGAGTACGGCTTGACCCAGGCCAGCGTGCGGATGTGATCCGCTGCGCCGGTCGGTGAGCCTGTCGAACCGCCGGTGGCTGAGCCTGTCGAAACCGCGCCTGTCGAAGCACCGGTCGGTGAGCTTGTCGAACCGGAATCGTCGATAGTCGCGGCCTGTGTGACCGCTGATGTTGTTGTGAGGGACGGCGCGGACTGAATGCGCACAAAGTACGCGCCAGGCTCGGTCAGCCAGGTTTGGCCCTCATAGCGCCCCGGCCCAACCTGCGACAGCGCCACCTGTTGCGTGTTGCCGGCGCTGTCGATAAGTGTCGCTTGCAGGTTCAGGTCGAGAGCAGCCTGCGTCTCGGCGGACTCCGTTCGCGTTGCCGGCGCATCGACTATGATCGTGGTCAGGTCGCCGTCTTGCGTCACGCGCGCCTGCAACGTCGTGTCGGGCCGTTCGAGGATGGTCCAGCGCGCAACCTGCGCCCAGAATTTGGGGAACGCATCCCACGCCACCCATAACCTGGCCCACCGGCCGGTGGCGTCGGAGGTGAATGCGACGGCGCGACCCAGGCCATACTGCCAGGCGGCGAGCAACGGGTCGGTCTCGTTGGCCCACAGAATCACTTGCGCCGCCGGCTTGGGCGTGGTGGCGATGTAACCCAGCAGCGCCGGGACCGCCTCGATGCCGCTGAGCATCGGGCTGCTGGCGCCCGCCCTGGGAAGCACCGTCTGCTCGACCACGTAGCTGCGCTGGGCAAGCGCCGTCTCTTCAGTGAAGATGGTTGGCAGATTCGCGGCCTGGTCGGTCAGGTGGAATCGCCCGCCGCCGATGCGGGCAATCTCTTTGAGGAAGGGCACATCCGAACCGTCGCCGATGGCCACCACGCTGAGAGTGATATTCTCGGCGCGCATCTGCTGCGCCAGTTCTCGCGCGCCGCTCTGGTTCTCCGCGTCGCTGCCGTCAGCGAGCAGGATGATGAACTTGCTGCGCTTATCGGACTGGCTGAGCACGCGGCGCGCTTCGATGAGCGACTCGTAGACGTATATGCCGCCGCCGCCCGGCGCGATGCGCAAAATCTCCGGGATGAAGCGCTGGCGATCGCGGCCGGGAAACGGGCCTATCTGATCGACCAGCTCAGTGTCGTAGCCGATGATGGTGATGTCGTCGTCGTCGTTGATCAACTCGGCGGCGCGCGCGGCAGCCTCGGCTGCCAGACGCATCTTGAGGACGCCGCCCTCTTGCGCGCTCATGCTGCCGCTCTTGTCCATCACGATCGCCATCGCCACCGACGGGAACCGGCGCGGATCCTTCACCTGCGTGTCGACCGGCAGCGTCTCTTCGAGCGGCGTTCTGAAGTAGCCGCCCACGCCGTAGCTGTTCGGCCCGCCAATCACCACCAGGCCGCCGCCGATATCGCGCACATAGCTCTGCAGCGAGAACATGGCGCGCAACGACAAATCGCGCGCGGGCACATTCACCAGAATGATCGACTGATACGCGGCCAGCGACTGAATAGCGGCCGGCATGCTGCCGGGCGCGCTTTCATCGTAGTCGATGTCCGCCGCAGTCAGAGCGGCCTTGAGCGCCATTGTTTCGTCCACGCCGGCAGCGCCTCGGACAGGGTCCGCGCCCCGCGGGGCCGGCGCCGGCGGGTTCGACACCAGCAACACGCGCGGCTTGCCGCCCACAATCACCGAGGCAGACAAGGCATTGTTCTGCGGGATCGTGTCCACATCGGGTATCAACTGGACGCGGAACGCGCTGAAGCCGGCCTGCGTGGCATTCACCCGCAGGCTGAACGTGTTTTCGCCGATGACCAGACTCACCGGCTGCTGCGCGACGACCTCAGCGCCGGAGAACACCGTCAACTGCGCCTGCATCGCGGCATTGGAGCGCACCACAACTTCGAGTGGAATGATCTGACCTACGGAGGCGCTCTGGGGCGCGTCTACTCGCTGGATGGCCGCATCGATGCCGGCAATGGACTGCAAGGGCACGACATCCAGCCGGACGTTGACGGCGCGCGCAAGCCGGGCTGCCGTGTCCGCATCGCCGGTCGTCTGTTTGCCATCGCTGATTAACACCAATCGTTTGGCGGCGTCGGGCGGGAACAAGGACAGACCCAGGCGGATGGCGTTTTCAATGTTGGTGCCGGCTGTGCGCACACGCGCGCTAAATGGCGCAAGGTCGCGGAACGAAGACATGCCGCGCTCGATCTGCGCGTCGGCGCCGAACAGGACGACGGCAGCCTGATCGCGGGAGAGCGCGCCGCCGCCGGCGCGCATGGCTTTCAGGGATTCGCGGATAAAGGTCGCTGCCCTGTCTCTGCCCGCCGCGCCAACACTGTCAGAAACATCGACAAGGAAGACGACCGCCAGCCGGTCGGTCCAGGTGACACTCTGCGCCCCGGCCAGGGCGAGCGCCACGCACGCGAGGAGAACCGATCGCAAAAACAACCCGGCCCAGGCGTGTGCGTGCGCGCGTGCGCCGTGCGCAACGTCGACTCGAAGACCACGCCGCAGCCGGGGCCATGCGATGAAGACGCTGATCGGGATCAGCGCCAGCAGCGCCAGGAACCCTGGCTGGGTGAACGTGATCACAGGGACAACTATAACAGGCTGCCCGTCTCGATGGCGAAGCGTGGCAGCCTGGCCTGGCAAGCCTGGCCTGGCAAGCCTGGCGGCTTGCCCTACGGCGGCTTGCCCTACAATCGCGGCGGATTGCGCTACAGGCTCAGATGACGAAAGGCGTCCATATCGACCGTCTGCCCGCTGTGCCGCGACTGCTCGGCGGCAAAGGCCATCAAGTGGCTTTCCAACGACGCGCGAGCGGTGGTTTGATGATCGGCCGGCTCGCCGCGCAGGGTGCGCACGAAGGTGCGCATCAGGCCGTCGTCGCCGCCGCCGTGCCCGCTGGCGCCGGCCTCAGGTCGAATGACCTCGACTGCGCCGCCATGCTCGTGGATGCGCAACTCGTGCGGCCGGCCGTCCGAAAAGTCGCCGTACAGCGTGGCGCGCGCACCGTCCCAGCGCATGGTGCGCCCTTCGGTGTCAGAGTGGCCGTGCATGGTGAACGTCACCGTCACGTCGCCGGGGAAGTCCATCAGGATGACCTGATGATCGACCACGTCATTGTCGCAGTGGTAGACGCACCGGCCATACGGGCTGGTCTTCAGCGCCTCTCGGCGCGATTGGGCCGTGTCGCCGCCGTCCAGCGCGCGGGCAATCCATTCGGAGCGCGGGGCGAGGCCCTCGACCGCGCCATACAACAGCGGCGCGTACCACGGGCATGTCTGCTCGACCGGGCAGCCGTCAGTGCACCGCAGCGGTGCGCCGGCCGGCGCGTTCTCTGCGCGGTAGTGCGTCAGCGCGCCGTATGAACTGAGACGCCGGGCCGGCTGTCCGATGATCCAAAACAGAATGTCCAGATCATGGCAGCACTTGGCCAGGATCATGGGGCTGGACAGGCCCTCGTTGCGCCAGTGGCCGCGCACAAAGCTGTGCGACATGTGCCAGTACGACACGTTCTCGCGGTGATCGACGGTGATGATGCGGCCCAATCGGCCAGAGTTCACGATGTCGTACAGGGCCGAGAAGAACGCCGTGAAACGCAGGACGTGGCAGATCTGCAACGTGCGACGGCGCGCCTCGGCAACGCGGACCAGGCGAACACAATCGGCCAGCGTGGTCGCCATTGGCTTTTCCAGCAACACGTCGTAGCCGGCTTCGAGCAGCGCAACGGTCGAATCGGCGTGCATCTGATCCTGCGTGCAATTTAGCGCCGCCTGCGCCAGTTGCGGGCGAGCCAGGGCGTCCTGCCAGGTCTTGAACTGGCGATCGGGCGGGATGCCGTGCAACGCGGCGAAGCGTGCGCGCCGGTCGTCATCCAGCTCGGCCACTGCGACCATGCGAATCTCGTCGGGGTGCGCCAGCGCATAGGGGCCATAGGCGTGCATGCCGCGCCCGCCGGCGCCGATCATCAAGGCTTCGAGTGGATGTGACATTGGATTCTCCTGCGCCCCAATACTACCGACTATCCGGCCAGCGATTTTTCGTAGGCCGGGTCGATCCAGCAGCGCGCGCCCAGGGCCTGGGTCAGCGGATCGGCCTCTGGTGCCGCGAATCCCAGGGTGGCGTGCCGGCGCCAGCCTTCGGCAAACTCGAATCGCCCCGACATGCGCGCCACTGCGCGGGACAGATTTTCCATCTCGTCCAGATACGACCCCATGCCCTGGCTCACATCCAGCCAGTCTTTTTGCGTGCGGTGCCGGGCCAGCATGTCGCGCTTGACGGGCATCACCGGCCCAATGTCGACGAACAACTCGGGCCGGATCAGCCGGCGCAGTCCATCGCGCAGGCCATGTGGCATGGCGTGATAGAGCACGGTGTCGCCGCTCCACGCTGGCCTGGGCGGCTGCGTCTCGAAGTTGCGCATACCGCGCGCAAAGGCGGCAGTGACTGCCAGCCGGCAGGTGTTGGAATGATCCTCCATGTAGTCCTGCGGTGAGGGGATGAGCAGAATGGCCGGCTTGACCTCGCGGATCACGGCGGCCACGCGCGCCAGCAACCCCGGCTCGTAGAAGATCGCCAGATCGTCGGCGATGGGCGGATGCATGACGGCGCCGGCCACGCGCGCGGACGCTTGCGCCTCTTCCGCGCGCAGGCGGATGATGTCGGCCCGATCGTGGGTGGCAGTGCCGCAATGGCCGTTCGCCAGGTTCCACATGTGGATGTCATAGCCGGCCTGCTTCAACACCAGCAGCGTGCCGGCCATCATGAACTCGATGTCGTCGGGATGCGCGGCGATCGCCATCGCAACGCGTGTGCCTGTCATGCTCTGCCTGCCTCGTCGCGCATTGTAGGACAAATGGCGGCGATGGCGGGCTGCTGAGCCTGCGGTGGCTGAGCCTGCGGTGGCTGAGCCTGTCGAAGCCGCCGCTGCCGTTGCCTTCGACAGGCTCAGGCAACGGCGACACGCTCAGGCGCCGGCGCGCGATCGTGAGATGTCACCAGCCGGTAATACAACCCGCGCTGCGCCATCAATTCATCGTGCGACCCCTGCTCGGCAATCTGACCTTCCTGCATCACCAGGATGACATCGGCGTTGCGCACAGTGCTGAGCCGGTGCGCGATCACGAAGGCGGTGCGCCCCCTCAACAGCACTTCCAGCGCCTGCTGGATCATGCGCTCGGTTTGCGTATCCACGGAGGAGGTGGCCTCGTCCAGAATGAGGATGCGCGGATCGGCCAGCAGCGCGCGCGCGAACGACACCAGTTGGCGCTGCCCCAGCGAGAGACGCGAACCGCGCTCGCCCACCTCATGGTCGTATTTATCGGGCAGTCTGTTGATGAACTCGTCGAGATGGACGGCTTTGGCGGCCGCTTCGATGTCCTCTTGTGTCGCGTCCAGCCGGCCATAGCGGATGTTGTCCGCGATGCTGCCGCTAAAGATGAACGGGTCTTGCAGCACCAGCGAAATCTGGCTGCGCAGGGTTGCCAGTTGCACGTCGCGCAGGTCGTAACCATCGATCAACACGCGGCCCTCGGTGGGGTCATAGAAGCGCATGATGAGGTTGATGATGGTAGTTTTTCCGGCGCCGGTCGGCCCGACAATGGCAACGGTCTGGCCGGGGGTGACATGCAGATCGACACCGCGCAGAGCGGCCTTGCTGGTTGCCTCGTACTTGAACTGCACACCCTCGAAACGCACCTCGCCCTGGATCGGCGGCATGGGGAGCGCGCCGGGCTTGTCCTGAATCTCCGGCTCGGTGTCCAGAAACTCGAAGATGCGCTCGGCGGACGCCATGGCGCTCAGCACTTGCGAATACACTTTGCTCAACGCGCTCACCGGCCCCCAGAAGCGCCAGATGTAGTTGGTGAAGGCGAGCACCACGCCCAGCGTCATCGCGCCGGCAATCACCTGACTGGCGCCGAACCACAACAGCAACGACACGCCGACGATGCCGACCAGCTCGACCGCCGGCCAGATCAGGTTGTCGAGCTTGACCGCGCGCACATTGGCGTTGCGGTTCACCTGGTTGATGCGCTCGAAGCGCTGGATATTGCGTTCCTCGCGCCCGAACGCCTGCGTGACGCGAATGCCGTTCACGCTCTCGTTCAGGTTGGCATTCATGTTGCTGGCGCTCTTGCGCACGTTCGTCCAGGCGCCTTCGATGCGCTTTTGCAGTTTGCCAAACAGGAAGTAGAACGATGGCGTGATGCAGAAGGAAATCAGCGCCATGCGCCAGTCGATGAGCAGCATGATGATGACGATGCCGGCCAGGCTCAACCCTTCCACGATGATCGTCGCCACGCCGCCGTTGAGCAGCTCGTTGATCGACCCGACATCGCTGGTGATGCGCGACATGATCTTGCCAACCGGCCGGTTGTCGTAGAACCGCAGCGATAGCTTCTGGATGTGGCTGAACAGCTCGGCGCGCAGGTCGTACAGCACGCTCTGGCCGATCCTGCCGATGGCGAACACGCGCAGATAGCCGGCGCCCCAGGCCAGAAAACGAAACACGATCAGCACGCCGACCAGCTCGAACACCAGGGTCAGGTCTTTGTTCATCACGCCCAGATCGACGATCAGGCCGATCAGATACGGTTCGAGCAGGTTGGCGACGGTGCCCACCACGACGAACAGGCCGACCACGAGCAGCGCGCGCGAGTACGGCCTGACGTATTTCATCAGGCGCTTGAAGTAGCCGTAGTTGAACGGCTTCTCGGCGGCCTCATCCAGTTCTTCTTCAAACGCTTCGTAGACTGCTGCCATAGGTCCTCAACCAGGCGTGTTGCGTAGAACGTATTTCGTATCTCGTATCTCGTATTTAGTATTGCGCATTTAGCAGAGTATGTTTCTCAAAGTCGGCAGCGCACAACACACAGCACGCAATACTCAATACGCAATACGCAATACGCAACACGCAATACGAATCACATCAGAGCGGCTTGCGGTACGTCGTGCTGCTGTTGATCTGCCGGTAGCCGCAGGTCTCGTACAGGCGCAGCGCGCCGTTCGGGTTGTGGGTGTCCACGCCCAGGCAGGCCTCGAGCATACCCTGTTCTTCGAGCAAGCGCAGGCTGCGCATGATGAGCGCGCGGGCCAATCCCTGCTTGCGCCAGGGCCGGCGCACGCAGATCGGATCAGTCCAGCCGCGCTTCTGGTTGAGGGCAATGTTCTCGCGCTCGAAGATGGTGTTGAGCACCATGCCGGCCACCTGATCGCCGGCCCAGGCCACCTGCCACAACTGGGGCGTCTGGTCGGGCCAACCGATGAAGCGCTGGTAGTCCTCTTCCGTGCCGGGGCGATGCCCCCAGTGGTCGCGGAACGCTTCGTCCAGAGCATCCCAGATCGCGCGCATGTGCTCAGGCTGGACGGGACGCACGTCCAGGCCGGCCGGCAGCGGCAGGTCGGGAATCGGCTCTTCGAGCGAGCGCGCCATCATGAAGCCATAGCGCACCGGCTCGTAGCCGGCGCGCTTGAGCAGGCGCGCGCGCGACACGGCGCTGTTCATCGTCCATGCTTGCAACGCGCGCGGGTGATCGTTTGGATGGCCGGCTGCGATGTCGCGCGCGCGCTGTTCCTGCCAATGCAACAGCGCGCGACCGATGCCCTTGCCGCGCCAGGCCGGGTGCACGTTGCCCCAGATGCCGTACAGACGCTCGCCCACATCGTTGACCCACCAGGAGACACGCGCCTGACCCACCACCCTGCCGCCGATGTCGGCAACAAGGGCATCGGTGTTCAGGTCGCAGTTGGTCAGGTGATTGTCTTCGTGTCTCAGACCCTCGATGGTTTCCACGGCGTCGATCTTGTCTTCCAGATAGGCCGCGTTCAGCATTTCGAGATAGGACGGGTAATCTGTATCGCGGCGGAAGGGGCGGAAAATCAAGCCCTCCACGGCCGGCGTCCCGATCGCGTTCACGTAGCTTGCAGTCAGCGTTTCCATGTTTGTTGTCTCCTTCACCGGGCAATCGCCCAATGACTCAATGACTCAATCACTCAATCACTCAATCACTCAATGACGGGCGGATGCTCCATCCACACGTTCGGCTCCACGTAGCACCCTTCGTCTTGCCCGGTGTCGATATGCACCGGCACGAGCGCGCCCGGCACGATGTAAGGGCCGGTTTCCGGGAAGCGCAGGCCGGTCCACGACTCCCAGTCCGCGATGCGCCCGCTGATGGTCATCGAGTCGTGGGCGATGCGGATGACGCGCGCGCCCAGCCGCCAGTGCGCGCGCATCCAGGGATCGAAGGGCGCGCCATCTGCGCGCGCCCAGCGCGCGTAGCGGTCGATGGGCGTCAATGGATAGGCGCTTTTCAGGCTGGGGCGCACCGGCGCCACGAAGCGCGTCAACCCATGTTGCCGGGCAATCTGCTTCATCGCTTCGATGACCAGCCGGCTCAGCCCTTTGCCCTGCTCGCCCGGCGCAACCACGGCCTGCAAGGCCGACAACGTGTTCGGCGCGCGGCCCTCATCCTTGTCGCGCAGGCACTGCTGGAACACGCCGTCCCAGCCTAGCGCCGGCAACCCCTCCGGTGTGCCATCCCAGGCAAACGGCATGCAATTGCCCATCGCCACTACCCGGTCGTCGTCGGTCAGGGTGAACTGGAAGCCGGCGAACTCGCGCTCCATGCGGCCCCACAGCCGGTCGGCGATGGGGTCCTGGAGCATGAACTCGGGCCACGACTTTGGGATGAACTCGCGCACCTGGCTGATCAGATCGGGCCGCTCGGCATAGCTGTATTGCTTCAACATCGCGCGCACGCTCCCCAGCCGGTATGACCGGCAACGTGTTTAGTCATTTCCATTGGCGGCCACCTTTTCCCATTCTGCCAACAGCGTCTCGAGCTTGCCCTGGTGCGCGGCGTACTCGGCGCTCAGCCGCTGGATCTTGTCGAACGCGCCGTTGCGCCCGGCCATTTCCAGGTCGCGGGTCAGCGTCTCCAGCATTTTCTCGGCATGATGAATCTGCGCCTCGATCTGGGCGGCCTGCTGGGCGCGCTTGCGGGCGGCGTTGTCCTGCTTGCGGCTCTGTCGATCCTGCTGTCTGGCCTCGGCGCGTTGTTGCGCTGCTGCCTGCCGGGCAGCCTGCGTCTGCCGTTCGCGGTCGGCCAGAAACGCCTGATACGGCCCGTTGAACACACGCAGCCGGCCGTCTCGCAACTCCCAGATTTGCGTCGCCAGATGATCGACCAGGTAACGATCGTGCGACACCAGCAGCACAGTGCCGTCGAAACGCTCCAGGACCTCTTGCAGCACTTCCTGGGCCGGGATATCGAGGTGGTTGGTCGGCTCGTCGAGCAACAGGAAGTTCGCGCCCCGCAGCGCCAGGATGGCCAGCGCCAGCCGGGCGCGCTCGCCGCCGCTCAACAGGTTGATCGTCTTGTAGATGTCGTCGCCGCGAAACAGATAGGCCACCAGATAATTGCGCGCCTGTCCAACCGAGCGATCTTTGCCCAGCCGGTCGAAGTGCTCCAGCAATTCTTCCAGCACCGTATTATCGGAATTGAGCGCATCATGCGCCTGAGCAAAGTAACCGATCTCGAGGCTGGCGCCCAGCTCCACTTTGCCTTTCAGCGGCGGCAGTTCGCCCATGATCGTCTTGAGGAAAGTGGTCTTGCCGGCGCCATTCGGCCCGATCAACGCCGCGCATTCCATACGCCACAGCTCGATGTCATCAGCGGTGAACAATGGGTTGCCAGGATAGCCGGCGGTCAACCCGTGTGTGCGCAGGATGCGGTTGCCGCTGCGGCGCGCCGGCTTGAGATTCACCTTGAGTTGCGGCGGGCGCGCCGGGGGCGTGAGCGCCTTCACGCGTTGTTCGGCCTCGGCCACGCCCCACGGCGCCTCGCGCGATTCCATCATCGGCGCAATCTCCGACCACTGCTTGTCTTTGATCGCCATCACGCCCAGTTGCTCGATCGCCATCACCTGGCGCGTCAGGCGTTTGAGCTTGCCGCGCGCCTGGTCGAGCGCGCCGTTCGGGATATTGGCCTTGATGAAGGCCATTTCCTTGTCGAAGTGCGCCTTCGCGCGTTCAAAGAGCATGTTGTGCTCTTCCCATCGCTCCTGGCGCTGCATGAGGTAGGCGCTGTAGTTGCCCCGGTACACCTCGATGCCGCCGCGGCTCATCTCCCAGATGTGGTCCACGGTGCGGTCGAGGAAGTAGCGGTCGTGGCTGACAATCAGCACAGCGCCCTGCCAGTTGCGCAAGGTCGTTTCCAGCCATTCGATGGCGTCCACGTCAAGGTGGTTGGTCGGCTCGTCGAGGATGAGCAAATCCGGCTGTTCAAGCAGCAGCCGGGCCAGCAGCGCGCGGGTCTTTTGGCCGCCGCTCAGATGCGCCAGCGGCATATCCCACTGCTCTTTGCCAAAGCCCAGGCCGTCGAGGGTTCTCTGGATGCGCACCTCGTAGTCGTAGCCGCCGGCCTGCGCGAATTCGTCTTGCAACGCCCCGTAGGCGTCGAGCAGCGACTCGTCGCCGTTGGCAATGGCCTCCTCCATCTCGTGCAGCCGGCGCTGCTGGTCGCGCAAGCCGGCGAACACGGTCAGCATCTCGCCGTATACCGTGTTCTCGCGCTGGGCAAACGCCTCGATCGCCTCCTGGCGCAGATAGCCGAGCCGGCGGCCCCGCGCAATGCGCACGCTGCCGGCAGACGGTTGGGCGATGCCGGCCAGAATCAACAGCAGCGTGGTCTTGCCAATGCCGTTCGGCCCCACCGGGCCGATCTTGCCGCCGTTGGGAATGCTGACGTTGACGCCGCGAAAGACATCAAACGCCCCGAAAGACTGGCCGATGTTGGTTGCGGTCAGAATGGACATGTCGAATTCTCCATGCTAAAGGCGCTCTCGGCGAACATAGTCGAAATCCCGGCGAATCAGGTTGAAGCCGGCCGACTGATAAAACTGATTGACGCCGGCGTTGTTGCCCTCGCACATGACGAAGGCAGTGTGGCAGCCGCGCGCCTGCATCCGTCGCATGCCTTCGATCAACACCGCCCGGCCCAACCCCATGCGTCGGAAGTCGGCGTGCGCGCCGACCGGCTCGAACGCGCCGACGCCGGTTCGCGGATCGACCCAGCCCAGCGCAAACGCAGCGATGCGGCCATCCGGCGCAACGGCCACCACATCCAACTCGCGGTCATAGCCAGGCAACC